>CAZWXF010000025.1:0-28845 GCA_964638055.1 uncultured Bifidobacteriaceae bacterium | reverse complement strand
GGGGAGCGGTGACGCTCCCTGGACAGGACCCGGCTTACAGGCCGACTCATCCCCCATCGAGGCGCGACCCCGTGGGTCGAGTAACCCGTCGAGCCCTCGCCGGTCGAGCCCTCGCCGGTCGAGCCCGTCGAGACCAAGCCCCCCAGGACGCCGACCGGCGAGGTGCTTCCGTGGCTCGCCCGCGGACGGTGGCTCGGCGGGTCTCGACGGGCTCGACCGGCGGGTCTCGACAGGCTCGACCGGCGGGGTCGGCGATCAGATGAGGAACGCGGTCCTCAGTGCCTCCTGGCCGGCCTCGTCGATGCCGAGGCCCTCGGCGAAGTAGCCGTCGATCGAGCCGAACTGGGACTCCATCTCGTCGACGGCGGCCCGTAGGTAGGCGGTGTCGACGCCGAGGATCGGGTGGAGCAGGGCGGGGTCCACGCCGCTCTCGGCGAAGCGGTCGAAGATCGGCGCCAACGCCGGCAGCAGGTCGTCGTTGGTGCGCAGATAGTCGCGCTGGACGTCGTCGTCGGAGACTCCGAGCAGCATCAGCAGTGCGGCCGCTCCCCACCCGGTCCGGTCCTTGCCGGTGGTGCAGTGGATCAGCGCCGGGCGACGACCGGCGTCGGCAAGCCCGGTGTAGAGGGTCCGGTAGGCGGTCAACGCACTGGGCACCCGCACGATGTCGCGGTAGGCCACGGCCAGCATCGATGTGGCAGTGCCGTCCCGGAGGATCGCCTCGACCCGCGCCGGGTCTGCGAACAGCTCGGGCAGGTTCGCGGGCACCGAGTCCTGCATATCGGCCAGCACGTCGGCCACGACATGCTCGGTTCCGGGCGGCAGGCGATCCGGGTCCGCGACGCGCTCGGACTCGGTACGCAGGTCGTAGACGGTCCGCACGCCGAGCCTGCTGAACGCGGCAAGGCCGTCGTCGTCGAGCTTGCTCAGCTCGACCGAGCGGTAGAGCTGCCCGCCGCGCACCGTGCGGCCGTCGCGCGTCGGCCAGCCGCCGACGTCCCGCAGGTTGGGCAGGGTCGCGATCCTGAGCGGCACCGGGGTGGGGTCCGTCATGGCTGGTGGACTTCTTCTGCCATATCGTCACCTCTGCTCGTTCGACCGACGTCAGATCGGCTGCGGACTCCGGGCTCTCCCGCAGCACAGCATTCACCAGTCTGCTCTGTCTGGCAGTGTCGGTGGGAGCCCGCGTCAGCTCAGGGCCTCGTCGGTGAACACCGACAGGCCCAGGTCGGCGTCGTAGCCGTGGATCTCGCTGACGTCCAGCTTTGTCAGGAAGTCCAGGATCTCGGGGCTGACGACCTGTCCCGGGACGAGCACGGGGAACCCCGGAGGGTAGGGAACGACCAGGGTCGTCGACACGAGCTCGCGCCCGGCGCCCACCTGCTCCGTGGCCTCGGCCAGCGTCACGTAGTCGATGTTCGCGGCGTCGTAGGCCAGGAAGTAGGCGCCCCGCATGTCTCCCTCCGGGCTGCCGGGATGCGGCTGGAACTTCTCATGGAAGCGGCTGAAGTCCGGTAGGGGCGGGAGGTCCGTGGACAGGTCCGTCACGCGCCGCTCGAGGACCTTCAGCTGCACCGGGCTGGCCTGGTCACGACTGGCGTCGAGGTCCTGGGCGATCGAGGTGAGTGCCTCCAGCAGGTAGCTCAACGCCCCCCAGGTCGCCCCGATCGTGACGATGAAGAGCACGCTGTTGATGGAGGTCTTGTTGACCTGCAGCCCGAATCGGTCCATCAGCACGGAGTTCTTGAAGGAGTCCCCGTTCAGGCCGGTCGCCGCGATGTAGAGCGTGGCGCGGGTCGGCTCGAGGACGAACTCGTCGCGAGCCCATGCGGCGCGCATCCGGGCAAGGGAGTCCGAGTTGCGGGAGTCCGGCCTCGAGTAGGAGGCGATGCCCGAACCCCGGTAGCGGAGCGGGATCAGGTCCGAGGGCTCCAGGATGAAGAAGTATCGACGCAGCAGGGGGTCGGAGGCGATCCGGCGTCTGAGCACGAAGGCGACCTCGTAGGCGCGTTCGACCAGGCGGTAGCCCTCGAGGTCGACCTGCCGCCGCGCCAGGTCGAGGGACGCCAGGATCTGGTAGTTCGGTGAGGTGCTCGTGTGGGTGTTGAAGGCCTCGTGGAACTCGGCCTCGGCGTCCCGGGCGAAGTCCTCGTCGCGGACGTGGATCATCGAGGCCTGGCGGAGCGCCGACAGGGACTTGTGGGTGGACTGGGTGGCATACACACGGACTCGCGCTGCGTCGGGGTCGGGCATGAGCCGGTGGTCCAGCCAGGTGGCGTCGTCGTCGGTGTCCAGCTGGGACCACTGGGCCAAGTGGGCCTGGTACTGGGCTCGGTAGGCGGGCGAGCGCAACTGCTGCTGCAGGGTGCGTGCGGCTGCCATGGCGCTTCGTGTTCGGGGGTAGACCCCCGCTGCGGCGAACGCGAACCACGCTTCGTCCCAGAGGAAGACGATGTCGGGCTTGATCGCCAGCACCTCCTGCATCACCCGCAGCGGGTCGTACGTGATCCCGTCGAACGTGCAGTTGGTGAGCAGCAGCATCCGTACCGCGTCCAGCCTCCCTGCGCGTCGCAGGTCGAGCAGGGTCTCCTTGATGGTGCGCAGGGGGACCGCGCCGTACATGGCGAACTCGGGCAGCTTGTACGCGTCCAGGTACACGGGATGGGCGCCGCCGAGGATGAGACCGTAGTGGTGGGACTTGTGACAGTTGCGGTCGATCAGCACGACATCGCCCGGCTTCGTGAGGGCCTGGACGACGATCTTGTTCGACGTCGACGTGCCGTTCGTCGCGAAGAACGTCCGTTCGGCCCCGAACGTCCGAGCAGCCTTGTCCTGCGCCTCCTTGAGCGTGCCCGTGGGAGCCAGCAGCGAGTCGAGCCCACCGGAGGTCGCCGACGTCTCGGCCAGGAAGATGTTGCGGCCGTAGAACGCCACCATGTCGCGCATCCACGGGGAGCTGAACACCGAGTTGCCGCGTGCGATGGGCAGGGCGTGGAAGTTTCCGATGGGCTTGTCCGCGTACCTCTTCAAGGCGTCGAAGAAGGGCGTCGCCAGCCTGCGTCGGACCCCGTTGAGCAGGGTCATGTGCAGCTCGCTGCGTGACTCGTACCGATAGAACGCGCGATCGAAGACCATGATCGTCGGGTCGTGGGCGTCGGGGACGGCTTCATCGGTGAGCAGGTACAGGTCCAGGTGGGGGCGCACTCGCCGCAGGACCGTCGCGAGCGCGCGGGCCCGACGCCGCTCCGTGGCCCGGGACAACCCGAACTCCTCGTCGTACTCGTCGAGGACGCGGTCGAACAGGCCGAACGCCGCCCCCGAACGCAGGGGGACGTCCGGGCGCATGATGACGGCCTGGATCTCGTGGTTGAGCCGGACACAGGCCAGGGCGGCGTCGAAGGAGCGGACCCCGATCACCTCGTAGACGAGCGGGTCGTACGAGCGTCGGAACGCGTGCATCTCCTGCACGCTCTCCGCCAGGACCTCCGGGTCGACGTCGGAGACCATGAGCGCAGTGAAGTAGTGCTGGTCCGCCGCAGTGCCCTGGTGCTCCGCGCCGGCTCCAGCGGCCAGCAGGAGCCCGCTCTGGTCGCCGGTCCACCCCATCCGCCACACCATCGAGTGGGCGACCTCGGACAGCTCCCCGTAGTGGCCCAGGATCGCCAGCCCCTCGAGCCGCTCGAGCGACGCCATGCCCGGGAAGACCCAGAAGCCCTCGACGCCGCGCAGGAAGGCGAAGGCGCCCCCCAGCTCGGCCTCCAGGTCGGCGGAATCTCTCTCTGCCAGCTCAGCCAGCCGCGCGGTCATCTCCGCAAGGCGGTTCCATGCATCACGACGCGACTGGCCGAGGTTCGTCGCGTCCTCCAGGAAGCGGGGATCGGGTTGGGCCGTGGGCGCGTACGCCATGGTTCGACCCTAGACCCGCGGGCGCCACGGATCTCGCGGACGGGCGGACGACCTCCGCCATCCCGGGCGCACCACCCGCGGGCTTGGACGATCAGGGCGCGGCTGCTGCTCAGGGTGCGGCTGCTGCTGGGGCTCCTGGGACGGATCCTGCCGACACTCGGCATCCACGTGGGGTCCTGGAGGAGGAGGGGTAGACCATCGACCTTGGCCTTGTCGATTCCGTCGACGTCGGGTACGGGCCGCCAGGGTCGGAGGTTTGCCGACCGGCCGTTCTGGGCATCCACAGCGCAGGGCCGAAGGCTGCTCAGCCCTCGGCAAGGATCGCGAGAGGGGAACCCATGGCTGTGGCCACTGATCCGACCCTGCGCCGCAGGCACGGCCGACACGCGACGGTCATCGCGGCACTGGGGCTCAGTGCGGTTCTCCTGGCCGGCTGCGCCCCGGCCGAGACCGAGGCCGACCTCCTCCCGGTGAGTACTGAAGCGGCCACGGCTGACACGCAGGCGCCCACGCCCACCACGATGTCGCCATCACCGACCCCGAGCGACTCGGCCAAGGGCGACTCGTCAAGCTCCCGGTCGCAGCAGGAGGCGGGTTCCGCGATCGCAGCTGTGGAGGCGCTGACCGTCAAGGGTCGAGCGCCCAAGACCGGCTACGACCGCGACCAGTTCGGTTCGGGCTGGGTCGACGTCGACCGCAACGGCTGCGACACGCGCAACGACATGCTCAAGGCCACGCTCATCGACAAGGACATGGCCGGCTCCTGCAAGGTGCTCGCGGGCACGCTGGCCGATCCGTACACCGGGGACGACATCGACTTCGTTCGAGGCGGAGCCAGCGAGGTGGACCTCGATCATGTGGTGGCGCTCGGCGATGCATGGCAGAAGGGCGCCGCGAGGTGGCCGTATGCCAAGCGGGTCGCCTTCGCCAACGACCCGCTCAACCTGCAGCCGGCCGACGCCGGAGCGAACCGGCAGAAGGGCGACTCCGATGCCGCGAGCTGGCTGCCGCCCAACAAGTCCTACCGCTGCACCTACGTCGCCCGACAGGCGGCCGTGAAGCAGAAGTACGGGCTCTGGGTCACGGCCGCCGAGAAGGAGGCCATGCTGAGGGTGCTGAGCACGTGTCCCGGCCACGAGCTGCCCGGGCCGGGGGCGCAGCCCACCATCGCGTCGAACACTGGTGGTCCCGCTCCGAGGAGCACCTCCACACCGACCAGCAGGGCCACGACGAAGCCCACTCCGAAGCCCAGCCCGAAGGCGACCTCTTCGGGCTCGAGCGGTGCGAAGCTCGATCCTCGGTTCCGCACGTGCGGGGACGCCAACGACGCCGGCTACGGCCCCTACTTCCAGGGCAAGGACCCCGAGTACGAGTGGTACCAGGACCGCGACAAGGACGGTGCGGCCTGCGAGAGCTGAGGGAAGGCTCGCTCCTGCTCCGCTGACCCCTGGCCCCGTCGACACGAGGGGCGTTCTGAGGTCAGCGCGCCCGAGGGCCTGGTGCGATGATGGGCCCAGGCTGCGATGCTCGGGCCGAGGCGACGGGCAGGGGTGGCAGGCATGGCCAGCGGTTCTTCTGACGATCCGTGGCGGGCAGCGCAGGACGGTCGAGCCGAGGCCCTTGCCATGCTGGTCGAGCTGGCGGTCGACGAGGGCGACCTGCCCGCCCTGCGCAGGCTTGCGGGACTGGGAGCCCCTGACGCCGTGGCAGAGCTCGTCCAGCTGGCCGCCGAGCAGGAGGACCTCGACGAGCTGCGCCGACTGGCAGGGCTGGGCCATGGCGACGCGCTGGACCTCCTGGTCGAGTCCGCGGCCGAGCGGGGCGACGCCGACGAGCTGCGCAGACTGGCCGCCGGTGGCAGCAGCGATGCCGCCGACCTGCTGGCGGAGCTCGAAGGCTGAGGCAGGAGCCGCCGGGGGCGATCTGCGTGTCCGGCGCGACCGCGGGCTCCCTGAGTGGCCCTGGGAACGAGATGCAGTGCCGCACCGGAACGGGGCCTGGAGGAGCCTGGGCGGGGCTGCTGTCACGGGCCTCCTGCCCGGATTGCCGAAGGCCGGGGGTTCCGCCCAGACTGGGGACCGTGCGCGAGGCTGACGGGGGACCGAGGCCCGGGCGGCTGCCGGTCGGCACGCACGTCGTGCTGGGGACGTTCGCGGTGAGCGGAGTCGTCCACCTCGTCCGACCTCAGGTGTACGAGCCGCTGGTGCCCCGGGCCCTGCCGGGACCGAGGGCCCTCGTCCTAGCCTCCGGGGCGGCGGAGCTGGCGTGCGCGTACGGGCTGGCCACGCGGAGGCGCTGGGCTCCCGAGGCCTCCGCGGCGCTCCTCGTGGGCGTGTGGCCCGGCAACTGGACCATGGCGCTGGCGTGGCACAGGTCGAGCAGGCGCGGGCGGGCCGCCAAGGCGATGGCCTGGGCCAGGTTGCCCCTGCAGATCCCGCTGGTGGTGTGGGCGCTGCGCTCGCCGACGAGCTGAGCGTCACGAGCGCCTCTTCGACCCGCCTCAGATGCGGACGCCCATCTCCGTCATGACCTCCTCGACGGTGAACCCGTCCACGAGGCCCAAGCGCTCGGCGGCCCTGGCCATCGTCAGGGCATCGCGGCACGTGATCGGCTTGGGCGGCCGGCGCGAGGCGCGGGAGAGCCAGGAGCCGTCGGCGGCCTGGGAGTTGTCGGCGCCGTGCACCGATCGCAGGAACGCCGCGTCGATCCGGGCCTTGTCGGTCCTGAGGAACTCCTCGTAGATCTCGGGATCCGCCTCGCCGTCATCGCCGATGAGGACGAACTGGAGCTCGGGGTAGGAGTCGAAGATGCGCCGGATCCGCGCGCGCTTGTGCCCGGGGGTCTCCTTGGCGGTCGTCGTGGGGATCGGGCCGGGTCGCCAGTCCGTGAGCAGGAGCGGCCCGCGGGGGAATCCGCGGATCGCGAGGAACTGGATGAGCATGTCGTAGAGGTTCCACGGGCTCGACGACACGTAGAAGAACGTCGCCTCAGGCCGGTGCCCGTCACCCCTGGCCAGGCCCCGGTAAAGGCTCGGCATCCCCGGGATAGGCTTGCGGCCGTGCGCGTCGCGCAGGATCGTGCGCTGGATCGAGCGCAGGCCCTCGGTCATGCCGGTCCGCAGGATGGTGTCGTCGATGTCGGAGATCACCGCCACGCCGGACGCCGGATCGGGCTGCACCACCCTTCCGTGCACCCGAACCTCCCCGCCCTGCTGGTCGGCAGCCCGGAACTCGACCGGGTGCCAGCCGGGGGCCAGGTCCCCGACGGGGAGCTTGGCGATGACGAATCCGTCCTGGTTGCTCCGCTCGGTGACGGTGGCGTCGCCCAGGGAGATCGTCACGTCGATCCCCGGCATGTCCAGGACGACCCAGCGCGTGAGGTTCGCGTAGATGGCCGAGTCGATGCGCAGCCCCTCGGCGGCCGCCTCGAAGCGGGGCTCCTCGAGGACCCGCGCACGCACGTGGGCGACGCCATCTGCGACCCACCCCCGGTAGGCGCGGATGGTGAGGGGCCGAAGAAGGCCGCCCAGGCGCTTGCTGCTCTGGAGAGCCCTTGTCCCGAACTCCTCGGCGTCCGCGCCGAGCCGTAGCCAGTCGACCATGGGTGCGAGTATGCCGACGGGGCTGGTCGGGCGTCGTGTCGAGACCAGGGAGCTCCTCGGGGCTGTGACCCGGAGCCGGGAGCGGCGGGGTCAGGGCCAGTTGGTCACCAGCTCAGCCACGACCGACCTCAGCGAGCCGGTCTCCTGGGCCGTCCTCCTCTGGCGGATGTAGCCGGGCTCGTCTGCCACAGCCGGCACCGCGCTCAGCTCCGCGCTGCAGCCGAGGCTCTTGGCCACGGGTGCGAGACGGGCCAGCTCGGTGTCCAGCACCTGGCGCAGGGGCAGCGTGTCACCGCGGGACGACGTCACGATCTGCGCGTCACGACCCCAGCGTGCGGCGCGCCACTTGTTCTCCTTGAGCGCCCAGCGCGGCAGGCGCGGCAGGGGCTCGCCCGCGTCGAACCTGTCATTCAGGTCGGAGACGAGGCACTGCGCGAAGGCCCCCAGGGCGATGACCTCGTCGAGGCGGCCCATGCCGTCGCAGACGCGGATCTCGACCGTGCCGAAGTTGGGGTGGGGTCGGATGTCCCACCAGAGCTCCCGGATCGTCTGGATGGCTCCAGCACGGCTCATGTCGGCCATGAGCGCGACGAAGGCGTCGTAGCCAGCCAGCTCGGGCGGCAGGTCGGCGGTCGGCATGCCCTCGAACACCTTGGTGCGGGCCGAGGCCATGCCGGTGTCCTGGCCATGCCAGTAGGGGCTGGACGCGGACGGTGCCAGCAGCAGCGGCAGGAACGTGGCCATGGAGTTGGCGATCACCACAGCGGCGTCGCCGGATCGCACGCCCACGTGGTAGTGGATCCCGTGGCAGGAGGAGCGCCTGGCCGGCCATTGGATGCGGTCAGCGAACTCCTGGTACCGGGGCTTGTCGGAGACGATCAGGTCGGGCCACGCGGCCCAGGGATGCCCGCCACCCGGTTGCATCGCCAGGCCCATGGGGTCGAGGGCGGCAGCGACCTCGGTGATGGTCGCCATGAGGTCGTCCCGCGCGTCGCCGAGCGTCTGGCAGATCCCGGTGATGATCTCCAGTGACGAGGAGTAGAACTCGTGCTTCGCCTTCGGATGCTCGGGCTGGTCGTCGGGGCGGATCGCCGCGAGCAGGGCGTCTGACATCGGCACGAGCTCGAGGCTCTCGCGGTCGACCAGTCCCAGCTCGATCTCGATGCCGACAGTCGGTCGAGGCGAAGCGTTGAACATCATCCGGTCCTCCTCGCGCCCCGTGATCGTTCCCGACAGGATCATCGCTCCCCAGCGGAGCCCCCGGGATCCCGGGGTGGCCCCATGTCGGCGCCCGGACCCTCCGCTACCCTCGCGCGGATCAGGACGGATCAGGACGGATCAGGACGTAGGCGACGCGGAGGCAGGGCGCAGCCCGCTGGCGCGGCGGATGGGCCTGCCGATCGCGGCACGCAGCGCCTCCTCCGAGCCGATGATGCGGACGCGATCCCTCGCCCGGGTGACCGCGGTGTAGAGCAGCTCGCGGGTGAGCAGGGGCGATTCCGGCGGCGGGAGGATGACGGTCACGACCTGGAACTGGCTGCCCTGGCCCCGGTGGATCGTCATCGCGTGCAGCGTCTCGGCGCCCTCGAGCCGCGACGTGGCCAGCAGCACCGGCACTGTCCCGCGTGCCAGGGCGACCCGCAGCTGCCCGGCCACCATCACGGCCACCCCGGTGTCGCCGTTGAAGACCTGGGCCTCTCGATCGTTGGCCCGGATCAGGATCGGCCGCCCCACGAACCACCGACGGCCGAACACATGTGCCTCGTCCGTCCACGACCCCATGAGGCGGGACCAGTGGGTGACGCCGAACGGGCCCTCCCGGTGGGCACAGAGGACGCGGTGCTCCTCCAAGGCCGCCAGCGCTCGGGGGACGTCGCCGGCCGACGCGGCCGCGCGCATGGCACGGGACTGGCCGACGACATCCGCGCGCACCTCGGCCTGGGTACCGGCCGCCGCCGAGGGGTCTGCCGCGGACAGGAGCTCCAGCTCGGGGTGGCCGGCTCGCAGCAGGGCGATCACCTCGTCGGGCTGGTCGTCCCTGATGGCGGCGGCCAGAGCGGCGATCGTCTCGTTGAACCGGTAGTTGCGGTCCAGGTGGATCACGCCCGTCTGCGCCGCCGAGGCTGCCGCGTCCTCGGGGGCCGCGACGGCCGTGACGGCCTCCCGGAACCGTGCGGCGTCTGCGGCGTCCTGCCACCTCGGAGGGGCATGGACGAGGTCGCCCAGGACTGCTCCGGCCTCCACGGACGCCAGCTGGTCCGGGTCGCCGACGAGGATGAGCCGGGCGTCGGGACGCAGTGATTCGAGCAGCCGTGCCATCAACGGCAGGGAGATCATCGAGGATTCGTCCACGATCACCACGTCGTGGGGGAGGGGCTTGGCCCGGTCGTGGCGGAACCGGCTCTGCGAGTCCGGCCGCCACCCCAGGAGGCGGTGGATCGTGGTGGCCGGGATCTGGCCCACGCGCTCGCGGTCCGCACGGGACAGGCGCGCCACCTCCGCGGCCACCGCTTCCTGGAGCCGGGCAGCCGCCTTTCCCGTCGGGGCCGCCATGGCGATGGTGAGGTCCGATCCGGCGGCGCTGCGCAGCAGGGCCACGAGGCGGGCAACCGTCGTGGTCTTGCCCGTGCCGGGGCCGCCGGCGAGGATCGTCATCCCTCGCAGCGTGGCCGTCGCGGCCGCGAGCCGCTGCATGTCCTGCGGGTCGTCGCCGAAGAGCCGCCTGACTTCCTCAGCCAGCCTCTGGGTCTCGACGGGCCGGAGGGCGGCGAGATCGCGGACCGCGGCGCGCACGAGCTCCTCGTCCGCCCAGTGCCGATGCAGGTACAGCAGGTTGTCCACGAGCCGCAGCGGTGCCGGCGTGTCATTTGGCTGGCCGGTCACGAGCGGATGCGTCCGGAGGGCGTCGACCCACTGGGGGCCAGGGGGCCACGGCAGAGCTGGAGCATCCGGAGTGCGGGCCACGTCGGGCGTCACGGGCTGCTCTCCGGGATCGGCCTCCCAGACCCGCGGGTCGGCCATGACGTCGACGCAGACCGAACCTTCTCGCAGCGCCCGCACGCACAGGGCCGCGCCGAGGGCGATAGGCAGATCCGGGGTGTGCCCGCCGATCCGCAGCAAGGCCGTGGCGACATGGATGTCGGGCAGGTCCAGCACGCCGGCCTCGTGGAACGGCGCCAGGGGGCCGAGGTCCAGGACGCTGGTGATCATCGCCTGCGTCCTTCCAGGAGGTCGGAGAGCTCCACGACCAATTCGCCCCCCGGGTACCACGAGAACACCCCGCACGGGACGTCGGCAACGGTCGGCGTCTGCGCTCCCGCCATCCCGCGCAGGAACAGGTACAGGACGCCGCCGAGGTCCCGAGCGGGGTCGTAGTCGGGCACGCGCCAGCGCAGGTAGCGGTGCAGCGCGGTGCAGTAGAGGAGCGCCTGCAGCGGGTAGTGGGCGTCCATCATGGCCGCCGCCAGGACGCTCGGCCGGTAGTCGCGTGCGAGGTGGCCGGGCTCCAGGCGATCGGGGGCCGGATCGGGTGGTCGCAGCAGGTTGGTCTTGTAGTCCACCACCAGGTAGCTGCTTCGGGCGGCGTCCGTGGGGGAGGTCACCCTGAGCACCGCGTCGATGCTGCCCGTCAGGTAGCCCCGCAGGACCGCGTCGCCGATGGAAGATCGCCGCAGCCGATCGGGATAGGGCCGGAGCGGATGCGCCTGCGGGAGGTGGCGTTGGAGCGTGTCGGCCAGGCGCGCGAGCGTCCCGGACGTCGACGGGTCGTCGCCGGACCCCATAGGAAGCTCGAAGTCCAGCTCGGCCAGGCGGTCGCGCGGCGGGATGTCGGCCAGGGTCCTGCCGCCGGCCAGGGGGCCCAAGGGGGTGACCAGCGCCGTGTGGATGGCCTGGGCCAGGGGCTCCGAGGCCAGGCCCGGGAAGGGCCGCGCGGCCAGCGCCGCCGAGCAGGCCTCCGACACGGCGGTCGGAAGGTCGGGTGTGTCGGTCCGCACCACCTCCAGGACGGAGTGGACCAGGGTCCCGAACGAAGCACCTGCAGGCATCCCGGCGAAGGGCGAGGTGAGCGCCCCCTCCTCGGGCGAGCCCGGGAGATCGGCCATTTCCACCTGCGCGTCGGCCGGAGGCGCATCGTCGGCGGGCTCGTCCTGGCGGAAGTCGGCAGGGGCCTGCTCCGGACCTCCATCGGCCGGCCCCCCGTCGTGCAGCGCCGACGTCAATCCCGTGTAGGACGTGCGCCGCCAGTGCCGGTCGGGGACACGGTCGTACGGGGCGAGGCTCAGGTCGGGCGATGCTCGGTGCTGCCCCGTCCAAGCGGGGGCCGGTCCAGCGGGGGGCACCCGCTCGACGGAGACCAGATCGTCGCCGGAGAGCCAACCGACCTCCGGCTTGTCGCGGGAGTACGCGGCGGCGGGAGTTGTCGTGCCCGAGGCGCGCGCACCCAGGACGCGGGTGAGGGGCGCTGTCGAGGTGTTCTGGTCCGACGCCGACCAGTGCGCGATCACGAGGCTGGAGGCGCGGGTCATGGCGACGTAGAGCATCCGCAGCGACTCTCCGGCGAGCTCCCGGTCGTGGGCCGCGGCGAGTCGGTCCCGCCCCGGGGCATTCGGGGTGCGGACGTCGATGATCCGACTGTGGCCGTCATGGCACTTGAGCAGCTCGGGCTTCCAGACGTGGCGATCCCAGGCGAACGGCACGTAGACCACCGGGAACTCCAGGCCCTTGCTGCGGTGGATCGTGAGGATCTGGACCGCTTCGACGTCGGTCTCCAGCCGGCGGGTCAGCTCACTGGTCTGCTCGGCGCCGGAGGCCCGGGCCCGCCGCACCTCCTCCTCGAGCCAGTCGAGCAGCCCGGTCACGCCGCCCCGGGCGGCGCGCTGGCGGGCGTGCAGTGCCGCGGCGACGTGCCTGAGATCGGTGACGTGCCGTTCCCCGTCGGCGCGTGAGAGCACCCGGCTCATCAGCGCGGTCTCCGAGGTGATCCTCGCCAGCAGGCTGGCCACCCCGTCCTGCTCGAGGGTCAGGGCCCACGAGCGGATGGCGGCGTCGACCGCCTCGTCCGTGTCCTCGCCACGGAGCACGAGGTCAGCTGGGGAGTGCCCCAGGAAGTCGGTGAGGGCCACCGCCCGCAGGGCGGTGCGCCGCGGTGCCTCCAACGCGCGCAGGAGCGTGAGCCACTGCGCGGCGGCGTCGGTGTCGAAGACGCTACGGGGGGCGCTCACCACTCCCGGGACGCTCGCCGCGGACAGCGCGTCGTGGATCAGGTCGCCCTGCTTGTTGTTCCCCACGAGGACGGCGATGTCCCCGGGCTGGACCGGGAGCGGGCCGCTGCCCCGGTCGATCCGGGCGGACCCCGAGAGCAGGTCCACGATGCTGCGGGCCACGTCCTGCGCGACCAGGGGGCGGGCTTCCTTCACCGAAGGTGGCCTGGGACTCGACGGGTGGGTGAGCAGCCGCAAGCGGACCCGACTGTCACCTGGGATTCCGGACATCCGCGAACCCGGGCGCCTGGCCCGGACCGGATGGACCACGATCAGCGGATCGCCGAGCTCCAGGCCGCCCATGAGGGAGTCGATCCCGGCCACGACGGGTTCGTCGCTGCGGTGGTTGACCCCGAGGGTGGCCCGGCGATCGGCAGCCTTGGCGGCATCGAGGTAGCTGAACACGTCGGCACCCCGGAAGGCGTAGATCGCCTGCTTCGGGTCGCCGATGAGCACCAGGGGGACGTGGCCATGGAAGGCCGTGCGCAGGATGCGCCACTGGGCCGGGTCGGTGTCCTGGAACTCGTCGACCAGGACGACGCGGTAGGTGTCCCGCAGGCGCTCGCACGCGGCTGGGCCGGTGACGGGGTCGCACAGCGACGCGTCCAGGCGCATGACGAGGTCGTCGAACGTCACCAGGCGCCGCGCGCGTCGCCGTCGCTCCACCTCGAGCCGGACCGCCTTGGCGAACCCGACGCGGGAGATGTCCGCAGCGTGGTCGCCTGCCCCGACGTCGGCGGGTTGGATGCCCGCCTGCGGGTCGCCCACCACGGCGAAGGCGATGTCCTGGGCGGCCTTCACGGAGATGTCAGGCGTGATCGTCCCGGCGCGGCCGTACTTGCGGAGGTAGAAGTCCTGGACGACCTCGTTGACGATGTCGGAGATGTCCTCGGCCAGCGTCTCGCCGGGGTCCGTGCTCGCGGCGATCCCCAGCCTGGCCAGGGTGCTCAGGCAGAACTCGTGGGTCGTCGCGATGGTGGCGGCGTCGAAGCCGGCCACGGCCCGAGCCAGTCGCTCGAGGGACCGCGACCTTCTCGTGGCGTCGTCAGCCAGCAGGAGCCGCAGGACCGCGTCGTCGTCACCGGCAACGGAGTGCGGATCTGCCAGCGTGTCGCGGGCCCGGACCAGGCCGCCGCGCACCCGCTCGCGCAGCTCGCGCGTCGCGTTCCGGCTGAACGTGACGAGCAGGAGCTGGTCGATCCGCACCAGACCCTCGGCGATCCACCGGGTCGCCAGCGCAGCGATGGCGTAGGTCTTGCCGGTGCCGGCGCTGGCCTCGAGCAGCGTGGTACCGGTGGGGAGTGGCTCCGTCAGGTCGAACGGGGCCACGGCCTGCGTGGCGAGTCCGGGAAGCGGCTGGTTCATGAGTGCACCGTCGTCCCCGCATGCACCGGTTCCCACAGCCTGCGGGCGAGCACCCCGAACCTGGACGTCTCGCCCGGGTACCAGGCCTCCTCGGTTCGTGGTGGCTCGGCCAGGAGCGCCTCGAAGGGGGGATCGTCCCCGAGCAGGATGCACCACTCCCGGCTCGTCGAGTCGCCCCAGACCTCACCCCTTCGCTCCTGCCGCCATTCCCTGCTGGCGAACGACAGCGCGATCGGGGAGCTGCTGGTGCGACGTCGTGCCGCATAGGCGGACGCGGTCCTGATCGGCAGGGGCAGGGGTGAGGCCATGCCCGCCTCGTAGAGGTCCAGCAGCTCGTCGAGCCGGGAGGCCGCCACATCGGCATCCGGGGGGGCCACGCGGATGGTGTCGCCGTTGCCGATGATGAACGCCGTCCCCCTGCTTCCACCGCTGGCCACCAGTGCCAGGAGGTCCGGCCAGACGTCCAGGACATGCTTCTGGCTGGGCTTCGAGTAGCCGCCCCGGACGATCCCCGAGTCGTACACGTCGCCGATCGATCCGTACAGCACCCGGCCCGAGGGCAGGACGAGGCGGACGGGCACGAGCCGCGCGATTCCGGTGCGGGCAGCCGCGAGCTGCTCGGAGATCCCCTCGGCCGTGCGACCGACGGCTGTCAGGATCGGCTGGGCCAGGGGGTCCGCGGGCGGCAGGCAGCCACGGCCGTGCTCGGCATTGGCGACGGCCTCGCCGCTGCGGCCCAGGGCGAGCTCGCGAACGGCCCGGTCGCCGATGGCCCAGCGTTCCAGTGCCCCCAGCTCGAGGGGCAGGGCCTCGGGCAGGGCTTCGGTGTCGGCATGCATGCTCAGGCCGACCCGCTCGCGCAGGAAGCTCCTGGCGGGCGAGCCCAGGAATCGTCGGAGCTGGTCGAGATCCAGTGCCGTCACGGGGTCGATCGGCGCATCCGGGACACCGAGGCCGATCCGCGGTGGCACCCGGGGCTTCCTGGCCGAGCGAGCGGCGGCGAGCGCATCCGAGTCGTGGCTGAAGGGTGCGCCGGGGACCAGGGCCTCGGCGACGAAGTTGCGCTCATCGAAGGGCTGCAGGGGATGGTGGACGAGGATCTGTGCCCGGGCCGGGCCACCGGCGTGGCTGCGGGCGAGGCCGTCCAGGACGTCGAGGAGCTCGCCCAGCGGGACGCAGGGTGGCCGGGGCTCGTTGGTCCGGTCGTCTGCCCCGGTGAACGTGATGACCAGGTGATCACCGGCTGCGAGGATCGCATCGAGCAGTGCCTGTCGGTCCTCGCTGCGACTGTCCCGCTCACCGATCCAGCGATCCCGGGCGAGCATGTCGTCTCCGTCCCGGCGCCCCGCGCGGGGGTAGACCCCGTCGTCCAGGCCGACCAGGCAGACCACGCGATGGGGGACGCTGCGCATCGGCTCCAGGCCGCAGACGGTCAGGCCGCCCGACCCGAAGTTCGATCGTGTCGGCCGTCCGGCCAGGGCGCCGTCCAGCATCCACCGGATGTCCGCCAGACCGAGCTCGACGTCGACGGCATGGTCGCCGGCCGCCTGTGGCAGGGCGGCGAGGACACCGAGGGCGTTGGGCAGCTGCCAGGAGTCCGACCCTCGGGCCGACATGGTCCCCTCGACGAGCTCGCCGAGCAGGGCGACCCAGGCGTCGAGCGGCTGGCGCTTCAGGGCCCCGTCCCGGAACCGCGCGAGGCGGGCGATGAGCTCGGCGAGGCGGCCGATCCGCTGCAGGTCGGAGGTGGTGACGTCGTCGAGCGGGAGCATGCCCTGGAGGAGGGGCAGCCCCTCCTCGGAGAGGGCGGCGCCCAGCAGCATCCGGTCCAGGCCCCACGACCACGTCGCGGCCGAGACACCGCGGAGCTGCAGGGATGCCCGCGTCGTGTCGTCGAGTCCCCACCGCACGCCGGCGCGCACCGCCAGCTGCTCGATGCGCTCCAGGTCGGCCTCGTCGAAGCCGAACCTGGTCCGCACCGGTGCTCGCGCGATCAGGTCCAGGGCCTCCGAGAGGAGCAGGCGCCCCGGTGCGACGGCGAGCACCTGGGCCAGGGTCGCGAGCACCTCGTTGCCCTGCTCGGGGGTCCGGTCCGCGATCCTCACGCGAAGCGCCGCCAGCCTTCCGTCGGCTCCGGTGAAGGCCGCCGAGATCAGCGGTGCCATGGTGGCCAGGTCCGGGCACATCACGAGGATGTCGCGGGGCTGGAGCGTCTCATCGGCGGCCAGGAGCCCGAGGATCGTCTCGCGGAGGACCTCGGCCTGCCGGGTCGGCCCGTGGCAGGCGTGGGCCTGGATGGACCGGTCGCTCCTCGAGAGGATCGCGCGGTCATCCTGTGGCAGCGGCAGGGCCGTGTCGGCACGCAGCGACCCCTGCAGCCGCGTGAGCAGGGTGGCGGGTCCTCGCCCGTCGCCGGCGGGACCGCCTACGCCAGGGGCGTCGCCCGGTTCCGTACTGCCGGGGGTGATGCCGGGGAGCTCCTGAACCAGCCTCAGCCGCAGCTCCGCAGCATCGCGGCCCAGGGAGCGCAGCAGGGGGTTCGCGATGGCAGGGGTGGGGGCCTGCCGGGCACGACGGCTGGCTGCGGCACTTGGGCGCGATCGCGGCTGGACGTCCTCATCCGGGCGCGGTTCGGGCTGCGCGGCCGCATGAGCAGGCAGCCCGGGCACGCCGCCCGGCCACAGGGCGGCAGAGGGGTCGGTGAGCCACAGGTGGACCTCCCGGTGCTCGCCCATCGCCCGGAGGAGCCGGAGCTGATCGGTGGGCAGGCGTGTCGGCCCGAAGATGCTGATCCGGTCGGGCAGGTCGACCAGGTCCGGGCGGGCGGCGATCGCCTCGCAGGCCGGCCCCAGCCTCTCCGCGGGGCTGGGGACCCCCAGCTGGGCGCGCACCTGTCGCCAGAGCTCGGGCTGCCAGCTCAGGTCCGCCGGAGTGGGCAGCCCGGCTCCGTCGGTGTCCTCGCGACGCGACCAGGCCACCAGCATCTCGGGGCGCTGCCCGGCATACGAGCCGAACAGCCGGGCCAGCCGAGCGGCCAGGGCGAAGCGACGGTCGACCCGCAGGGGGTCGGCTCCGTGCGTGTCCTGGGCGTCCCGTCCCAGGTGGCGCGCCAGGGGCCGGCACCAGGGCTGATCCAGTTGCCGATCGATCGTCGCGAGGATCGGCCAAGCCAGGCGCTCAGGACGCCACGGATCCTCCCCACGCCTGATCCCGCCGGCGGCTTCGAGCGCATCGGAGACGACCTCGGCGGGCGACTGGAAGGACACGTTGGCGCACACGCCGTCCGCGCGCTCCGGGGATGCGCCCAAGTGGCGACCGAGGCTCTGGCTGATGTAGCGCTCCACTCCCCGGGTGGGGACGGCGACGACGTCCGGGGTGAAGGGGTCCGGCGGTGTCCGCAGGAGCAGCCGTGCCAGCCCGGCGACGAGCGCCTCGGGGTGCCGCGCCCGGTGAAGCTGAACCGCCATGAGCTTCCTCCCCACGTCAAGCGATCTCCGGCTGCGGTCACGCTAGCGGGGGCCACTGACATTCGGTGAGTCGCGAGGCCGGCTGGGTCCACGCGCAGCCCCGCCCGGCGGTGTCGTCGGCCCCGGTTAGGGTCACTGGCATGGACTTCTCCCTTTCAAGCCGAGCGAGGGCTCTGGTCGCCGAGGTGCGTGCGTTCGTGCAGGAGCGGATCGTCCCCGCCGAGGAAAGGCTCACACGCGACCGTGTCGGCCCCTCCGACAACGCGTCGGTCGGCGCGGACGCGGCTGGCCACCTGGCCGAGGCACTGGTGGTGATCGACAAGCTCCAGCAGGACGCGCGTGCGCAGGGGCTGTGGAACCTGTTCCTGCCCGAGGGATCGGGCGACGACTATGCCCGTCGTTTCGGCACCTCCGGGGGCAGCGGTCTGTCCCATCTCGACTACGCCCCTGTTGCCGAGGAGATGGGGCGCAGCCTGCTGGCTCCCCTCGTGTTCAACTGCAACGCCCCGGACACCGGGAACATGGAGGTCCTGCTCAAGTACGGGACCCAGCAGCAGAAGGCCCGCTGGCTGGAGCCGCTGCTCGACGGGCGCGTGCGCAGCGCCTTCCTCATGACCGAGCCCGGGGTGGCGTCCGCGGATGCGACGAACATGGCCGCGACGGCCGTCGCGGACGGCGACGACATCGTCCTGAACGGGCGCAAGTGGTGGTCGACCGGCGTGGGGCATCCCGACTGCCGCGTGGCCATCTTCATGGGACGCACGTTCCCGGAGGGGCCCCGGCACGCGAGCCACTCGATGGTCCTGGTCCCCCTGGAGAGTCCTGGCGTGCGGATCGAGCGGCTTCTCCCGGCCCTCGGCCACTACGACGAGCCACTGGGCCACGGCGAGGTGTCGCTGACGGACGTCCGCGTTCCCCGTGATCACGTGATCGGCGAGCTGGGTGCTGCATTCGCGATCGCCCAGGGGAGGCTCGGCCCGGGGCGGGTCCATCACTGCATGCGCCTCATCGGGCTCGCCGAGATGGCGCTCGACCTCGCCTGCCGGCGCGGCACGCAGCGGCAGGCGTTCGGCCGACCCCTCGTGGATCTGGGGGGCAACGCCCACCGTCTGGCGCAGGCGCGCATGTCGATCGTCCAGGCGCGTCTGCTCGTCATGCACGCGGCGTGGAAGCTCGACACGCAGGGCTCGAGGGCCTCGGTGGACGCCGTGAGCCAGATCAAGGCCGTCGTACCCCAGATGGCGTGCGACGTGATCGACCTTGCGATCCAGCTGCACGGTGGCGGTGGAGTGTCTGACGACTTCCCGTTGGCGGCCGCGTACTCGGCGGCGCGTTCGCTGCGCCTCGCGGACGGGCCGGACGAGGTCCATCTCGATGTCGTGGCCCGCAACCTGCTGCGGCCCTACCGGGCCAGCCTGCCGTGACCGCCGACACGGTCGGGGGAGTCCGCACGGAGGACGCCTTCGACGTCGATCGGATGACGGCATGGCTCCGGTCCGAGGCTCCTGGCGAGGACCTGCCCGATGGGGTTCCCGCGGTGCGCCAGTTCGGCGGCGGGGTGTCGAACCTCACCTACCTGCTGGAGCTCCCCGGGCGCTCGTTCGTCCTGCGACGGCCTCCCAGCGGCACCAAGGCCCGCGGCGCCCACGACGTGGCCCGCGAGTTCGAGCTGCAACGGCTCCTGGGCGCGGCGTTCCCCCAGGTGCCGCGCATGGTGGCGCTCTGCCGCGACGAGTCCGTGATCGGCAGCCCGTTCTACGTGATGGAGCACGTCCAGGGGGTGATCCTGCGCCGGGAGATCCCGGCCGACCTCGGGCTGGCCTCCCCGGGCATCCGCCAGGTCTGCGAGGCAGCCATCGACACCTGGATCAGGCTCCACGACGTCGACGTGGCCCAGGCGGGACTTGCCGGCTTCGGGCGAGGGCCCGGCCACATCGCGAGGCAGGTCTCGGGGTGGTCGGGACGCTACGAGCGGGCCCACACCCCCGACGTCGGCACGTTCCAGGACGTGATGCGTTGGCTGGCCACGGAACAGCCGCCGGATGCGCCGCACGTGCTGGTGCACAACGACTTCCGCTTCGACAACCTCGTCCTGGACGAGCACGATCCGGCCAGCGTCCGGGCGGTCCTCGACTGGGAGCTGGCCTCGGTCGGCGACCCGTGGCTGGACCTCGGCTCCTCGCTGGCGTACTGGGTGCAGGCCGACGACGACGCCACGTTCCTGCGGTTCCGCCAGCAGCCGACGCACACCCCGGGGATGCTCACGCGCTGGGAGGTCGTGACCCGCTACGGGCAGGCCCGGGGCTTGCACATGACTCCGGAGCGCTGGGCGTTCTACGAGGTCTTCGGGCTCTTCCGGCTGGCCGTCATCGCCCAGCAGATCCACTACCGCCACTTCCACGGCCAGACGACGAACCCGGCGTTCGCCCACTTCGGGCAGGTGGTCGAGTACCTCGAGGCGCGCTGCCTGCGGCTCATCGGAGCCCACGGGTGAGCCCGCGCGAGCACGGGTCACCCATCGCCCGCACAATGACCGACCATCGTCGACCCACGCCCTCGCGGTCGACGCTTCCCGAGGAGGAATCATGACCACGACGCTCATCACGGGGGCCAGCTCCGGGCTCGGCGCCGAGATGGCACGCCAGCTCGCGGCCAAGGGAGACGACCTGGCGCTGGTCGCCCGCCGGCTCGACCGGCTGGAGGGCCTGCGAGAGGAGGTCCAGGCGGCGCACCCCGGGGCTCGTGTGGAGATCGCCGCGCTCGACGTCACCGACGACGAGGCGGTCTTCGAGGTCTTCGGCAAGCTGGCGGCCACGTTCGGCCAGATCGACCGGATCATCGTGAACGCCGGCATCGGCAAGGGCGCGCCGCTGGGCACGGGCAGGTACGCGGCGAACCGGGAGACCGCGATGACCAACTTCGTGGGCGCCCTGGCCCAGGCTGAGGCCGCGATGGAGATCTTCCGCGCCCAGAAGCACGGCCACCTGGTGCTGATGTCCTCGATCTCGGCGATGCGGGGCCAGCCTCGGTACATGACCACCTACGCGGCGACCAAGGCGGGCGTCGCGCACATCGGCGAGGGGTTGCGCGCCGAGATGCTGCGCTACCCGGACCTGGACATCCGGATCTCCACGATCTTCCCCGGCTACATCCGCTCGGAGATGAACGAGAAGGCCAAGGCGACCCCCTACATCGTGGACACCGAGCCCGGTGTGGCCGCGATCGTCAGGGCCATCGAGAAGCAGAAGGGCAACGCCCGCGTTCCCGCCTGGCCGTGGGTCCCCTTGGGCACGGCGATGCGCCACGTGCCCCTTTCGCTGATGCGCCGTCTCTTCTGAGGTCGTGCCTCCGGCTCGACGGGAGGCCGCCGAGCGGAGAGGGCCCGGGGAGATCGGCCGGGCTAGGCCGCCTTGCGCTTGTACCGGTTGCGCCCCAGGAAGAACCCGACGAGGCCACCGCCGGCGAAGAGCAGTAGGTAGAGCATCCAGCCTGGGGCCTTGAACTCGAAGAACAGCCAGTTGACGGTCACGTCCGACGTGTTGCTGAAGATGAAGATCACAGCCACGACGACGATCACCAGGGCGATGACGGCCTTGGGGTTCAACGTGGTCGTGTTGGTGTGGCTGAGATCGCCGGAGGGCTTGGGCTCGGCCGCATTGGGCATCTTGTGCACCGCCTCTGTCGTCGTTACGTGCTGCCATGTTGGCACAGCAGAGGAGTGCAGGGCGGGCGGGCGGCAAGGGTTACGCCCGGCCTCGATATGGGGCACTCTTGCCGCCATGGGCAAGGACGTAGCCGGCCGATCGTTCACGCGCGAGGACCGGCAGCGGTACCGGGACAAGGTCCACCAATGCCTTGACGTATTGGCGCGCATGCTGCGGGAGGAGCGCTTCGCCTTCGACGAGCCCCTCATGGGGATGGAGGTCGAGCTGAACCTCGTGGACGGCGCGGGCCTGCCGGCGATGCGCAACGTCGAGGTCCTGGCCCAGATCGACGATCCCGCCTTCGTCCCCGAGCTGGGGCGGTTCAACGTGGAGATCAACGTCCCACCGCGAAGCCTCGTCGGGGACGGCGCGGCCGCCTACGAGGCCCTGGTCCGCGACGCCCTCAACGGTGCGAGCGAGCGCGCGCGGGCGATCGACGCCGGCATCGTCATGATCGGGATCCTCCCCACCCTGAGCTCGCGGCACCTGACCCCCGACGCCCTGAGCCTCAACCCGCGGTACGCCCTGCTCGACGAGCAGATGCTGCTGGCCCGGGGCGAGGACCTGCACATCGACATCCGGGGCGGCCCCGAATCGCTGGACCTGTTCTGCGACTCGATCGCGCCCGAGGCGGCCTGCACCAGCGTGCAGTTCCACCTCCAGGTCACCCCGGACGAGTTCGCGGCTTCGTGGAACGCGGCTCAGCTCCTGGCCGGGGTCCAGGTCGGCGTCGGTGCCAACTCGCCGTTCTTCCTCGGTCGCGAGCTGTGGCGTGAGAGCCGGATCCCGCTCTTCGTCCAGGCCACCGACACCCGGCCCCCGGAGATGAAGGCGCAGGGCGTCCGGCCCCGGGTCTGGTTCGGCGAGCGCTGGATCACCACCGTGTTCGACCTGTTCGAGGAGAACACCACGTACTTCCCGGCGCTGCTGCCGGTCCTCGACCCCGAGGATCCGCGCTCCGAGCTGGACGCGGGCCGCACGCCGGCCCTCCACGAGCTGCGCCTGCACAACGGCACGATCTGGCGCTGGAACCGTCCGGTCTACGACGTGGTCGACGGCACCCCGCACCTGCGCGTCGAGAACCGGGTCCTCCCGGCCGGGCCGACCGTCGTGGACGTGCTGGCCAACGGGGCCTTCTACTACGGGGCCGTGCGCGCCCTCATCGACCAGGACCGTCCGGTCTGGTCGCGCATGTCGTTCGGGGCGGCCGAGGAGAACTTCAACGCCGCAGCCGTGCGCGGGATCGACGCCAGCATCTACTGGCCCGACATGGGCTCCATGCCGGTCACCGAGCTGGTCCTGCGCCGCCTGCTGCCCCTAGCCGAGGAGGGCCTTCGGACCTGGGGGGTGGACGCGGCCGTGCGGGATCGGCTCATGGGGGTCATCGAGGCCAGATGCATCACTCGCCGCAATGGCGCCTCCTGGCAGGCCGACGCCGTCCACCGGCTCGAGCGAACGGGGATGGACCGCTGCGAGGCCTTGCGCCGGATGACGCTGGAGTACGCGGCCCGGATGCACACCAACACGCCCGTCCACGAATGGGAGCCGCTCTGATCCCGCCCACCGGGCGCCGCCGACCACCCCCACGCCACTATGGCGGCATGAACGGGGACCGCCTCCGGGTCGCCCTCATCGGCCTGGGTGACATCGCTGTCAAGGCCTACCTGCCGATCCTCGCGGCCGACGCCTCGATCGAGCCCGTGCTCGTGACCCGCGACCCGAAGCGGCTGGCCCGGCTCCAGGCTGCCTGGCGGGTCCCGCTCGGCTTCGTCACGATCGGCCGGGCGCTGGCCGACGGCCCGCCCCTGGATGCCGCGTTCGTCCACGCGGCGACGACGTCCCACCCGCCGATCGCACGCGAGCTCATCGCCGCGCGCGTGCCGACGTTCGTGGACAAGCCCTTGGCGCTCGACCTCGCCTCGGCCGAGCAGGTGGTCGAGGCCGCGCGCGAGGCCAGAGTGTCGCTGGCGGTCTGCTTCAACCGGCGATTCGCACCCGGCTATGCCGAGCTCGCAGACTGGGACGCCGTCGACACCGTGGTCCTGACCAAGAACCGCCACCAGCTTCCCGACGACCCCCGGGTCGTGGTGTTCGACGACTTCGTGCACGTCGTCGACACCCTGAGGTTCCTGGTCGCGCCCGACCCCGAGGACGTGACGGTCGTCTCTCGCGCGGACAGTGACGGCCGCCTCGCCCGGGTCGCGATCACGCTGCGTCAGGGAACGAGGCTCGGCGTGGGCATCATGGATCGCGACAGCGGCCAGACCGTCGAGATCCTCGAGGCGATGGCCCCCGGCCGCACCCGAACCGTGATCGACCTGGTGGACGTCAGCGAGCGCCACGGGGGCGAGCTGCACCGCCGGCAGCCGGACAACTGGGCGCCGATCTCGGCCCAGCGGGGCTTCGTGGCCATGGTCGATGCACTGCTCGGCTCGGTGCGTCGCGGGGTGGTCCTGGACGGGGGCGACGCACTGGCCACCCATGCCCTGTGCGACCGGATCCTCCGTCAGGTGAGCGCGCAGCTGCCGGGGCAGGGGTCCTGACCACCGAGGTCAGGGTGCCAGGAAGAGCCTCCTGAGGTGCTCGTTGAGCAGGACGCCCGACGGGTCGAGCTCGGCCCGCAGGGCCGCCGCCCGCTCGAAGCGCGGGTAGAGCGAGGCAAGGTCGGCGAACGCCAGAGGGTGCACCTTCCCCCAGTGCGGGCGCCCGGCGACCGCGGCGCAGATGCGGGCGAAGCCCTCGAAGTACGCCTCGTACGGCATGCCCCGGTACTGGTGGATGGCGACATAGGCGTTCCGCCTCTCGAAGGCCGTGGACAGCCACACCTCGTCGGCCTCCGCGAAGCGGACCTCGACGGGGAAGGCCGGCCCGACGGGGAGGTCGCGCGCCAGGGTCGCGACCGCGTCGAGGACGTCGGGCAGGGCCGCGGCCGGGATCGCGAACTCGGACTCCACGAACCGCACCGAGCGGGTCGAGGCGAAGACGCGGAACGACCGGTCGCGCAGCTCGCGCCGCGAGATGAGGCGTCCCGCCAGGCCGTGCAGGCGCGGCAGCTGCCCGGGGGCTCGCCTGGCGACCTCGCAGAGGGCCCCCAGGGCGACGTTCTCGACGACCACCGACTCCAGGAAGGCACGCGGGGCGCTCATCGGGGCGAGATCCTCG
Source organism: uncultured Bifidobacteriaceae bacterium (assembly GCA_964638055.1). GTDB lineage: Bacteria > Actinomycetota > Actinomycetes > S36-B12 > CAIYMF01 > Prado023. Next base: position 4,379 of record CAZWXF010000025.1, on the reverse strand, counting down.
TCCGGTCCCATCCGCCTGGCGGACTTGGCCTGCACGGCGGAGGCCAGAGGGAACCAGTGGAACTCGAAGTGATCCGCGAGCAGGTGCTCGCCCAGGTGCTCCATCACGTCCTCGACCCGATCGGGCCAGACGATCTGGTCCAGCCCGAACGCCGGCACCGTCCGCAGGGCGATCTCGGTCACGACGCCGAACGCGCCCAGCCCGACCATCGCTGCCGCGAACAGCTCCGGGTGCGAGTCCGTCGTGCAGTCCAGGACATCTCCACCGACGGTGACCATGCGGAATGCAGCGACCTGAGCGGCCAGCCCCGTGAACCGGGCGCCCGTGCCGTGCGTCCCAGTGCTGATGGCGCCGGCCAGGGTCTGCCGGTCGATGTCGCCGAGGTTGGGCAGTGCTCGCCCCATCCCGTCCAACAGGGCATTGACCATGTGCAGCGGCGTGCCCGCGCCGAAGGTCACAATGCCGCCGTCGACGTGGCGGACCCCTGACAGGGCGCCCAGGTCCAGGCTGATGCCGTCCGTGGCGGCAAGCGGAGTGAACGAGTGCCCCGAGCCGACGGGCCTGACCGTCCACCCCTGGGTCGCGGCCCGGGTGAGCACCGAACGAACATCGTCCTCACTGGTCGGCCGGGCCACCTCGACGGGTTGCCACCGCACGTTCCCGGCCCAGTTGCTGCCCGCCTTCGTACCCATGTGGATGCCCCTTCCGCCGCGACTCCGGCGTTGTCGGACCCTCCGGCTACGTTCTGGTCCATGGAGAGCCTGACCACGCGCAAGGCACGGTATGACAGAGCGGTAGCCCATCTGCCCGCACCGCTGGCCATCATCGACGTCCCGGCCTACCGGGGCAACGCCGCGCAGCTCGTGCGCCGGGCAGCGGGCCTGACCATCCGGCTGGCGACCAAGAGCCTGCGGGTGAGGGCGATCATCGAGGAGGTCTCGAGGAGTGCCGGCTTCTCGGGCCTGCTCGGCTACTCGCTGCCAGAGGCGCTGTTCCTGGTCGCCCGGGGAACCTCGGACGACATCGTGGTCGCCTACCCCACCACCGATCGAGCGGCGATCGCCGAGCTTGCCCAGGATCACCGGGCTGCGGCCTGCGTGACGCTGATGGTCGACTCCGTCGGGCACCTGGACCTCATCTGCGATGCGGTGGCGGGCCTCAGGGGGGTCGCCCCCGTCAGGGTGGCGATCGATGTGGACGCGTCTCTGGAGCTTGCCGGCGGCCGGATACACATCGGGGCAAGGAGGTCGCCGGTCCACTCGGCCGCGCCGGCGGTGGCGCTGGCCGCGCAGATCGTGCGCCGTCCCCAGCTGCACCTGGACGGGCTGATGAGCTACGAGGCGCAGATCGCCGGAGTCGGTGACCGACCACGGGGGTCGCCGATCCGCGGCGCCGCCGTCCAAGCGATGCAACGGCGCTCGGCCGCCGAGCTTGCCGTGCGGCGGGCAGAGGTCGTGGCCGCGATACGCGATGTCGCCCCCCTTCGCTTCGTGAACGGCGGCGGCACGGGCAGCATCGAGATGACCGTGGCCGACCCCGCAGTGACGGAGGTCGCCGCAGGCAGTGGAGTGCTCGCGCCGCACCTGTTCGACAACTACTCGTCCTTCCGGCTGCAACCGGCTGCCCTCTTCGCCCTGCCGGTCGTGCGCAGGCCGGCACCGGGTTGGGTCACTGCGTTCAGCGGCGGCTACCTGGCGTCAGGTCCGGCCGACTCCCTCCGCCTGCCCCAGGTGGTCCTGCCTCCTGGTCTGCGCCTGTCCGGCACGGAGGGGGCAGGCGAGGTGCAGACGCCGCTGCACGGAGCAGCAGCCGACGGGCTTGCGCTCGGCGAGCTGGTGTGGCTGCGTCATGCGAAGGCTGGCGAGCTGGCTGAGCGGTTCACCGCGTATCACCTGGTCCAGGGGGAGGGGGTGGTCGACACGGTTCCCACGTACCGCGGGGAGGGCCAGAGCTTCGGCTGACGCCGGATACGGCGTGGCGGGCTCTCGGCTGGACGCCGGGGCCTCGGCGGGGGGCAATCAGCGTCGGGACGCCCGCATCATCCAGGCGTGTTTGGCCAGACCGCCGGCGATGTCGAGCAGGATGCCCTGGCTCACGAGGTCGTCGTCGTGTGCCCTGGCACGGGCATTGACCCGGCCGGCGACGTCCTCAAGGAGCTCCTGCATGTTGGCCACAGCGTCGGCGTCGCGCTGCCAGCCCTCGGAGGGACCCTGGAGCGGGGTGGTGGCAGCGACCGTCGCCAGCCTGCCATCGGGGGCTACGTCGAGGGCGGCCATCCGCTCGGCCACGTCGTCGTAGCGAAGCCGGACCTCGTCGGTGATCTCGTCCAGATGAAGGTGGACGCCGCGGAACTCCTGCCCGGTCAGCGTCCAGTGGTACTGCTTGGCCTGGATCGCGAGATCGATCAGCTCGACCAGCGTGTCCTGCAGATCCTTGGTGATGTTGGCTGCCATGAGTCCTCCTTGCCAGATGGGCCGAACGTATACCCGGATTGGGTCGGGAGTCGGCGGGACCGGGCCTCCGCACCGGCCGGCAGGACCCGCGAGCGCGCGGGTCCCGGCTGGCTCCCCCGGGACCTGATCGTCGGGGCCACGCAGGTCCGCGAACGCGCGGCGCTCCATGGTCCGGGGGCAGGCTCAGAACCGCGTCGATGACCGCAGGCCCGCGCTCGCGCGGCTCCTTGAGCAGGCACCTGGGCGGTCCAGTCGGTCGGCGTTGACCAGCTCGCCGGCACAGGTCGACGGCGTTCAGGTCTCGGAGGGCCGTCCGCTGCGCCAGTACCCCATGAAGCTCGCAGGGGGCCGCGTGCGCCCACGGGCACGGCGGCGCAGGGTGGCGACCCACGTGGCCTCACCGGCGATCCAGGCGAACGACCCGGCCGACTCCTGGAAGCCCTCGTCCCAGACGACGTCAGGGACCTCGCGGGTCACCTCGCCGGCGGCCGGCGACCGCGAGAGCCAGTCGGGCAGGTGCGCCTCGAGCGCGGCGCCGACCTCCCCGCCCTGGCGGGCCACGATCGCCAGCGTCACGCTCGGCGGAACGACCACGTCAGCAGCGTCCAGGACGTCGGGGACCTCGAGGAGCGCGCGCCCCGTCGTCGTCGCCGGGAGGGAGCGCAGGATGTTGCGGACGGCGGGCAGTGCGGTCTCGTCGCCGACCAGCAGGACGTCCGACGCGGGCCCCGGGTGCCAGGCGATCCCGTCGATCGAGGCATTCGCCGACTGGGCGTTCGGTCCGATGAGCAGCAGGCGCGAGCCGACTCGTGCCTCCAGCGCGAACCGGGAGGCGGGGCCATGGGCGGGACGGCAGGCGATGTCGATCGCGACGGTGCCCGCGATCCGGTCGACGGCGGCGAGTGTGAACGTCCGCATGGGCGGTCGTTCGGCATGCGGCATAGCGCGCCAGACCTCGAACCAGTCCGTGGTCAGCAGCTCCGCGACGGGCTCGCCCAGGACGAGCTTGACCCGCTGGTCGAGCATCGTGTCGCCCACGTCGGTCACGTCGGGGCCGGTCAGGGTGACGCGCCTGAACGTGGGGCTGATGTCGGCGATCGCGGACACCTCCACGGCGAAGGGCCGGAAGGAGGGACGATCGGCAACGGCCCCGTCCACTGCCGGCGTGCCAGCCCTCCTCCCGGCGCCGCGCCGCGGGGGTCGCTGCTTCCGGGACTGCTCGTACTTCGCGTGGTGCGCCAGGAGCCTCGTGAGCGGGTGCGAGTGCCGGTGATGGCCTTCCGTGTCGTCCGGAGAGTCGGGACGGGTCGTGTCCGGGACGGCGCGGGCGGAGTCGGGCTGTCCCTCCGGCCCGACAGGGGCGAGTGCGGGGGATGCGGCGACACCCGACGCCCTGCGCGCCGGGTCGTCCGCCCCGTCCGCAGCGCGGTCCCGCGTGGGCACGTGCTCCCGAACGTCCGGCGTCTCACGAGGGGCCGGCATACCGGCCGCAGCCACGTCTGCAACGGCAGTCGCCGGGCTGCGCGCGCCCTCCGGGTCGGAGACCTCGATCAGGCCGCCTCGGGCGCCGCTGGGCCGCTCGGTCAGTAAGGGCAGGCTCACCTAAGCGAGGCTACTTGATGACTTCCTGTCCACAAAATCCGCCCCGCGGGACCCCGTGAGGTCGTGGTCTCGAGTGGTCTCGACAAGCTCGACCGACGGACTGCGCCGGTCGAGCCCGTCGAGACCGAGCCCGTCGAGACCGAGCCCGCCGAGACGACGACTGCGCCGGTCGAGCCCGTCGAGACCGAGCCCGTCGAGACGACGACTGCGCCGGTCGAGCCCGTCGAGACCGAGCCCGTCGAGACGACGACTGCGCCGGTCGAGCCCGTCGAGACCGAGCCCGGCGAGACCGCCAGGCCGTCAACCCACCTGCCCCATCCGATC
>CAZWXF010000024.1:0-29599 GCA_964638055.1 uncultured Bifidobacteriaceae bacterium | reverse complement strand
CGGCGGGCTTGGTCTCGACAGGCTCGACCGGCGGGCTTGGTCTCGACAGGCTCGACCGGCGGGCTTGGTCTCGACGAGCTCGACCGGCGGGCTTGGTCTCGACGGGCGCGCTCGACGGGCTCGACCGGCGGGCCGACCGGCGCGGGGCGTCAGGTGGTCGCCGGGGAGGGCAGGGGGCCGGAGTCGAGCAGCATCCCGGTCTGGATGCGCCAGAGGCCCGCGTAGACCCCGCCTGCGCTCACGAGCTCGTCGTGCGTGCCCGCCTCGACGAGGCGCCCGGCGTCGAGCACCCAGATCCGGTCGGCATGCCGGATGGTCGAGAGGCGATGGGCGACGACCAGGGCGGTGCGATCCCGCGCGGCTACCTGCAGGGAGCGTTGGATGGCGGCCTCGGTCTCGTTGTCCACGGCACTGGTCGCCTCGTCCAGGACGAGCACCGCCGGATCGCGCAGGAGGGCCCGGGCCAGGGCCAGTCGCTGGCGCTGCCCGCCGGAGAGGTTCACACCCCGCTCGCCGACCCTGGTACCGAACCCGGCAGGGAACCTCGCGATGAACTCTGTGGCGGCCGCGGCGTCGGCTGCTGCTCGGATCTGCGCCGGGCTCGCGTCCGGGCGGCCGTAGGCGATGTTCTCGGCCACGGTTCCGGAGAACAGGTACACGTCCTGGGACACGTACCCCATCGAGCCGCGCAGCGAGTCCCAGTCGAGGTCGCGCACGTCGTGACCGTCCAGGAGCACGCGCCCCGCCCGCGGATCGTCGAAGCGCAGCACGAGCCGCAGCAGGGACGACTTCCCCGCCCCGGTGGAGCCGACGATCGCGTGGGTCTGGCCGGCGGGCACGACCAGGTCCACCCCGCGCAGCACGTCCGGTCCATCGCCGTATCCGGCACGAACCCCGATCAGCTCCAGGCGCCCGCGCACCGGCCTGGCCAGCGACGCGTGGCCGGCGCCGACCAGGAGTGGCTCCTCGATGAGCATGAGGATCCGGGCGGTCGACGCGCGTCCCCGTTGGTACAGGTCGAGTACCTCGGCGACATTGGTCAGCGGCCACAGGAGCCGTTGCGTCATGAACACGAGCACCGAGTACATGCCCAGCGCGAGCTCGCCGTTCAGCGTCATCCACCCGCCCAGCAGCAGGGTGCAGGTGAACCCGGCCAGGATCGCCATGCGGATGAGCGGCACGAACGCCGCGGACGTCCGGATGGCCTCGATGTTGGCCTTCTGGTACGCGGCCGACACCTGCTCCAGCCGGGCGCGCTCGCGGTCCTCGGCGTTGAAGGCCTTGATCGTCGGGATCCCTGCCAGATTGGAGGACAGGACTGCTGAGACGTCGGCGACCGCCTGGCGGACCCGTGCGTAGAGCGGCTCCAGCCGGCGCTGGAAGACCAGCGATCCGCCGATGATGACCGGGATCGGCAGGAACGCCAGGATGAGCAGCTGCCACGACGCGGCCGCGAACACGATCCCGACCAGGAGGACGTTCAGCGCGGTCTGCAGGATCACGGGGGCGCCGACGTCCAGGAACCGCTCGAGCTGGTTCACGTCGTCGTTCAGCGTGGCCAGGGTCGCGCCCTGCGGCCGGGACTCGTGCCAGTGCATGTCCAGGTGCTGCACGCGATCGTAGGCCTCGACGCGCAGGTCGTGCTCGACGCCCTGGGCGAGACCTCGCCAGAGCAGAGCTGCCGCGTACTCCGAGGCTGACTCGATGATCCAGAACAGGATGTTGATGACGGCCAGCCAGCCCAGCTGTGCGTGGCGGGACTCGATCCCCAGCGCGCCTGCCAGGAACGAGTCGTCGCCGTTGACCACCACGTCGATCGCCGCACCGATGAGCAGCTCGGGCACGATGTCCGCGATCTTGTTGATCGTCGACATGGTCACCGCGAGGACGAGCCGGCCCCGGTACTTCTTCTGACGCTCCCAGAGCGCGCGCAGCGGCGCTTCGGCGGGTGTGTGATGCATGGCGTCCTCTGGTGGTCGGTCTCAGGGCAACGCGGGCTGGCACCCTCCGATCGGGAGAACCAGCGGGGTCCGGAGACGGGTCCTCGACGACCCGGCAGGGCAGATCGAAGACCCCTCCGCGATCGCTTCAGTGATGCCCTCGGCCGGCGGGCCCACGGCAATGATCGCAGCGTCGCGCATGGCCAGTATCCGCGATGTGGGGTGGATGGCCGACCTGGCCGCTCTCGGAGTACAGGTAGGTTAGCCTTGCCTTACTGGAGAGGAGCTGAACATGCCCCCACCGATCGACCTGCGAACGGGTCCAGGACTCATCGATGAGCGCTGGTGGCGCTCGGGTCAGGAGGTCACGCGAATGCACTGCCTCTATGACTCGCCCACTGGTCGAGCCCGTCGAGCACGCTGGTCGAGCCGGTCGAGCACGCCGGTCGAGCCCGTCGAGACACAGTGCCCACCGAGCACGCCGGTCGAGTCTGTCGAGCGCGCTGGTCGAGCCGGTCGGGCACGCCGGTCGAGCCCGTCGAGACAGTGCCCCACCGAGCACGCTGGTCGAGTCTGTCGAGTCGGCCCCGCTGGCATGCCTGGAGTGCCAGGGACGGTGCGGCCGGGGCTTCGAGGGACAGTGCAGGCGGAGGAGCGCCCATGACCCGCCGCCGCTCCCGCGAGGTCCCGATGCGCACGTTCCATGCCGAGGTCGTCGACGTGGTCGACCTGTCTCCGTCGATGCGCAGGGTGGTCTTCGGCGGACCGGGCCTGGCCGCGTTCCGCTCCACCGGGATCGGCGACGAGTACGTCCGCCTGCTGTTCCCGGTCGACCCGTGGGAGGCGCCCAAGCTCCCGGGGGTCGTCGGCGACGAGCTGGACTGCGGCTCCATCGACCTGTCGCGTCTGCGGACCTACACGGTGCGCGCGTTCGACTCCGTCGCGCGCCGCCTCGTCATCGACTTCGCCATCCACGGCGCCGGGGTCGCCACGCAGTGGGCAATGCAGGCCCGTGCAGGCCAGGTGGTCGGGGTCAACAGCCCCACGGGTCTCTACGACCCCCCGGCGAGCATCTCCTGCCAGATCCTCCTGGCCGACCTGGCCGGTCTGCCCGCGGCCGCACGTCTGGCCGAGACGGCACCCGAGGGGATACGCACGCTGCTGGTCGTGGAGATCCCCGACGAGTCGGCGAGGGTGCCGATCGCGAGGCGTCCCGAGCTCGAGGTGCGCTGGATCGTCGGCGGGAACGGCCACGACAGCAGCCGCATGGAGTCGGTCCTGCGATCGCTTCCCCGCCCGGGGCCGGACTGCTACGTCTGGGTGGCCGGGGAGTCGCGGGCGCTCCGCGGCGTGCGGGCCCACCTGCGCCGGGGCCTGGACCTGCCCGCTCTCCGGTTCAAGGCCGTGGGCTACTGGACGGCCGACGCCGAGCGCTGGTTCGAGGCGTACGAGGCGCTCGACGCCAGGATCCGGGCCGAGCTCGAGGACCTCTGGGCCTCCGAGCGCCCTGTCGAGGAGATCGAGCTGGAGTACGACGACCAGCTCGCTCGGCTGGGGCTGTAGGCGCTCGCCGGGCCGACCCCGTCGTGCGGGCTCAGCGCGGGCTCAGCCGTGCGGCTCGTTCTCGTCGTCGGTGACGTGCTCGCCCCACTGCGTCTCGGGGCCCTCCGAGGCCGGGTGCCCCTCCCACATGGCCAGGTGCGACATGAAGTGGTCAGGAGCGGCACCGTGCCAGTGCCATTCCCCCGGCGGGGTCACGATCGTGTCGCCGGGTCGGATCGACAGGACCTCCCCACCCCGTGCCTGCACCCGTCCCTGGCCGGCGGTGACGTGCAGGGTCTGGCCCTTGGCATGGCTGTGCCACGCGGTCCGGGCGCCCGGCGCGAATCGCACCAGGTTCACACGCAGCCGAAGGGGCTCCTCCCCCTTGGCGATCACGTCGAACCAGACGTCTCCGGTGAACATCTCGGGTGGCCCCTTGGTGGTGGGCGGCTTCGGGGTGATCTCCATGGGCTCCTCCTGATCGGCCGACGGGCCAGGCATCCTTGGGGGAGCTGGACCGGACACCTTTCTACTCGGCCAGGCAGGGATCTGCCGCTTGTGGATCCGGGACCTGGACCTGAACCCCTTCACTCGGCCGGGACGGGATGCCGCCCGCGCTGGGAAACCAGGTGGTCAGGCGCTGTGGTCGCTGTCGTCGAGGTGTCCCGGTCCGCGCCGGTCAGCCCACCCCTGGTGCCGTTGCGGCCGCGACCGCCTCCGCGACGGCGTCGACCATCCGGACCGTGGGGCGGCCCAGAAGCCGTCGCAGGTCCCCGGAGACCACGTGGAGGTCACCACGCCCGATCCCCATGTCCGCGTTGGCCAGCGCAGCTGCGTACCCCTCGTCGAGACCGACCTGCACAAGGGCCGCGGTGAGGTCCTTCTCAGCCAGGTTGACGTACTCGACGGGAACGCCGGAGGCCTCACGGACGGCGGCAGCGAAGTCAGCCAGGGTGAACGGCTCGTCTGCGCCAAGCTCGTAGACCTTGCCCGCATGGTCACCCTCGGTGAGCACAGTCGCTGCGGCTTCCGCGAACTCTCCCCGCGGCGCCGCGCTCAGCAGGCCGTTGCCGGCACAGCCGAGCACGACTCCGGTGGCCAGCACCGTCGGGACCTGGCCCGTGTAGTTCTCCAGGTACCAGCAGTTGCGCAGCAGCGCATGAGGAACACCGGACCCCGCGAGGATCGCCTCGGTCGCCCGGTGATCCGCGGCCAGGCCGATGCTCGAAGTCTCGGCCTTGGGGATGCTCGTGTACGCCAGCAGCGAGACGCCCGCGCGCGCCGCTGCCTCGATGGCGTCGAAATGCTGCCTCACGCGCACCCCCGGGACCAGCCCGGACACGAGCAGGAGTCGGTCCACCCCCGCGAAGGCGGCGTCGAGGGATTCCGGGTCGTCGTAGTCGGCGCGGCGCACGACGACCCCCGACTCAGCGAGGTCCTGGATGCGCGACACCTGACGCCCGGTGGCGACGATCTCCTGCGCCGGGACGCCTCGATCGAGAAGAGCCTCTACGACGAGCCGGCCGAGATGGCCCGTGGCTCCTGTGACGGCGATGGTCATGCTTCCTCCTGCTTCAGCTGCTGGGATGCCCATGGGCCCGCCGGGGGCTCATGCTCGGAGCAACCGTGGGCAGTCCGCATCCCTTCCCACTTCGTACGATGGATTCCGAGGATCCGGTTCGGGGCTGCGCCGTGAGCCTCGCCGCCCGGCGGCGATGCCGGCCCAGCCCCGCCTCGTCACGCCCGCGATCCTGCCCCTGAGCCGCCGGTTGCCGCGACGCTGCCCGATCCGGGTGCCAGCATGGCGGTCCGGATGCGGTCGCAACCGTCCAGGAGGTCGGCATGGCTGTCGGCGCCGTCCAGGAGCGCTCCATATCCTCCAGCGGCAGTGTGCGGGGGGAGGCGCCCGGACCTTCGTCGGCGCTCCTGACCGACCAGTACGAGCTCACCATGGTCGATGCGGCGTTGCAGTCGGGAGTCGCCGACCGCCTGGCCGTGTTCGAGGTCTGGACGCGGTCCCTGCCGAAGGGGCGGCGGTACGGCGTCGTCGCCGGGACAGCAAGGCTGCTCGATGCGATCGCGAACTTCCGCTTCGGTCCCGGGGAGCTGGACTTCCTGGCCACGCGAGGCGTCGTGGACGCCGCCACCCTCGCCTGGCTCGCCGAGTTCCGCTTCAGCGGGGACATCGATGGCTACCCGGAGGGCGAGCTCTACTTCGGCGGCTCCCCGGTCCTCACCGTCACGGCCCCGTTCGCCCAGGCGATCCTCCTGGAGACCGTCATCCTCAGCGTGCTGAACCACGACTGCGCGATCGCGTCCGCGGCAGCACGCATGGTCTGCGCGTCAGGGCCGGGAGCCGGGCTCATCGAGATGGGCTCGCGTCGCACGCACGAGCACGCTGCCGTCGCGGCCGCGCGCGCCGCACACATCGCGGGATTCACCTCGACGTCCAACCTCTCCGCCGGGAAGGCCTACGGCGTCCCCACGGCGGGGACCGTCGCCCATGCCTTCATCCTCGCCCACGGCAACGAGAGGGAGGCGTTCGTCAATCAGTTGAGGGCCCTCGGCAACGGAACGACACTCCTCGTGGACACCTATGACACCGAGGCAGGGCTGCGCAATGCCGTGCTGGCAGCCCGATCGCTCGGGGCGCCCGGTCCCGGGGCCGTCCGGATCGACTCCGGCGACCTCCTGACGGAGACCCGCCGCGCCCGAGCGCTGCTTGACGAGCTGGGCGCCACCGACACCCGGATCGTGGTCTCCGGCGATCTCGACGAGCGTGTCATCACGGATCTCGAGCACGCGCCCGGTGGCCGCGCCCCGGTCGACGCGTACGGGGTGGGGACCGCGCTCGTGACCGGTTCCGGGCACCCTGCGGCCGGGTTCATCTACAAGCTCGTCACCATCACGACGCCGCGGGCCGCGGGAGACCCTCGCTCCGCCCACGATGCCGAGTCAGCGCGGGGCGGCCAGGAGCCCCTGTGGCACGCGGTGAGCAAGACCCAGGAGGGCAAGGCCACGGTCGGAGGGCGCAAGCATGCGTTCAGGCTGCTCGGACCCACCGGGCTGGCCGAGCGGGAGGTCCTGGTGACTGCGCAGCCGGGATCCGAGGTCGGGGCGCCGAGGACACCGGCCGGTTGGTCGGCCCGGCCGTTGCAGGTACCCCTCGTCCGAGGCGGTCGCATGCTGCCGGGGCGCAGCTTGGACGGGGCGCGCGGGTTCCACCGGGACGTCCTGGCCGAGCTGACGCCGTCGGCACGCGAGGTGGCTCCGGGACCACCGGCGATCCAGGTCGAGCTCACAGCGCCGTAGGCCCGGAATCCACCAGCGTGGCCGGGCTACCCCTGCCAGCACCGAGTCCCTGTCACTGCCTCGTCACTGCGGGCCGGCTGCCGGGGCACCCCCTCCTTCTCGGGCAGCGGTCGCACGGCGAGGGGCCAGCACCCCGAACACCAATGCGATCCCCACGCCGAGCAGCGTCTCGGAGACGCGCTCACCGAAGCGCGCCGGAGCGGTCCCGGGGATGCTGTAGGTCAGGACGAGCAGGACGATCATCGTCGTGAACCCTCCTGTGACGTACCAGCGGCTCATCCGGGTCGCCGCCAGCGCGGCGAGGTCGGCCAGGACCACCAGGGCGAGCACCGCGGCGGGGGGCTGTGCCTGGGCCACCAGGGCGCCCACCAGGGCCCCCACGCTGACCGCGGCTGCACGTCCGGCGGCTCGCAGCAGCGTCATCCCGACCGCCGGGCGCATGACCAGCAGGCACGCGGTGGTCGCCCATCCCTTGTGCTCGAGGTCCAGGGCGAATCCGATCGCGACGCAGGTGGCCCCAGCCAGGCCGAGGCGGACTCCGTACTCCAGCATCATCGCGCGGGACGGGAGATGCGCCGGTGGTCGTGGCGGGGGAGGTCGATCCGGCCAGAGCAGGGAGATGAGCCAGCCGACGACGCTGCCCGAGAACATGAGGGCTGCCATGGAGAGGGCGTCGGCGGGGGTGCCGAAGCTCAGCCCGGCGCCGACCATGGGGACGGCCAGGACCAGGAGCAGGTTCCCCACCGGTGCCCGGGCCGTGAGCAGGGCAGCGCCCATGGACAGCCCGAAGATCCCGCCTGCAGCGAGCAGGACGTGGTCGGCCAGCAGGGATCCCAGCGTCATCGAAAGGCCGATGGCGAGACCCGCCACGATCATCGATGCACGCCTCGTCCGCGGCCCGGCGATGCCCACGGCAGCCGCGGGGATTGCGCCGAACGCGAAGGCGATCCCGCTGGCCGGGTCGCGAGTGATCAGGATCGCGGCGGGCAGGGCGCAGGCCGCGCCGAACGCGGCCGCTGGCCAGCTCCAGACGAGGGCCGCCGGCTCAGCGGGCGAGGGCGGAGGTGGGCCAGGGGTGGCCGGGACCCCCTGCGACGACCCCTGGGGACCAGGTGGATCGGTGGCGGGGTGGGCCGGCTGGGCAGGGGTCGCGCGCGCGTCGCGGGCAGCGGGATCGGGGGTGGCCGCGCCCGATTCTTGGGGAACGTCCGGCTGCTTCCGGGCGTCCCCCCCGGGGCCGCTCATCCTGCGTCGGGATCTGCCTGGTGCACGCCGAAGGTGTTGCCCTCGGTGTCGAGGAAGTACCCCTGCCACGCCATCATCGGGATGGCGAACTTGGGCAGGGCCACCTGGCCGCCCGCCGCGAGTATCCGCTCCTGGGTGGCGTCGAAGTCGTCCACCTGCACGGTGCAGACGTACGCGTTCGTGCCGTGCTCGATGCCCGGCGTGGGCGCAGGCCTGGGCTGCAGTCCGCCGTTGATGCCCGGCTGCTCGACCGGCCCGGTGATGATGCCCCAGTACGGCGACCCGGTCGCCCCCGAGTAGTCCTGGAACGTCCAGTTCAGGGCCTCTGAGTAGAAGGCTCGGGCACGATCCAGGTCATCGGCCTGGATCTCGAAGTGGACGACTCGTGCCATCTCGCGGCTCCTCGGTCTCTCGGGGGATCATCCATGGGCCGGCGCCCGAGCCTGCGGTGGCGCACACGACGGGGCCGGTGACAGATCCTGCCCTCCAGGAGCCCGCTACGCCCTCCCGCCGCGCGATGGGCGCCGCTGGGACCTGGCGAGCCGGGTCCGACAGGCGTCTGGCTCGGGCGCATCGTCGCCCGATCGTCGCGCAGGTGTCAGACTCCCGTTAACTCGGCTGCGGGAGGCCAACGCCCGCACGCTGATGTCAGGGGTGTCAGATACGTTTCACGACAGTAGTGGTGGGGCCGCCGGCTCGGCTCTCGTCGTTGAGCGGCGAGGCCGAAGCGGACCGAACGGGTATCGAGGGAGGTGCAGGGCGTCGATGAGTTCCTCGGGCAGCCCCGTCCCAGGGGCGTCACCCCGTGGCGGTGATCGCTGGCACTCGCCCCGCAGCGGTGCGCAGGGCGGGCTCGCGGGTCAGGCTGCCATGTCGGGCACGCCCCAGTGGGGCTCGGGCTCGACCGGCGGATACGGCCATGGTTCCGGCGGGTCACCGGCCGATGGCTGGGGCACGGGCGACCCAGCGCAGGGCCACGGGGCCTCGGGCTTCGGCGGCGGATGGGACTCGGGCTTCGGCGACTCCGGCTTCGGGGACTCCGGGTTCGGGGACTCCGGCTTCGGCGGTCAAGCGCCGGCCCGACCCTTCCAGGTGCCCCGGCCGGCGTCGGTCGTGCCGCTCCTCGCGGCGATCGCGGTGGGCGTCCTCGGTGCCGCGATGTCGTGGCTGTCGTCGCCGACATCGGTCATCGCTCCGGTGACGGGGTGGCTGCTGTGCGCGGTCGGGGACGTGCTGCTCGTCGCCGCCTTCCAGATGCGCGATCTCAGGGCGGCCGCGGAGTCGATGGCGTACCGTCCCTCGGCGGCATCGGGCCCGCTGCGGGTGCTCGCGCTGGCGGTCGCTGCTGTCGGGATCGTGCTGAACTCGATGGCCATCGCGCACTGGGTGGCGACTCGATGACGCGCGGGTCGGTCCTGCTGCCGGGCTGGTGGGGCGCGGTGCGGCTGTCGCTGTCGATCGTCGTGCTCACCCTGCTGAGCTCGGTCCTCGTCCCCGCTCCGCGGGCCACCGCCGCCGGCTCGGACGATGCGGCGGCGCTGGCCTCGGCACTGGGGGAGTGCACGCAGCAGTTCGGGGGGGCCGACGTCATCCTCATGCTCGACCAGTCCTTGTCCCTGCAGACCACCGATCCGCAGATGGTCCGTCGCGACGCCAGTCGCGACCTCGCCCGGCAGCTGGCCGCGTTCGGTGAGCGAGCCGAGGTCGACCTGCGCATGCAGGTCGCAGGGTTCGACGGCATCTACCACGCTGGGGCGTGGCACGACCTGGACAGCGACCTTCCTGATGTCCTCAGAGAGATCGGCCGGGTAGCGGACAACACCGGCCTGGGGCCGGCCACGGACTACTGGATGGCCCTGGACGGTGCCCGCCAGCAGTTCGCCCAGGCCACGGCCGACGGCGGCGCGGCCTGCCAGTTCCTCATCTGGTTCTCCGACGGCCAGTACGACGTCGACGAGAACGGCACGTTCGGCACGGAGCTGCCCTACGCACCCGGGGTGACCGTGTCCCCGAGCACGAAGGCCGACGTGATCGAGACCGGCAAGGACTCGATCTGCTCGCCCAAGCAGGGCCCCGTGAACCCGCTGCGGGCCACCGGTGTCTTCGTGGCGACGGTGGGGCTCAACGCCAACGGCAATGTCGACCTGAGCTTCCTGCGCAACGCCACCGACGGTTCCCAGGGGTGCGGCCGCCCGCCGGAGCCCGGACATGCTGCCTACCTGGAGACCGAGGAGGCCGGTGCGCTGGCGCTGGCCATCGCCCAGCTGGGAGGTGGCCAGCTCGTGGAGGGCGGGTACGACGACGGTCAGGCGGCCCTGAGCTTCGGACTGGACGAGGCGGTGTCCCGGGCGAGCGTGCTGGCCTATGCGGGGCCGACCGACCAGGAGGCCGAGTTCGGGCTGTCGGGGCCGGACGGCGAGGTCTCGTGGTGGGACGGCGATTCCGGCCCCGGAACCGTCGCGGGCGCGGCCGTGGCGTTCGAGCGGGTCACCGGGCAGTCCGCCCGGTTCACGATCGACCGCCCGGCTGACCCGGCCACCTGGCGAGGCCGGTGGACCGTGCACTTCCGGACGGACTCCGATCTGGGACCCGAGGTCCGTGCGCAGATGGTCGTGACCGTGACGGGCGACCTGGCCCCCGTGTGGACGAACCCGCTGACGGAGACCGAGACGGCGGCGACCATCCCGGTGAGCATCGCGCTGCGCTTCGCCTCCGGCGAGGCGTTCACCCGCGACCACCCGGGCGTGCGGGTCTCCGTCGCCTATCTCGACGCCCAGGGCAGGGCCACGACGCTGGAGTCGGACCTGCGTGTGCCGGACCTGGCGTCTGCGAGGTCCATCGTGCTGCCCGCCTCACCGGGGGAGGGCCGACTGTCGCTGCGGCTGGACCTGATCACCGACGCGGACCCTCCCACGCCCGTCGCCCCGGCCGTGACGACCTATCCGCTCTCGCTGGTCGTCCCCGGTCGCTACCCCACGGTCGGCGCCGTGCAGTTCGATCCCGTGGAGGGCCCGGACGCCTCACCGGGTCGCGTGTCGGTCGTGGGCCCGGGGTGTGTCTGGGTCGATCCCCGACGCTCGGCCGAAGCTATCCAGAGCCTTCCCGACGGCGTGTCCGAGGTGACGGTGGGCTCCGAGTCCTCCGACAAGGCATCCTGCCGGCAGCTGGCCGAGGGGGAGGCGGTCGAGCTCCCGGTCACGCTTCTGCCCTCGGCGCAGGGCAACGGCAGCATCGTCGGAGCCGTCTCGGTCTGGGCGGCGCCGGACGGGCCGGGGGAGGACCTGGAGTTCGTCGTGCCGTTCACGGCCCAGCGCACGAAGGCGGCGGACGAGTCCACCAAGTGGGCCGTGTTCGCCCTGGTCCTGCTGGCCGGGCTCGCCCTGAGTGCGGTGCCCCTGTTCCTCGTGCGCAGCAACGTCGCCCGGATCGTCGTGCGTGACTCCCGGGGTCCCCTGCAGGTCGCCAGGCGCAGGTTCCGGGTGGAGGGCGGCGACGTGACCGATCTGAGCGGGGGCATGTTCCGGATCGATCCCCAGGACATCTCCCAGGCGACGTCCGGCTCGGCCGACCGCGTGCGCAGGGTGGACCTCGACGGCGTGACCCTGCAGGCACGGTGGTTCGGCAACCCGTTCGCCTACCCCGACTGCGAGGTGAGCTCCCAGGGGCCGGTGGTCACGTCGCGGTCGACGGCGGCTGGCGGCGCCACTCCCGGGCTGCCCCTGGCACTGGCCGGGGAGTGGATCGCCCGACCGGAGCCGGACGGCTCGTTCAGCGGGATGTTCTTCCTGTCCAATGCCGATGTCATCGACTCCGAGCTGCCCATGACGGCCGGCGCGGTCGCGGACTCCCTGCGGCGCTGCGCCACCGCGCTCGCGTCCGTGCAGCGGCTCGTGCCTGCCGCTGTCAGCCCGGGAGGTCCGCCGATCGCGCCGCCGGCCACCGAATGGGCCGGCCCCAACCCGGCGGGACCACCCGCGCCCGACCCGACCGGCTCGCCCGGCTCGAACCCGGGCGCCGCCGGCCCCGGCGCCGGTCGTGCCACTTCGCCCCCGGCCGGCCCGGATTGGGGATGGGGCGACCCCGGGGGCTCGGACTGGGGTGGCTCCAGCCAGGGGCCCCGCGACCGTCCCCGCGGTGACGGCTGGTGAGCCGGCAGCTGACGGCGATGACCGGCGCAGCGTCGTGGCCGAGCCCGAGCGGCTGGTCACGAGCGCGGGGACAGCGGCGGTACGCCGTCGTTGCCGCGCAGTCGGGCGCTCCCGCGGTGGCGGACCGATCCTTGGAAGCACAGTTCCTGGAAGCACGTGAGAGGTGCCCGGATGGCAGGTAACGTCTACCCGATCCTGTTCGTGGGATGCGGCGGGTCCGGTGGGGTGACGCTGCGCTTCACGATGGACTCCCTGCGCGCCGAGATCGCCCGCTGGAACTCCGCGCGCGAGGCGAGCGACGGTCCGGCCGCCCGCATCCCGTTCGGTCCCTCGGGACTGCCCGACGCCTGGCAGTTCGTCCACATCGACGTCCCCGGATCGCCGGACGGCAACGCCGTCGACCGGCCCCCGTCGGTACCTGAGCAGGGCGGTCGGTACATCTCGCTGGCACCGGCCGGCTACGAGTACAAGACCCTGAGCGACCAGCTCTGGGAGCGCACGCGCGGCACGGGCAGCCGGCACCTGATGACCGGCTGGATGAAGCGGCCCAACCCCGCGACCGACCCGGTGCTCACGGCCGGCGCCGGCCAGATGCGCAACGTGGGCCGGGCCGTGGCGCTGTCCTCGCTCGACCGGATCTCGGAGGGGCTCGAGGGAGCGGCCAGACGGCTGATGTCCGCGTCTGCGGCCGAGGACCTGCGCAAGCTGGCCGCCCTCACCGGGTCCCAGACGGCCACCTCGCCTGTGGTCTTCATCGTCTCCTCGATGTCCGGCGGGGCGGGGGCCTCGATGGTCCTGGATGTCGCGCGTGTCCTCACCCGCCTGCGACCGACCTGGCTGGGGCTGACCAGCCTCTTCCTCTACACCTCCGAGGTCTTCAGCGAGCTGCCCGAGAATGCCCGGACAGGCGTGGAGGGCAACGGGCTGGCCGCGATGGGCGAGCTGCTGGCGACGGCCCTTGGGGCCAACGGCCAGCGGATCCTCGTGCCCGAGGACGACGACGAGCTGCGCCGAGCCGCCACCATGGAGGCCGCCTTCGACGAGAACCGTCTGCTGGCCGACCTGGGCTTCGCCGTCGGTGGCGGGTCGGAGAGCCAGACGTTCCGGCGGGTCTTCCCCATCGGCAATTCCCAGGGCGAGCGCTCCGCGCTGTTCGGCGACGGCACGATGGACACCGTCTTCCGGGCCATCGGCCGGGGACTGGCCGGCCTCGTCGCGTCTCCCACGGCCATCTCGGACTTCGTCCAGTACGACATGACCAACCCCAACTCGCGCAACACCGACCTGCGCTGGCTGGGGGAGGGCAGCCTCGACAAGCAGACCGTCCTGTGGGGCACGTTCGGCTTCGGGCGCCTCTCGCTGGGGCGCGACCGCTACGCCGAGTACCTCTCCCAGCGGATCGCGCGGGACGCGGTCGACCGGCTCGCCGGGGCCTCCCAGGGCGCTCGCTCCTCGGCCGAGCGCGACATGGAGCTGGCGGCCGACTCCGCCTATGACGCGCTTCGCCGGGACCTGGGCCTGCCCGGCACGGGTCAGCCCGCCGCAGTCCTGCCCCTGCTCGCACGCGGGCGGGATCCCCAGGCAGCGCGAGCCGAGCTCGCCGCACCGATCCGGCGCATCCTCTTCGAGCGGATCTACCAGCACCCCCGCGTCCTGAACTCCCACCAGGCGCAGGACTACGTCGGGGCACTGCGCCAGGTCGGCGGGGACTCCGCGCGCCCGGCGATGGCCCAGGTGCAGGAGGTCGGCTATGCGGCGGCCTATGAGTGGGTCCAGCGACTCAGCAGCGACGTCCTGCGGGCCGTCGAGGGGATCGCGGCCCGCCAGGGGCTCGGTGTCGCGCGCCGCGTGGTGCTCCACCTCAAGGAGGACACCTCCCATTGGTCGCGCTCGCTCCAGGCCGAGTCCCGAGCGCTCGCCCCGGAAGGGGTGGCCGCCCTCCCGGGGCCGCCCGCCGGACGGCTGGACGAGATCGCGAAGATGCCCACGCCGCCGGCCAACTCCGACCTGGTCCGACAGCTGCAGAACGACCATGCGACGGCAGTGACTCGAGTCGCCGGTGGCGTCGTCGCTGGGCTGCTCTCCGACGCCCTCAGCGAGTTCGGCGACAAGTTCGCCAACCCGTTGGCCCGTGCCCTGCAGGATGCGCTGGGCACGCTGGAGGCCGCCCGGGCGCGGGTCCCGCTGCGGGAAGGCATCGCGGAGGCGCGCACCGACGTCTACGGGGAGTGGCCCTCGGCCGCGGGAAACGTTGCCACGCGCTTCCGGGGCGCCCACAACGAGGTGATGCTCATCGATCCGGACACGTTCCCCCAGCAGGTCGACGCGGATCTGGACGTCATCCGTCGCGCCCGAGGCCTGGCCACCGTGGGCGAGGCGCGCGAGGCGGTGTTCCAGGAGGTGCTCACCGGGCGCTGGGCGGGCCACAACGACGACACGAACGAGTCCGTCACCATTCGGACGCTGGGTCCGTGGGTGCCCGTGGGGATGGTCCGCGACCCGTCCCGGCCGGACCTGGGCCGGGTCTCCAGCGCCGCAGCCTTCTCGACCGACACCGATCCGCGCGCCGTTGTCGCCCGGTCCCGGGCGTGGGTGAACCGGCCCAACGGCGAGCTTGCCCCCTTCCTTCGGCAGGGGATCAGGGGATACCTCAGCGAGTCGGGCACGGGGGTGGCGTCGCGTCGCAGCGCCGCGCTGGCGGGGAAGTTCGCGGTCGTGCTGCAGCACGCCGCCCCGCTGGTGCAGGTCGACGCCCCCGCCTTCGCCCTGGTCCACCCGAACGTGAAGCTGGAGGAGATGTTCAAGTTCTCCGGCGTCCCGCTCAGGGACCTCCCCGGCGGAGCCGCCGACGGCCTGCTGAGCGTGCTCCGCGACCGCGGATCGGTCGCCGCCGAGGCGATCGAGGGGTTCCAGAGTGCGCTGGACGAGGACACCGGGACGGTCCACCTCGATGTCTTCGGCTCCTACCCGCCGATGGTCCCCCTGGCCCTGCCCTCGCTGCTGCGGCCGCTGGGGGCCGCCCTCTCGCGGGTGAACGCGGCCGGGGCGGTCGCCGACATGTGGCGCAACCGGCGCGCCCGACCGCTTGTCGGCTGCCTGCCCATGACGCCGGTCGAGCGGCGCAGCCTCGTCGCCGGCTACATCGTCGGGCGGATGACGGGCAGGCTGCGCGGGGTCTACCAGCAGAACCCGTACGAGCGCAACGAGCCCCTTGCCGTCTACTCCGAGGCCAGCGCGACGTGGCTGCGCTTCCCCGCGCCCCTGCTCACCGCGCATGCCCAGGGCTTCGACAGCGACGAGGTCGGCGCGATCCTGGAGGCCTACCTCGTGGCGATCGCCCAGTGCGGCTTCGACCCCACGCTGGCGCCCCTGGCGCCCTACCTGGCTCTCCGCTCGCTGTACGGCAGCCCGTCGAACCGCCAGGGCCGGGAGTACGACACGACATTCGGGGCGACGCGCTACCTGACCCGCTTCATCGTGGCCGACGAGCGCCCCCCCGAGGGAGGGCCGCGTCGCGCGGAGCGGGGCGCCGCACCGGGAGCGACGCCGCAGACGGCGCAGGCGCGCAAGGAGGCGGCGGTGGCCTACTTGGCCGCGCTGGACCAGGGCGTCACCTCGGCGTTCGGGGGCGCGGAGCCGGCCAAGTCCCCGCGGATCGAGCAGATGCGCTACGACGTTCGGCCTCTGCTGAACTCCCTGGCGCCGGACGTCATCTGGGCCACCGAGCAGCTCACGGGCATCGTCGAGGGGATCACGGCCACGGACGCCACCCCGGAGGGCCCGTCCGAGCCGGTCACGGGAGTCGACTTCTGATGTCCGTGCTCACCCTGGTCGTCCACGACCCGCTCGATCCGGTCTCGCAGCTGACCGTCGGGCTCCTCGCCGACTGGAGTGCTGCAGGATGGCTGGAGGGCTACGCCCTGCTCAGCGTCGCCGAGATCCACCGGCGGGGCGAGGCCCTGGGGCAGAACCTCGTGGTCGTCCCCCCCTCGCCCAGCGCTCCGCAGCAGGTCGTGGCGCTGTCACGCCTGGTGGAGGGGCGCCCCGTGCGCGTCGTCGTGCTCGATCCGATCGGCTGGGATGCCACCTGGCTCGACGCGCGGACGCAGCGGCACCTCGCCGGCAAGCTCCTTTTCGACCGGCTGCCCCGCCGGGTGGGGGCGATGGACGTGCTCATCACGTGGCACGGCGGCCACTGGGATCCGACCCTGCCCGCATGGCCCGGCTGGGACACCCTCATCGCAGCGCCGCAGGAGGGGGAGTCCCCGGCCAACGCGGGCTTCGACCTTCACTGCAGGCCCGACGATCCCGCGCGGATACAGGAGGTCGCGGCGCACGCGGCCGCTTTCACCGCCACCGTCGCGGCGCTGTGGGTGGGGGTGGGGGCGACGCCCTGGGACCACACGCACACGCGCGACGACGTCCTCATGGCCCGCGCCTTCCACGTCAGGCTGGACGGCAGCGAGGTCCTGGACCTCGTGTGGGATGCCGCGCTGTCCCCGGCAGCCCTGCGCGCCCCGGGGACCGTACCCGCGTCCAGGTCGGCAGCGTTCGCCGGCCGGATACAGGACCTTCGCGACCGGCTGTCCCTGGAACCTCCTCCGCGCGTGGCGCGGGCCAGCGAAGCCGAGGAGGTCGGCGCCCTGGCGGCCATCACGATGTTCTTCTCGTTCCTGTGGCGAGCACTGGTGATGGCCCCCTCGGAGCTGTCCAAGGTCCTGATGCATCGGGGGAAGTCGACGGCCGCGGGACGCCTCACCAACGCGATCTTCGGTCAGGCGAGCAGCAAGCGTGTCACCGTCGCCGGGATCCCCGCCCGGAGTGGCTCCCGGGAGGCGCTGCGCTGGGCCACCGCTTCGGAGGAGAGCATCGAGCACATCCTCGACCAGCTGCGACGGCTCGACCTCGAGCTCGCGCCCACCTCCCCGCCCAGCGGCCAGGAGTCCTTCTGGCGGGCGACGATCGACACCGTCCTGGCCCTGGCCAGCGGGGAGCGCCAGCGGGGGATCGAGCCGGTCGTCGACGAGGGCGTGCCACGGTGGTACCCCATCGATCAGCTGGCGCCCTCGCGCGTGCAGACGTGGCGCCCGGTCAACGGGATCACCCTGGCCACGGTGACCGACGAGCTCGCCGTGAACGACCTGCGGCGATGCGACGACGCACTGGCCGAGCTCGGCGAGCTCTCGCGCGTGGAGGGCCTGGGCAGTGACGATGTCGAGCGCAACCGCCGGGACCTCCAACGTGCCGCCCAGCACTGGCGGGCGTCGTTCCTCGGGTCGGTGGGGGAGATGCTGGTGGGGGAGATCAACCAGTTCCGGGACCGGGTCCAGGAGCGGATGGACCAGCTCTCCCAGGCTTCGGCGCCGCCGACCCGGGAGGCGGAGGACCTGGCGGGTGAGCTCAGCCACTTCACGAAGGTCGCGACCCTGGTCGCTTTGGGGGTCGGGGCCGTCCTGGGCCTCCTCGACTGGATCGACGTGCTGCCGTGGAGCGCCTGGTGGTGGGTTCCCACCCTTGTCCTGGTCTGGTTCCTCACGCTCGTGGGCAAGTACCTCTCGGTCCAACGGCGTGTCTTCCAGCTGATCCACCGGGCACGTGACGAGGAGTCGCTGGTCGCCCGCCTGGAGCGCGAGATCCCCGTCCTCATCGAGAACCTGCACCGGCTGCACCGGGTCTACTCCCAGTACCTTGCCTGGTCGCGACTCCTCCCGGTGTTCCTCAACGAGCCGTTCGGCCGCGCTCGCTCGACGGCCCCGCGCGTCACCCGGCTCGTGGGGAACGTGCCACCGAGTGTGACCTTCGGCCGATACGAGCCCCGGGACCGCGAGGCGGCCCGGGATGAGGTGTCCTCATTGGCGTGGTCCCGCCGCACGACCGTCGGCAGGGCCTGGTCAGACTTCCTGGGCGAGTCCTTCGCGGTGCTGGCCAAGCGGCCCGAGTTCCTGGCCCAGGTGCCCGAGGATGTGTGCGCCCTGGAGGACGTGCGCCTGCAGCTGTGGCTTGCCGCGATCAGCGAGCCGGACGAATTCGGCCTTCGGCTGGCCACACCCGTGGCCGAGGGCCTGATCCTGCGGCACACCGCCGACCTGATCGAGCGCTCGGGGCACGCGAGCCTCGACGCGCTGATCCGTGGGGCGTTCGACGTGGTCTCCGTGGAGGGCAGGGTGCTGCCGGATGTGGGTCGCAGCGGGCAGCCTCCCGCCGACTTCAGCACCTCGGCGTTCTCCCTGCGTGGGCTGGGCCGGGAGCTGACCCGCGCCGAGGAGGACCTCGCCGCACGGATGGCCGGATCGGGCGACCTTCTCGATCCGCGGCACGTGCTGGACGAGGTCACCTCGATCCTCATCTCTACGAGGCCGTTGACCATGGCTGACGTCGATCTCAAGCAGGACCGCGGCGACGAGTCGGAGCCCGAAGTGGCACCGGTCTCAACGGGTGTCCGCTTCTGAGGGCAGGGACGGTGCATGGTGTGGGACGAGGAGATGACAGTGAGCGGTGGGTCTGACAGCGAGGGTGGCCGCAGGCCGCGGCCCCGCAACCCCTTCGCGAAGTCGGAGCCCCCGCAGACGCAGCCGGGCGGGGGTACTGGGCACCCGCCGGCAGGGCCCCAGCCCCCCCTCGGCCCGGCGGGGAGTGCAGGGCCGGTCTCCGGTGACGGGGCGGCAGCAGACGATCCCGAGCCCCAGTTCGGGCGGGACGAGATCGAGGTGGACGGCACGCGGGTCTCCGTGGCCGCCATGGCGGTGTGGGACGTCGCGCCGGAGCCGTACGAACCTCTGCCCCTGCAGGTCAAGCTCGTGGCTGCGGAGGGCGGGCAGTGGCGGGCGCTGATCTCGTGGCCGCCGTGGACCGGGCCGGGGATCGCGGTCTACCGCGTGGTGGCGGCGGACGGAGCCCCGCCCGCTTCGATGGCGGAGAGCGTCGAGGCCACGCTCGCGGTCACGACGGCCACCAGCATCGCCGACTCGTCGTCCGTCAACCGCCCCACCTCCGGATCCCGCTACTACGAGGTGTGGGCCTACACCGGACCGGACATCGCGACCGCGGTGGTGACCCCGCCACACATGCACGCAGGCTGCGACGATCGGGCCTACGTCCTGTGGCCGCCGCTTGGCGTGGCGGTCGCGCCGCAGGGGAGCCAGCTCGTGGTGAGCTGGGATGCGCTGCCCGACCAGAGGTTCCGGTGGGCCAAGCGCACCAAGTCGGAGATCCGGCGGAATCGGCCCTCGAGCGCCGACGGCGAGGACATCGCCACCCGCGGTCTTGTCGATCCCGAGGTCGTGCCGGGCGAGGAGTACGTCTACTTCCTTTACGCCGGCGTTCGCTGGGAGGACCAGACCGAATGGTGCGCGACGCCCGCCATCCAACGCGCGTCCCTGCCGGTCCGGCTCGCGGCGGTGATGGACCTGGTGGCCGAACCCGTCTCCGACTCGATCGTCAACCTGAGCTGGACCACACTGCCGGTGGGGCAGGTCGACGTCTACTTCTCACAGCAGGCACCCCCCGCCGACATCCAGTCGGCGGGCCAGGTCGTCTTCGACGAGCTCGGCAAGTACCCGTACAACCTCGATCTGAGCACGCCGATCCGCAATCCCGTCCGGGAGGATGCCGGTCGCAGCAACATGCTCAACGTCGACGTGAGCTCCGACAGCTCAGCGGTGTTCTTCACCCCGGTCACGCGGCACGGCCGTCAGGCCCGGCCCGGGCGCTCGCTGCGCTGGCTGCGCGCCGACCCGCCCTCGGACCTGGTGGTCATCGATCGCGTCGACCAGGTCCTGATCGCGTTCCGGTGGCCGCGTGGGGCAGCCCGGGTCGACCTGTGGAGAACCCCCGTGGACAGCGCTCCGCCCGACCCCGCGCGCGCCCCGCAGCCGTTCGCCTCGCTGGGGCGCGAGGACTACGACGCCTTCGGCGGCTTCCTGCTGGCTCGTGACCTGCGGTTCAGCTCGGGTCCGTGCGCCCTTCACCTGGCCGGCTACAGCCAGCACTCGGGCAGTGGCAAGCACTCGGCCGTCGCGACGGTCCGTGGTGTGTTCCCGGTGCTCGTCGAGTACACGTTCGAGGTGGAGCGCAAGAGCACGCTGCTCGGCGCCAGGCAGCGCAACCGCCTGCTCCTGCGCAGCGCCGAGCAGCTGACTGCAGGCTTCACCCTCGTGTGGTCCCAGACGGCGTTCCCCCTGTCCCGGTCGGACGGGCAGGGGTTCGGCTCGTGGGAGCTCACCCTGCAGGCCCGGACCCCATTGGCCGTGGACCTGCCGCGCGACCTCCCCGACACCGGCTTCATCCGCCTGATCGCCGACCCGCTCCACGAGCCGCCCATCGCGGTCATCGACCCCCCGCCGAGCTACCTCAGGCTGGGCAATGCCTGAGACGGGCGGCGCCGGCATGGGGCACGCCGAGCAGCCAGCGCTCGGGGGCGGGCAGGTCTTGGGCGCGTTCTCCTACACGTCCGTCGGCGAGCACGGCTGGTCGGTCGCCAACCACCACGATCTGGCCGGCCTCACCGCGGACGCGGTGGCCGAGGGCCGCGGGCTGATCGAGAGGCTGCCCTGGTGGGACGATCCCTCGCTGCCGTTCCAGGCGGGCATCGACGTCTACGAGCGGCCCCGTCGTCTGGCCTGGCTGGGCCGGGGCAACACGCCACGACGGTTCCTGATCCACACCATGTATGCCGAACGGGACGCGTCGAACCGGCCCGGCAACAACTTCACCGAGTGCCTCGTGGTCACCCGCCGGCACGGCTCCCCCTCAGATCGCGAGTCCGCGGGTGCCCGCGTGCGCTCGATCCGACCCAGCCAGCTCTGGGACCCCGACCACTGGTGCACACCCTGGGGGGCGCAGGAGGTGGCTGCGGCCCGGCCCGGCCAGCGGTGGCTGCGCCCGACGACCCCCCAACCCGACGTGCTGCGCGTCATCGCGGCCGAGCCGACCGGACAGGTCCAGCTTCACCGCATGTTCCGGGCTGTGCACGACGCATTGCACAGCCAGGCGCGGACCAAGCTGATCGCGGTCATCGATGACTTCATCTGGGCGGGCGGCCTGCTCGACACGGTCCTGAGCCTGCTGCCGGCCGAGGACCTCTGGGATGCCACGTTCGACGTGCGTTCGATGGCCCCGCGCGTCACCCTCGGGACCCCCCTGGCGGTGGGGCTGACCGCGGACCTCAACCTCTTCGGGCCCGAGTTCCCGGTGGCCGCCCGAGTCCCGGGCACGGTCGAGCTGACCGAGGCGGCGGTCGACCGTGACCCGGAATCGGGCCAGGGCCGCGGCACGGCCGAGCCCTGCCCGTTCTGCAACCAGTGGTTCGCCACCCTCGACGCCCAGCTCCGCCAGCCCGATGGCCTGGACCCCGATCGGTTGGCAGGAACCCTGGCCGGAGTGCAGGCCGCCCACGAGCGCCACCGCCAGCTGCATCCCCGGCCGGAGCGGGCTCCCGCACCCGACCTCCTGCGCGGATCGAGGGGGATCGGCGGGGAGTCGACGGTGGCCGTGACGGCCGCGCCGCCCCGGCCTGAGTCGGTGGCCCCGCACGTGTCGCCAGCCCCGCATGCGCGGCCGGTCGCGCCGTTCACACAGGGGACTCCGGTGCCGCCGACGATGCCCCCCGCCGAGTCCAGCATCGGATCCGTGCCACGTGCTCCCGCGACACCGGGTTCCTGGGCTGCGGGGACCGGATCGAGGCTGTCCGCAGTGACGCCCGTCGCCCCGCCCGCTGCCGTAGGCCTGGAGGGGTCCGGTGCGGGGAATCCGACTGCGCCGCCCCTCGACCCGGGGCGGCGCGCGGATGCCCCTGCCGGGGACCGCTGGCCGGGTCCGCCCGCATCACGCCCGTGGCCGCCACCGGCTGCGGCTGGGGACGAGTCCGAGGCCGCGCCACCGGCACGCGTCCCTGCCCGATCCGCCAGGACGACGGACCCAGCCCCGGCGCTGTCCGTCCTGGCGCGGCCGCACCTGAACCATCCGGAGGCGGCCAGGCTGCGGGCGCTCATCGACCGCGTCGCCCAGGTGGTGATCTCCATGGAGGATGATCCGATGGACGACGGGACTCGACGCCAGCGAGCGTTCAAGGCGTGGCGGGACGTCGCCGAGGAGGCCATCGTGGAACGGCACCGCCTGCGCGCGCAGCTGGGCATCACCACGTCGGAGGCCGGTGGCAACCGACCCCAGATCAAGCGTGGCAAGGGAAGGAAGTAGTCGATGGTGATGCTGCGCCCCGGCGAGGAGGCCGTGGTGGGGGCGGGCGAGAGACTCGTGCTGCAGGTCTCCCGTGCCCACGCCGCGTCGGTCGCCCTGGAGCTCAGCGCCGCAGACCGAGCCCGGCTGGACAAGCGGCACGGCGCCTGGGCACTGCAGGTCGAGCCCGGCTCCTCGGCCAGCGTCGTGATCGTCTCCGCGGACGGGGCGCCGATGTCAGGCCGGCTCGCGGTGACACTGAGCGTGCGCGGCGGTGCTGCGCCGGTCGACTCCTGGGAGCTCTCCGACATCCAGGTCACCGGCAGGGTCCGGATCGACCTGCTCGACGTGGTGCGTGAGCGGTCGGGGGAGTGGCGGGTCCGCAGTCGGCAGTTCTCGGTCATCGACGAGCCGATCCTGCCCGGGCCTGCTGAGCATCCGGGTCCGGGCATCCAGGGCGACCCCCTCGAGGTGCACCTGGCCGTCGCCCTGGACCGGTCGGCCTCGATGGCCTGGGCATATCAGGGCCGTGTGCTCGTAGAGGTCATCGGGGCGATCCAATCCGCTCGTCGCCTCGCGCTGACGCCCCGTTCCCGCGTGCAGTGGCTCAGCTACGGATCGCGGTCCGACGCCACGGACGGTCCGCGCGCGGTCGACGGCTCCGGCATGGCTCCCGACGAGATCGTGCGGCACCTGCGCCCCGCCGTCCACAGCTCGGGGTCACGCCTGGCGACGGTGACGCCCCTGCTCGGATCGGCGTCCTTGCTGCTCGCCGTGACCGACTCCTGGCCCGACGAGGAGATCCTGGCTGCCTGGGGAAGCCCTCCGCGCGGCCCCGCCGGCGAGCCTGCTCCCGCACTGGCCGTCGTGCTGCTCGGACTCCCGGCGGATCCCGCCGGCTGGCCCATCGACTGGATCGAGGGGGAGCGGCGCTGCCGGGAGGCGGGCATCCCGTTGCTGTGCGTGGCCCAGGGCGATGCCTCCTCAGCCGTCCGGGACTGGCTGCTGGCCCAGCTCGTCTCCTCCGGTGACGCGACCGCGCGAAGGGTGTCGAGGGCCCCCGCTGCGACGGGCGCCCCACGCAGGGACGGGGGCCGTGCGTGACCTCTACAGCCGTCGGGCCCCCCGGGCAGGACTCCCTGCAACGCTGCCCGTACTGCTTCACGTCGTTGCCGCGGGAAAGCCTGTACCGGGTCTGCCTGATCGGTCGACTCGATGACGGCAGCCCCTGTCGCGGCGCCACCCCGCAGCCCTACCTTCGCTCCGAGCGTCCGCGCTGCCCGGACCATCCGAGCACCGAGCTCGTCCCGCGCTGCCACAACCCGGAGTGCGAGCGGCTGCTGCCCGAGCGCTGGAGCGAGGTCTCCACGACCTGCCTGGCGATGGCCGGCACGCGGGCGTCGGGCAAGACGGTCTACATCGCCGTCACCGCGGACCTCCTCATCAGGTGGGGTCGCAGGCGGGGCATGACCATCACGCACTACAACGAGGACTCGCGGGCCAGCTTCGAGCGACGCTTCGGCCAGCTCCATTCCGATGAGGGCCGGCTGCTGCCCGCCACCGAGCGAGAGGGCAGCGGCCAGCGCGTCGAGCACCAGGAGCCGATCCTGCTGCGCATCCAGCGCCCCGGAGTCCCCGATCATGTGCTCGTCCTGCGCGATGTGGCGGGGGAGGACCTGCAGAACGCGGGAATGGACGCGAACATCTTCCGCTTCCTGACCCGCGCTGACGGCCTGATCCTCATGATCGACCCCGGGAGCATGCCGAAGGTCCGCAACGCTCTGGTCGGCCTGGTCGAGCCTCCGGCCAGCGACTTCCCGCCCGACGCGGTCTGGGGGAACCTCCAAGCGCTGATGTTCGCGATCAACGGGGACCGTGCGCCGTTCCTGCCGGTGGCCCTGACGATCTCGAAGTTCGACCTCGTCCTGCTGACCGCCGCCCAGCGGGGCTCCGGCCTGGACTCCCAGCTCTCCAGCAGGGGCCTGCGGATGCGGATGGACCCCTCGCTGGCGCTGCGCGGCTTCAACAGCGAGGACTGCGACCTGCTGGACATGGAGCTGCGCGCGCTGCTGGCCAAGCTCGACGCCATCTCCCTGCTGGAGCGGGTGCGGCACTACGAGGCGCGCGGATCACAGATCCGGACCTTCGCGGTCTCGTCCCTGGGCCACGCGCCCACCGTGGGCAAGGTCGCCGCGCAGGGCAAGACGCCATTCCGGTGCTTGGATCCGATCATGTGGTTCCTCTACCGGGCGGGCGTCCGATGATCCCGGGGCGATGACCTGCCAGGTCTGCGGTCGGCTCGTGGAGCGGGGGTGGCTGTTCTGCGAGGGCTGCGGGACGGCGGTTCCGCGGCCGGCTGAGCCGAGCCCCACCGCCAGCCTGCCCCTGCACGAGCCCGAGCGGGCCTCGGATGCGCCGGTGTCCCGTGATGTCCGTTCGCCCTCGCCTGCCGCTCCCGAGGCCAAGGCGTCCCGGGTGGCGGGGCCCTCCAAGGGCCGGTCAGCCGTGCCAGGTGCTCCTGAGCCCACGGGCTCCCGGGGAGCCGAGGCCAGCGAGGGCCGGCCGGCCGGGAGAGCAGCTGCTGAGCCCGAGGCGTCCGGGCCAGCCGGCACGGCAGGTGGGGGTCGGGCGGCCGAGCCTGCTGCCGCGCCGGACGACCGCGGTAGGCTCGCCACCCCGGGAGGACCCGTGGGGATCGGTGATCCCGGGCACACGACCGCCCACGCCGCAGCCCGGCACCCTGAAGCTCCCGAGGAGCCTGCCACCGCAGCCGCCCCGCACTCCGAAGCTCCGCAGGAGCCCGCCCGCACAGCCCGCCCGCGCCCGCCGGAGCCCGAGCCAGCCCGGGTGGAGGCAGGGTCGCGCCCGTCGTCCTCGCCGACCCCGCCGATCCCTCCCCACAGGCACCCGCCGCTGCTCGCCCCGCTGATCGCCCGGGCGCGCGCCGAGGACGTCCAGGTCCCGAGCCCGCTGATCGAGCGGGTGGCCCTGGACCTGCCCGCCGACACGCAGGTGCAGGTCGTCGGGCTCCTCACGGGGCTGGAGAACCGACGCCCCGTGCTTCTTGTGCTGACCGAGTGGCATGTCGCCATCGGTCCGCTGGCCGAGGGCCTCCTCACGCCGTGGCCACAGCGGGAGTGGCGGCGGGCGTCCCTGCTCGTCGTGCCCCGCGCGGTCCTGGCCGAGGCGCAGGTCGAGGCCCGCGAGATCAGCCTGGTCCTCGCGCGGCGCGTGACCGAGGAGGCGGGGCGCTCCACCCAGTTCGTCCGGCTGCCGCTCGCAGCCGTCTCCGCGAACGTCCGGCCGACCTTGGACTGGGTCGTCGCTCAGTCCCCGGCCCGGAAGGGCGGCGCCGACCCCCCGCCCGGCACGCCCGCGTGGGCCCCGGATCCCACCGGCCAGGCCCGCATGCGCTGGTGGGACGGGTCGGCCTGGACCGGACACACGCGCTACTGACCCCGTGCCCGCAGGTCTCGCACGTCCGGCGGACGGCCGCGCCGATGCGATCCCCTGGCCCTACGCTGCCCGGCATGACGGACCTGCGACTCGGCGCGATCATCGACCCGGCCACGCACGCCCGGACGCCCACCCCCGCGCTGCTGCCAGCCGCCGACCTCACCACGCACGGCGTCATCGTCGGCATGACCGGCTCGGGCAAGACCGGCCTGGCGACCGTTCTGGTCGAGGAGTGCCTGTCGGCGGGGGTGCCCGCGCTCCTGATCGACCCCAAGGGCGACCTGGGCAACCTCGCCCTGACCTTCCCGGGACTCATGGCGGAGGAGTTCCTGCCCTGGGTGAGCCAGTCCGACACCGAGCGCGCCGGAGTCCCTCGTGAGGCGTTCGCTGTCGACGAGGCCCGCCGGTGGCGCGAAGGGCTGGCCGGCTGGGGGCTGGGGACGCAGCAGGTCGGGGACCTGCACGACGCCGCCGACGTCACCATCTACACACCCGGCTCCCCGCACGGCGTCCAGCTCAACCTCATGGGCACCCTGGACGTGCCGGGCGATCTGTCCGATCCGCAGGCCGTCGCCGACGAGATCGAGTCCTATGTCTCCAGCCTGCTCAACCTGATCGGGGTGGAATCCGACCCGCTGAGCTCGCGTGAGCACATCCTCCTGGCGTCGATCATCAACGCTGCGTGGAGCGAGGGTCGTGCCCTGACCCTGGAGACCCTGCTCGCGTCCGTGATCCAGCCCCCGTTCCGCAAGATCGGGGTGCTCGACGTCGACGCCTACTACCCGCCCGCCGACCGCAGCAAGCTGGCCATGCGGCTCAACGGCCTCCTGGCATCCCCGGCCTTCGCGCCCTGGCTGGGGGGAGACCGCATCGACATCGCCGCCATGCTGCGCACCCCGGAGGGCCGCCCTCGCTGCGCCATCGTGTCGACCGCGCACCTGTCCGACGAGCAGCGCCAGTCGGCCACGTCGGTCGTGCTGGCCAAGCTGGTCGCGTGGATGCGGCGGCAGTCGGGAACCACCGACCTGCGCGCCCTGCTCTACATGGACGAGGTGGCCGGCTACCTGCCGCCGGTCGGCAACCCGCCCACGAAGGGCCCGATCATGCTGCTGCTCAAGCAGGCGCGTGCCTTCGGCGTCGGCGTCGTGCTGGCCACCCAGAACCCGGTGGACGTCGACTACAAGGCGCTGTCGAACGCGGGCACGTGGCTGGTCGGGCGGCTGCAGACCGAGCAGGACAAGGCCCGCCTCATGGACGGCCTGTTCAGCGCCTCCGGGGCGGGCGACGCGAGGGCCATCGGCGCCGCGATCTCGGCGCTGGGCAAGCGGGAGTTCGTGATGCGCCGGGCAGCCTCGGACGTCCCGCAGGTGTTCACGACGCGGTGGGCGATGAGCTACCTGCGCGGGCCCCTGAACCGTGCGGAGGTGACGGCCCTGCGCGACGCCTCTCGCGCAGGTGCAGGAATTGCTGTCGGCCCAGGCCCTGCAGGTGCTGGAACTTCGAGGTCGGCGGCGACGTCCGTCGGGGTCGGCGCGGGCGCCATGACGCGGTCGGATCCCGCGCAGTCGCTCGGCGGCGAGGTCCCTTCCCCCGCGGTCGACGCATCGGGCCCGGTCAGGTCGGCTCCGGCCATCTCGGGCCCGGCCACGTTGGGCCTGGCCACGTCGGGTCAGGGCCTGCCCACGAGCCCGGGACCGTCCTCAGGAACCGGGCCTCCTGCCACCCCCGAGCAGGGGGCGAGCCCCGCGTCGCGGGCCGGCAGGGCACTGGCCGACGACGAGTCCGTGGTGCTGCCGACGATCGCGGCGGGCATCCCCGTGCGCTACCTGGACCCTGCGGCGTCCTGGGGTGCGTCTGTCGGGGCCGTGCCCGGCAACCGCCTGGTGGCCTGCGTCGTCGCCCGGATCGCGCTGCGCTACGACGACACGAAGGCGGGCCTCGACCTGAGCCAGGAGTACGAGGCGGTCCTCTTCCCGGTGACCGAGGACGCGAGCCCGGAGCAGTTCGTCGCCGTCGACTACGACGACCGGGACCTGCTCGTCGACCCGCCAGCTGCGTCGGTGTACCGGCTCGTCCCGTCGGCTCTGGCCACGAAGGCGTGGTGGACGAGGCTCCAGTCCGGGCTCGTCGATCACCTCTACCGGACGATGTCGGTCAGCGTTCCCGCGAACCCCGACCTCAAGCTCTACGGCCGCGTCGGGGAGCTGCATGAGGAGTTCGCCGCACGCTGCATGGCAGCGGCGCAGGACCGGGCGGACGCCGAGATCGCCAGGATCGCCGGGCGCTACGACCGCCGCATCGCCGACGTGCAACGCCGTCTGGACACTGCCGAGCAGGCCGCCGAGCGGGTCTCGGCCCAACGCAACGCCACTCTGGCGACCGACCTGCTCGGGGGACTCTTCGGTGGACGACGCCGCTCGTGGGCCACGACGGCGCGGCAGGCCTCGGCGGCGCACAGCCGCGTGGGGGCAGCGGAGGACCGCGTCGACCTGCTGGCGCGGCAGTTGACGGACCTGCGGGAGCAGGCCGAGGGCGAGGCCGCCGAGGTTCGCCGAGCCTGGGCGGACCGCTCGGCCACGATCACCACCCTGGACGTGGGCCTCGAACGCTCGGACGTCGCCGTGCGGCACGTCGGCCTGGTCTGGGTCCCGCAGGGCACTCACAGGTAGGCATCCTCTGCGCATTCCCCATCGAGAAGGCCAGTGTCGGCCTGACAGCCACCGCCCGACCAAGGCTCTCCCTTCCGCTGCGGGTAGCCGACTCGCTCCAGGTGATCCATCAGCACGGGCAGCGCGGTGGGATAGGGATCAGGGGTGTCCACGACGTCCTACGCCGAATTGAGCTGCACTCGGGCTCTGCTCAGTCACGAATCTGCCCCGATATCCCCCGTATGGGACCGTTCGGTGGCCACACTTCGCAAAGTGCGCTCGATATCCACCCTTAGGGCGTCGGGAAGACGGTCTAAGCGTGGATTCCGAGCGCAAGTCGCCGTTCCGCTGACAAGATGGTCGTGAGAACGCGGATTTCGTGGCAGATTCCGGCTGGGCCGGATCGTTCGTGCATCGCGGCTGAGCTGATCAGCGGTGATCGGCCGATCACCGGTCGCCGGTGAAGTCGCTTGACCCGCTCCTACCGTCTCAGTGCGCAATACGCTCCGGTCGAATTCGAACGGTAGCCAGGAACGCAAGATCCGGCCGCAGTGTCGACCGAACCGGGCCGTGTTGCGGCAACGCCGTCGCAGAATCCTTCTTCGGCCACCCAGAAGAACGAGAAGTACCACCGCTGCCGCGCCTCGACCCGAGAACGGGCACGATTCGCGCTCGCCGACCACATCGAAGCGGTCCACAGTCGCAGGACGACATCATTCCAGGCTGGGCTTCCGCACTCCCGCAAAGCCCTACCCGATCACCAGACCGCCAGGGAATCGGCCTCCAACGGCCAGAGACTCTGTCCGGAGACTTTGACACAGCTCACCGCTGACGCCCGCCCACGTAGGCGGCGACGCGGACCGCCGTCGCACCCGAGGCCATACGCACCCGCTGCACGAAAGCCACATCCCAACCCCTACGAACCCCGATCAGTGCGTGAATCGCCCCTCACTGCCCACATCACCATACGTCACAGCTGGGTCGACGCGAAGTACCGCGAAGCGTGAGCCAACTCAGGCCCTACGTCAGCCGGCACGGCAGCCAGCCCGTCGCTCATCCCGTGTCGGCCAGGCATCCGTCGGTGGGCGGAACGGCTCCCGCGGGCCGTCCCGCCGCTGGCGACTAGGGCGTGTCT
>CAZWXF010000023.1:0-30063 GCA_964638055.1 uncultured Bifidobacteriaceae bacterium | reverse complement strand
CCGCGGGCACGCATGGCGGTGAACGCCTCGTGGCCGGGGGTGTCGATGAAGGTGAGCTTGCGCTCGGTGCCTCCGACCTCGAGGGTCACCTGGTAGGCGCCGATGTGCTGGGTGATCCCGCCGGCCTCGCCGGCGATCACGTTGGTGGAGCGGATCGCGTCGAGCAGCTTGGTCTTGCCGTGGTCGACGTGGCCCATGACGGTGACGACGGGAGGCCGCGGGGCGAGGTCCGTGTCGTCACCCTCATCCTCGCCGAACTCCAGGTCGAACGTGCCGAGCAGCTCGCGGTCCTCGTCCTCCGGGGAGACGACCTGGACATCGAAGTCCAGCTCCTGGCCGAGCAGGCGCAGGGTGTCGTCATCCACCGACTGGGTCGCCGTGAGCATCTCGCCGAGCTTGAACATGACGGTGACCAGATCAGCCGGCGAGCAGTTGATCCGCTCGGCGAAGTCCGTCAGCGAGGCGCCACGAGGCAGTCGCACGACGGCTCCGTTGCCGCGCGGGAGCCGAACGCCGCCGATCGTCGGCGCCGCCATGTTGTCGAACTCCTGGCGCTTGGCCTTCCTCGACTTGCGGCCACGCGCGGGTCGTCCACCCGGGCGGCCGAAGGCGCCGGCGGTGCCGCCCCTGCCGGGACCGCCACCGGGGCGGGCGCCGGGACCACCTGGGCGGCCTGGGGCACCGCCGCCGGTCGTCCCGCCAGGACGGAAGCCAGCGCCGGGGGCACCGGGGCGAGCCCCGCCGGGACCACCTGGACGGAAGCCGCCGGGACCACCTGGACGGGAGCCGCCGGGACCGCCCGGGCGACCCGGGCCGCCGGGACCGGCCGGACGTGCCGGCCTTGGCGGCATGGAGCCGGGGTTCGGGCGGGGGCCACCTGGACCCCCGGGCATCGCTGGACGGGGACCGCCAGGGGCGGCCGGTGCGCCGGACCGAGGGCCGGCAGCAGGCCGACCCATGCCGGAGCCGCTGAAGGGGTTGTTGCCCGGACGCGGCGCAGGGGCGGGTCGGCCCATGCCGGAGCCACCCGAGAAGGGGCTGTTGCCCGGCCGGGGGCCGGGCGCCGGACGGGGAGCCGGGCGCGGGCCTGGCGGGGGCGCCGTGCCGGTGCCACCACCCGTGGGCGCAGCCGCGCCGGAGGACCGCGGCTGGGCCGGGCGAGAGGGCATGGCGCCGGGGCTGGGCCTGGCGCCCGCCGGGCCACCGGGTCGTGGGCTGGGGGCTCCGGGCTGGGCAGCAGGACGTGCCTGCTCCGTGGCCGGGGCGGCCGGCGGCTCGGGGGCGGGGGCCGCCGCGGCTGGGGAAGGTGCCGAACCGGTGGACGCCGCTGCAGCGGGGGCCTGCAGCACCGGTGCCGGAGGGCTTTGAGTGACCGCCGTCGGGGCGGCGGGTGCCTCGGTCCCGGGTGCCGAGGTCGCCGAAGCCGCAGCGGCCCTGCCCGGGGTGGGCGCGCCGGGACGGGCCGGCGTGCCCGGCCGGCCCGGGGACGGGCGCGGGCCGCGCGCCGCGGCGCCGGTCGCACCGCCGGCGGGCGTGGCATTGGCGGGGGCCGCCGCCGAGGGGGCGCCGTTGCCATCCGGTGTCTCGGCCGGGAAGGCCTCCTTGAGACGGCGCACGACGGGCGGCTCGATCGTGGATGCGGCGGACTTCACGTACTCGCCGTTGTCAGCAAGCCAGCCGAGGGCATCCTTGCTGGAAATACCGAGTTCCTTGGCCACTTGACTGACCCGGACCTTTGACACATCTCTCCTGTCTTCGGTCCGCACCCGCCCGTGGGGGCCGCTAGGGCTTGGACCGCTGGTTGCTTGTTGGCTCGCTCATCGCAGCGGGCTCATCGTGGGCTCATCCCTGGGCTCCTGAACCATCCGAAGCGGTCGTGGTGCTTCTCCTGTTGATGTCGATCTGCTCGATCATGGCCGCCACCGCAGTGACGTCGAGGCTGCCCTGGACCCGGAGGGCCCGAGCCAGCGCCCGGCGTCGCTGGGCCACCTCCAAGCAGCCGGGGACGGGGTGCAGGTAGGCGCCCCGGCCGGGCTGCCTGGCGCTGGGATCCGGGAGGCAGGCACCTCCACGGGCGACCACCCGAAGCAGTTCCGACTTGGCTGCCCGCTTGCGGCATCCCACGCACGTGCGCACGGGGAGTCGACCTTGGGCGGGCGCGTCTGAGTCTAGCCCCTCAGGCGCCATTGGCCCGAATCCGACGCCGTGGTCAACCCTGGCCGCCCTCGGTGGCATTCCCCGCCGCATCCGAGCGGATGTCGATGCGCCATCCTGTCAGACGAGCTGCCAGGCGGGCGTTCTGGCCCTCCTTGCCTATGGCCAGCGAGAGCTGGAAGTCCGGCACGATCACCTGGGCGCTGCGAGTCTCCAGGTCCACGATCCGCACCGAGCTGACGCGGGCCGGCGACAGGGCATGGGCCACCATCTCCGCGGGATCGTCAGACCAGTCGACGATGTCGATCTTCTCGCCGCCCAGCTCGGCCATGACGTTGCGGACTCGGGAGCCCATCGGACCGATGCACGCGCCCTTCGGGTTGAGCCCGGCCCGGTACGAGCGCACGGCCATCTTGGTGCGGTGCCCGGCCTCACGCGCCATGGCCACGATCTCCACCGAGCCGTCTGCGATCTCGGGCACCTCCAGGGCGAACAGCGCCCGGACCAGCCCCGGGTGCGTCCTGGAGATGACCACCTGGGTCCCGCGCGGACCGCGCCTGGTCCCCACGACGAGCGCCTTCAGCCGGCTGCCGTGGGGATGGGACTCGGTCGCCACCGCCTCCTGGGGCGGCAGGATCGCCTCGACCCGTCCGAGGTCCACGAAGACCAGCCGCGGGTCGCTGCCCTGCTGGACCACGCCGGAGACGAGGTCGCCGACCTTCCCGGCGAAGTGCCCGTGAGTTGCGTCGTCCGTGGCCTCGCGCAGGCGCTGGACGAGAACCTGGCGGGCTGTCGTTGACGCGACACGGCCGAAGCCTGCCGGAGTGTCGTCGTACTCCTGGGGGATGAACCCGTCCGGGGCATCCTCGGCGACCTCCTCCAGCGCCCAGACCGTCACGTGGCCGGTGCGCCGGTCCAGCTCCACCCGCGCCTGCTCGGCCGCTCCAGGGGTGTGCTGGTAGGCGACGAGCAGGGCAGCCTCGATCGAGTCGACCAGCAGGTCCAGCGGGATCTCCCGATCGGTGGCGACAGCCCGCAGCGCCGCCATGTCGATGTCCATCTCAGCCCTCCTGGCCTGCCCGGTGAGGCTGTGCGTCCGGGTCGGGACCGTCGGCCGGCGAGTCGTCGCCGCCCGCGTCTGCCTCGGCCTGGTCTGCCTCCGCCTGGTCTGCCCCCGCGAGGTCACCCTCCTCGAGATCCTCGTCCTCGGCGTCGAGGACCACCTCGTCGATGCGCTTGAGCTCGACCTGCACCACCGCCCGTGCCACGTCGGCGAACCCGACCCGGTGGAGGCCCGCGGCAGTCCCTAGCTGGGCCGACTCCTCGTCGGCGGCGAGTATCCGCCCCTCCACCCGCGATCCGTCACGGCTCGTCACGGCGACGAGCCGCCCAACGGCCCGGGTCCAGTGGCGCGGCCGCCGCAGGGGGCGCTCGACCCCCGGTGACGTGACCTCCAGCACGAAGGGCGAGCTGCCCAGGATGTCGGAGGCGTCGAGGGCACGGGAGATCTCCCGGCTGATCTGGGCCACCAGGTCCAGGGAGAGGCCACCGTCATGGTCCAGGACGACGCGGACCAGGCGGCGCTTGCCTGCCTGACGGATCGTCACATCCTCGAGATCACAGTCGAACTGGGCCGCGATGGGCTCAGCCAGCGCTTGCAGCGCCCTGACCTGTGCGGCGGACATCGCTGGCTCCCTCGCGCGTGCAGAAGATCGCTGAAGTTGTGAGGGCATCCTACCCACCCCGGGCGAACGCCCCGGCTCAGGCGAGCGATCCCTGACCGTTCCGGGCCAGGGCGGCCAGGCGTGAGATGGCCCGGTAGTACTTCTTCCGGTACCCGCCCCGCAGCATCTCGGGGCCGAACACCTCGTCCCATGGAACCCCGGAGCTCAGGACGGGGATCTGGCGGTCGTAGAGGCGGTCTGCCAGGACGACGAGCCGCAGGGCCTCGGCCTGATCGGACATGGGTCGAACGCCCTGCAGGTGCAGGCGGGGGACGCCGTCGAGCAGTGCGCCGTACCGCGAGGGATGAACGCGCGCCAGGTGCTCCATCAGGACGGAGAACGAATCCAGCCAGCCGTCCTGCCCGGCGGCAGCGAGCAGGTGGGCGTCCGCAAGCGGCGCCGGCGCCTGCGGCAGCCCGCGGTGCCGGTAGTCCTGGCCGTCGATGCGATAGACGTCGAAGTGGGCGGCGAGGCCCTGGATCTCGCGCAGGAAGTCGTCGGCGGCGAACCGGCCCTCTCCCAGCCGGTCGGGGAGCGTGTTGGACGTGGCTGCCAGCTTCACGCCTCGGCCGACCAGTTGCGTGAGGAGCGAGGAGACCAGGACGGTGTCGCCGGGATCGTCCAGCTCGAACTCGTCGATGCAGAGCAGCCGCTGCCCGGTCAACGCGGCGACCGCCGGCTGGAAGCCCAGGGCACCCACGAGGTTGGTCAGCTCGACGAACGTGCCGAACGCCTTGGGCCGAGGGCTCGCGTGCCAGAGGGCAGCGAGCAGGTGGGTCTTGCCCACCCCGAACCCGCCGTCGAGGTAGATCCCCGGACGCACCTCCGGCGGCGAGGAGCGACGACGGAAGAGCCGCCCCGGCGTGTAGGTCTGGGCCGGCCGGTTGAGGAACGCCCGCAGTCCTGCGACCGCGGCGGCCTGGGTCGGTTGGGCCGGGTCTGGGAAGAAGTTGTCGAAGGTGGCGGCCGCGAACAGCGGGGGCGGCACGAGCTCGGCGACGAGGCGGCTGACGGGGACCTGCGGGGTCCGGTCGGCCAGGCGGGGCATGGGCGAAGACTGCCAGAGCCGCCGGTGGGCAGGTCGGGCGAACGCCCGTCAGTCCCCGCTGCCCAGGACCGCGGAGAACGGGAAGTCCGTCGGCCCCTCGAGCTGCTCGTACGTGCACGACTCGGGATCCCGGTCGGGGCGCCAGCGTCGGAAGCGCGCCGTGTGCCGGAATCGGCTGCCCTCCATGTGCTCGTACGCGACCTCGACGACACGCTCGGGACGCAGCGCGACGAAGGAGAGGTCCTTGCCCTGGCTCCAGCGGCTCTGCGTGCCTGGGACCCGGTCGGGATTGGCGATGGCCCACTCCTCCCAGGCGCGCCACGGATGGTCCTGCGTGTCGCTCTCCCACGGCCGCAGCTCCTCGATGAGGGCCGCGCGCCGTGCCTCGGTGAAGGCGGCGGCGACGCCGACGTGCTGCAGCCTGCCGTCGTCGTAGAGGCCCAGCAGGAGCGATCCCAGGAGGGGCCGGTCGCGGGTGGACGCCTTGTGCAGGCGGTAGCCGGCGACCACGCAGTCGGCGGTCCGTTCGTGCTTGACCTTGAACATGACGCGCTTGCCGGGCTGGTAGGCGGAGTCCAGGGGCTTGGCCACGACGCCGTCGAGTCCGGCACCTTCGAACCGGTCGAACCAGTCGCGTCCCACGGCGACGTCGGGCGTGCTCGGGGTGAGCCGGACGGACCCACTCGCCGTCGTCAGGGCCTGCTCGAGGCGCTCGCGTCGACGCGCGAACGGCGAGCCCATGAGGTCGTCGTCGCCCAACGCCAGCAGGTCGAAGCCGATGAACGTGGCAGGGGTCTGGCCGGCGAGCAGGTTGACCCGGCTGGCAGCGGGGTGTATCCGCTGCTGGAGCGACTCGAAGTCCAGCCTGTCGTCGGTGACCACGACGATCTCGCCGTCCACGACGCACCGCGGGGGAAGCTGGGCCCGCAGCTCGTCGACGAGCTCGGGGAAGTACCGCGTCATCGGCTTCTCGTTGCGGCTGCCCAGCACCACGTCGTCGCCGTCGCGGAACACGATCGTGCGGAACCCGTCCCACTTGGGCTCGATGTGCCCGACATCGGGGATCTGCGGCACCGACTTGGCCAGCATCGGGGAGACGGGGGGCATGACCGGCAGGTGCATGGCCCCATCTTGGTGCCACCGATCAGCCCTGTGCGGCGCGCCCCAACACGGCGGCCAAGGTGCGGGCAGCGCGACGGGCGGCGTCCGCCTCGTCGAGCCGGCACGCTTGTCCCAGACGGGCGGCGTGCTGGTCGAGCTGCGCGGCCTCGGCGGCGACGAGCCGGCGCTGCTGGTCCTCACTGAGCACGGCCCGCTCGACCTCGGCGGCGCCCAGGCCGGCCACCGAGCCGGCGAAGTGCTCGTTGCCCACCTCTCCTGGTCCAGCCGGGGCGTCGAGCGTGCCAGCGGAGCGGGGCGAGGCGGGGAGGCCGGGCCCGATGCCCGAGGTGGTCGGGACGGGGGCGCCGGAGCCGCTGGCGGAGGGGGGCGGGGCGGGTGCGTCGTGGGTGCTGGCGGCGGTTGACGGGACCGGGACCGCCTCAGCGTTGGCCAGGGCGGCCAGGGTCGTCCGCAGGGCCGCGACCACTCCCGCATCGCGGCGGCGCATCGCAGCGACCAGCTCGGCCTGGAGGTCCTCGCGCAGCCCCACGCCGCGAGGGTAACGATCGAGACCGGAGCCTGCGCCGGCGACGCGGGGGCAGGTCGCTGGCCGCCCTGCGGATGTGCCGCGTCCGTGTGGCGAGCACCGGGGGGCCCCGCCACCATGGACGGATGCCCGCGCCCGTGGTCATCCCCTGCGTCGGGGCGGTGATCCACGACGCCGAGGGACGGCTGCTGCTGGTTCGCCGGGGCCACGAGCCCGGCCGGGGGCTGTGGTCGATCCCCGGGGGCCGGGTCGAGCCGGGCGAGACCGACGAGCGGGCCGTCGAACGCGAGGTCCTCGAGGAGACCGGCCTTGTCGTCATCGCGGTCCGCCACCTCGGTGACGTCCGCCGAGCCGGTCCGGACGGCGCTGTGTTCGACATCCGCGACTACCTGGCGCCGCCGGTCACCTCGTCGGGACCCGCGAGAGCCGGCGACGACGCCGACGAGGTCCGCTGGGTGTCGGCATCCGAGCTGGCCGAGCTGCAGCTCGTGGACGGCCTGCTCGAGGCACTGGCAGGCTGGTCGGTCCTGCCCGGCTAGTGTCGCGACACCTGTGAGAACCGCCTGGTCGGGCTGCCCCGCGAGTGGAGCGTGTAGCCGCCCTTGCCCAGCGGCTGATCCCGGTTGAGCCCGGGTCGGCGGCTCACCCGTCCATGATCGCGTCCCCCTCGAAGACCCGGACGGAGGCGGCGCCCACCACCCAGGGAGGTCGAGCCAGGTCCCACTCCACCGCGCGCACCTGGAACCGGCCGTACTCGAAAGGCCCGGACTCCCGCTGGTAGACGGCCGAGCCACCGGAGGCGACCATGCTCGCGCCGAACCGTCGGTACTCCCCCATGGGCGTGTTCCACCGGCCCGCGACGGGCCTCCCCGTGCTGGCATCGGGGCGATCGTCGGACCAGAAGTCCACGAGCCGGGACTCGGAGTCGAACTCGAGCGTCGCGCGCACCACGTGGGGTCCATTCGTGAACTGCACCTCGGCCGACCTCCCGTCGCTGACCCCCCACTCCAGCCGCGCGTCCGCGATGGCGCCGGGGGCGAACACGCACAGGTCGTTCAGGACGGTCACCGTCTCCGCCTCGCTGAGCTGTGGGCCGGAGACGTCGACGATGTTCTTCAGCGAGGCCACGCGCACCTGGAAGGTGGCTGCTGCGTCGCGGTAGAGGTGCAGGGCCCGGACGGGCAGCCCGACCATTCGGGCCCGCATGAGGAACAGGCGAGCGGGCCGTTCGAAGAAGTTGTACTGCACCGACCGTGCCCTCATCGCGGCCTGCCCGGGCGAACGGAACATGTCGGCGGCGAACACCAGCCGCATGTTCCGGGGGACGGGCTGGCCCACCGCTCCCGAGGCTCGCACGTATCTGGCGACGACGGGCGGCAGCCCGGCAAGTGCCACCTCCTCGACCAGCCGAGGAGGTGGCAGCGGCTGCCGGGCGAACTCCGACGTGACGGCCGCCCGGAAGCGTCCTGCGAAGCTGTTCATGTGCTCCCCCTGACTCGTGCGCCGTGACCGTCCGGCGCGCACGCTCTGCGATGTGTTGGGCGGGATCGTCGCGCGGGGGACTGACATCCGGGCACGGCGGACCCCGCAGTGCGCCCTGCGAGGCCTTCAGCGGTTGAGGACCTCGAACAGGTCGTACACGAGGAAGGCGGGCCAGACGACCCCCTGGACCACGGCCCACACGTACTCCAGGAAGGCATCGGCCTGCTGGAAGAAGTAGACCCAGGCCCCGAAGATCCCCAAGCCGTAGATCGCGCCGCCGCCGGCTGCGCCTGCGTTGCTGTTGCCACTCATCAGGCCACCACCTCTCGCGCCCCATGGCCACCATACTTCCGCGGGGCTAGCATGCCGGGGCGGGTCGGCTGGCCCGCGCCTGGACCCCGGGAGGCGCCGTGACCGCATCCCCCGAAGCCCGCGACGGGGACGACCGCGACCGCGACGACCGCGACCGGGACGACCGGGGGCGACCCCGCCAGGCCCGGCCCCGCGACGCGCTGGGGCGGCCACTCCCGTACGGCGCCGAGGGCGTCGAGCCCGTGCCCGAGCAGGCCCTGCCGCCGGAGGAGACGCTGACCGGCGCGCGTCGCCTCATCGGGGAGGGTCGGGCGTTCGCGGCCCACGAGCTGCTCGAAGCCCGATGGAAGGCCAGCCCGGCGCAGGAGCGCGACCTCTGGCAGGGCCTGGCGCAGATCTGCGTCGGGCTGACCCACATGGCTCGGGGGAACACCACCGGGGGCCAGCGGCTGCTCGACCGCGGAGCGGGGCGGATCGCGGCCTACCAGGCGACCTCCGGACCCACCTACGGGTTGGACCTGGTTCGGGTCATCGGCTTCGCCCACGCGCAGCGGGATCCTGCGGCTCACCGCAACACCGGGACGCCCCCCACGGCGCCCTGGTGACGGCGTCGTCCTGCCCGCCCCTGATGAGCCCGTCCGCTCAGTCCCGCAGCATCCACCAGAGCACGGACGTCGACCACGCCACCACGAACGCCGTGAGCACCAGGCCGCCCAGAACCGGCACGGCCCAGGCGGGGACGTGCCTGGCTCGCAACGCGAGCATCTTCGTGACGAAGGCTCCGTAGAGCACGCATCCGGCCAGCGAGTGGACGAGAACCCGCGGGGTCCACGTCCCGAATCCGAAGGCCCACAGGCACGCGAAGGCGACCGGCAGGCTGATCAGCACAGCGGCCACGCCGCCGGTCCGGTGGAACCGCACCATCCACCGCACGCCCTCGGGCGTCCCCCCGAGCCGGCCGTACATCCGCAGGGCGGTGGCCAGCTGGACGATCCCGAGGGCGGCGGCGGCGCTCCCCAGCCAGAGCTTCATCTGAAGCAGGCTGGGAAATCCCAGTGTGAACGGGGCCACGCCGTAGCCCTCGTGCACCCGACTGATGACGCCGAGCCCCACAGACACGCTCGCCCCGATGAGGCACAGGCCAGCCAGCGTCCAACGCGCACGGCCAATCGGCTCGTCCGACGGGGCCCCTCCGTACGGATGGTCGGCGCTCGGAAGGTCGGTGGGGTCGGACATCACGGTCTACTTGATAGCCTCACCCTGCGGGTTGAGCACCCACCACACCCCGTCGACTCCCTGGCCGGTGGTCTGGCCGGGGGCGGTGTCCTCGAAGAAGTAGTACAGGGGCCAGCCGTTGTAGGAGGCCTGCATCGTGCCGTCGTCGCGCGTGATGCTGCCCAGCTTGGCCGCATCCACCCCGCTGCCGGCGCTCTCAGGCGCCTTCACAGCCGGCCATGCGGTCAGACAGCTGCCCGAGCACGTGCTCGCGCCGCTGCCCTGGGTGTCATCGGTGAACAGGTAGACAGTCATCCCATCACCGTCGACCAGGATGGTGCCCAGGCTGGTGGAGGCGGTGGCGACCGTCGCGGCCGTGGCGCCGGTCGCCACCGGCTCGGTGGTGGTCGGGGTCGGCGTCGGCGTGGGCGCCGGGGTGTCCGAGTCACTGCCGCACGCGGGCAGGGCGAGGATCAGCGCTGCTGCGAACGCGGCCACCCACCTGCTCCTTGTCATGTTTCCTCCCGAGGGGCGCTCGTCCGGGCCGCCCTGGTGGCCGGCCTTGCCCGTGTTACGAGCGGGAGCGACGGATGGATTGGTCCAGTCCCCGATCCGCACAGGCCCGATCCGCACAGGCCCGATCCGCACAAGCCCGATCCGCACAAGCCCGATCCGTCTCGGATCGGGGCCC
Source organism: uncultured Bifidobacteriaceae bacterium (assembly GCA_964638055.1). Lineage (GTDB taxonomy): Bacteria > Actinomycetota > Actinomycetes > S36-B12 > CAIYMF01 > Prado023. The sequence goes on along the minus strand of CAZWXF010000023.1, from coordinate 19,789 downwards.
AATCCCCGGGTGTCACAGGGACGTAGTAGAACCGTGGACATGTTCTCCGCGACGGACCGTGCCGGCGATGCCGCGCTGCTGGCCGGCATGGGCATCGGGGACGAGCAGGCTGCCACCGCGTTCGTACGGCGGTTCGAGTCACGCGTCTACGGCTTGGCTCTGTCGATCTGTGGGGACCCCTGGCTCGCCCAGGACATCGCCCAGGAGGCCTTCCTGCGGTCGTGGCGCGCGGCGGCGACGTACGACCAGAGGCGGGCCTCCGCGCTCACCTGGCTGCTCACGATCACTCGGAACGTCGCGATCGATGCGGTGCGGGCACGCCGGACGGCCCCAGCCGAGGCGTCGGTGCTGGAGGACCTGATCAACGCGACGATGCAAGCCACGGGGAGCACGCCTGCCGAGGACGAGGCGGTCCAGCGGGTGGAGCGCGACCGTGCCGTCGCCGCCCTGCGCGGGCTCCCGGTCGAACAGGCCAGGGCGGTCGTCCTGGCGTGCATCGGGGGCCGCACCGCCGTCGAGATCGGCGAGCTGGAGAACGTCCCGGTGGGAACGGCCAAGACGCGGATCCGAGCCGGACTGCGCCGGATGCGCGTGCGGATGGAGGCCGACGATGACTGAGCAGCATCCTGCCGTGGACGTGCTCCTCGACCTCGCCCTGGCTGACGTGGGCCAAGGGGCCGCGGACCTCATCAGCGCTCACCTGGACGTGTGCCCGGCGTGCCGGGCCCGGTACTCGACCGTCTCCGCCGGCGTGGAGGATCTGCTCGCCGCCGCCCCGGCCGTCCCGCCACCGCCCGGATTCTCAGGGAGGGTGCTGGGTGCCATGGGGCTCGGTGCGATGGGGCTCGGTGCGATGGGGCTCGGTCCCGGTTGGGAGGGCGCGACGGGGGCGCATCGCGGCAAGGGCCGTCCTGTTGGGTCGGGCGGTCCGAGCGGTGCAGGATTCACGGGCCCGGGTCACGCAGGTTCGGCAGGTCCGGGCGCCGTGGGAGCCGCAGACCAGGGCGCGGGGGCGGGTGATCGAGGGATCGATGGGGCCTCGGGGCCGAGCCCGGCAGCGCCAGCCCCGGCCGCCGGTGGCGCGGTGGCCCACGGACGGCCGCCGTGGCGTCGGCGGGTCGCCCTGCTCGCCGCGGCCGGTCTGGTCGTGCTCGTCGGTGCCGTGGGAGTGGGGATCGGCCTCATGATCCAGGAGGACCCCCCGTCGGTCGTCGCGACCGGCCAGCTTGTCAGCGCCGACGGGTCCGTGGTCGGCAGTGTGTTCCCGTCGCGCTACGAGGGCGAGAAGGTGGCCGTCGTGCGGATCGAGGAGGGCGGCACGGCGACGTCCTACACGTGCCGGTTCGTCCGCCCCGACGGGACCACGGTCGATGCGGGGACGTGGGACTGGCACGGCCAGGAGGCGGCGACCTGGATCGTTCCCCTCACGCCCGACGCGACCTCGATGGAGGTGGTGACCGAGACCGGCGCGGTCTGGGCCACGGCATCGCTGTGACGCCCCGCCGGCAGCCGGTCTCGCCACAGCCGACCCGAGCGGCCCGCCCTGCGCGAGCGGCCCGCCCTGCGCGAGCAGCCCGACCTGTGCGCGCGGATCATCCCGGGAGGGAGAACCCTTGGCCCATACGACGCAGGTCGCCCTCCCCTGCGCATCGGCCAGCCCCTGCGCATCGGCCAGCTCGTTCGGCGGGAACCCGTCCGGCGGTTCGGCGTTGCATCGGCCAGCGGTCTCGCGCGGATCGTCGGCGCGTTCGCCGGGGCGCGTCAGCCAGGGCCCCCAGGCTCGGCTCCCGAGACCCGCTCGGCCACGAGATCTAGCTGTTCGATCAGCACGTTGACCACGAGGATCTCCACCTGCCCCCGCAGCGTCCCGGCAAGCAGCCGGGGAACCCCCGAGAGCTCCAGCTCTCCGTCCATGGCCACCCGGCTGCCGGACGCCTCCGGCGCGATCACCAGGGTCCCGGTGAGAACCCCGCCCTTTCCCGCGGTGCTGGCCCACACATCCAGCTCGGTCATGTAGCCCGTGGCCTGCCGGGTCGGGCGCCAGGCCCTCCGGTCGACCACATCGAGGGTCGAGCCGATGAAGGTGCTGAACGGCGGGGGCACCCTCGACAGGTCGCTGGAGAAGCGCAGCTCGGTCGTCGGCAACGGCTGGGAGTCCGTGTGCCACTCGTGCGTGACGGCCCGCTGCCGGGCGGCCCACTGGGCGATGAGGGCCGGGTCGTTGAGGGCCTCGAGGACCAGGTCGGGGACCCCGTCGAGGAACCGCGAATGATTGACCACGTCTTCTCCGCTCAGGTCGCGGGATCGCCGGGGGGGGTGATCCCGGGAGGGCTCGCACGATCCTCGCGCAACCCGCTGACAGAATCCCCCCGGCGTGAGACTCATGCTCGCGCGACGACGATCTGGTCCCCTTCGGAAGGTCTGCGATGCCCACGCCACGACGCGCCGCCATCATCGGCGGAAACCGGATCCCCTTCGCCCGCTCCGGCGGGCCCTATGCCACAGCCTCGAACCAGCAGATGCTCACCGCGACGCTCGACGGGCTGGCCGCACGCTTCGGACTTGCCGGGGCGGAGCTGGGTGAGGTCGCGGGCGGTGCCGTTCTCAAGCACTCTCGCGACCGCGACCTGACGCGCGAGTCCGTGCTGGGCAGTGCCCTGGCGCCCACGACGCCCGCGTACGACGTGCAGCAGGCGTGCGGAACCGGCCTGGAGACGGTCATCCTCGTGTCCAACAAGATCGCGCTGGGCCAGGCGGAGTCCGGCATCGCCGCGGGCGCCGACACCACCAGTGACGCCCCCATCGCGCTCAACGACGACCTTCGCCGCGTCCTGCTCGACCTCAACAGCGCGCGCAGCCTCAAGCAGCGGCTGTCCGCGGTGGCGGGGCTGCGGCCCGGGCAGGTCGTGCCTGAGAAGCCGCGCAACGCAGAGCCCCAGACCGGGCTGTCGATGGGTGAGCATGCGGCACTGACCGCACGGGAGTGGCAGATCAGTCGGGACGAGCAGGACGAGGTGGCCGTCGCCTCCCACCGCAACCTCGCCGCCGCCTACGAGCGGGGGTTCTTCGACGACCTCGTCACGCCCTTCCGGGGCCTGACGCGGGACCAGAACCTGCGCCCGGACAGCACGGTCGAGAGGCTCGCCCGGCTCAGGCCGGTCTTCGGCGGGGCCGACGGGACCATGACCGCCGGCAACTCCACTCCCCTGTCCGACGGGGCCTCGGCAGTCCTGCTCGGCTCGGACGAGTGGGCCGCGTCCCGCAGCCTGCCCGTGCTCGCCCACGTGATCGACGCCCAGGTGGGCGCGGTGGACTTCGTCAGTGGCCGCGACGGGCTGCTCACGGCCCCGATCTTCGCGGTGCCGCGGCTGTTGGCCCGCCACGGGATGGCGCTGCAGGACTTCGACCTGATCGAGATCCACGAGGCTTTCGCCTCGGTCGTGCTGGTGACGCTGCGAGCATGGGAGGACGCCGAGTTCTGCCGGGATCGCCTCGGCCTCGACGCGCCAATGGGCCCCATCGACCGGGCGAGGCTCAACGTGGCCGGCTCGTCACTGGCGACCGGGCATCCCTTCGCCGCGACCGGCGGGCGGATCGTCGCGACGCTGGCCAAGCTCCTGCACGAGCGGGGCGGCGGGCGCGGGCTCATCTCGATCTGCGCCGCGGGGGGCCAGGGCGTGACGATGATCCTGGAGGGCGCGGCATGAGCACGGACACGCTGCGCGACCTCTCCCAGAACAAGATCGCCAACCGGCTGGGCGTGCCCCGGATCCCGCGGCTGCGGCGGTACCGTCCCGGGCAGCCGCTGCTCGGCGGGCCGGCACTGGTCTCGGACGGGCCGCTGGCGGGGACCGTCCGCGCGGTGCTTGCCGATGCTGACGTCGCAGAGTCCGAGGCGGACTCGCAGGACCGGCTCGGGGCGATCATCGTGGATGCCAGCGGGGCGCGCAGCATCGACGATCTGGCCCACGTGCGCGACATCCTGCGCCCGGCGGTGCGACGCCTGATGGGGTCCGGTCGCCTGATCGTGCTCGGGCCGGTCCCCGATCCCGGGGCGGGGGTGGAGGCCACCGCGGTGGCCCAGGCCCTCGACGCGATGATGCGATCGGCGGCCAAGGAGCTGCGCGGCGGCGCGACCGGCAACCTCCTGCAGGTGGCGCCTGGTGCCGAGGGCGCCCTGGCCTCGCCGCTGGCGTTCCTGCTGTCCGCCCGGTCAGCCTTCGTGTCGGGGCAGGCGATCCGCGTAGGTCCGGCGGTGGGTCCGTTGGCTGCGGCCGGCGCGCCCTCGGGCGACGGGGTCGCGGATGGCCGGGTCGCGGGCCGCCGGGTCGCCGTGGTGACCGGGGCTGCGCGCGGGATCGGCGCAGCCATCGCTGATGTGCTGGCCCGAGAGGGTGTCCGCGTCGTGGCCATCGACGTTCCCGCAGCAGGCGAGGCGCTGGCGGGGGTGGCCAACCGGATCGGCGGGGTGGCCCTGCAGCTGGACATCACGGCACCCGACGCGCCGGCGCGCATCGTCGAGCACATCCGGTCGCGGGAGGGCCGCCTGGACGTGCTCGTGCACAACGCGGGGATCACCCGCGACAAGCTCCTGGCCAACATGGAGCCGGCCCGGTGGGACTCCGTGCTCGCCGTGAACCTGCGGGCGCAGCTGGCGATCAACGAGGCCGTCCTCTCCGGAGGAGTGCTCAGCACGACCGGACGCATCGTCTGCATCTCGTCGACGAGCGGGATCGCGGGCAACCGGGGCCAGACCAACTACGCGGCGAGCAAGGCCGGCGTGATCGGGATGGTGCGGGCCCTGGCGCCTCGGGTGGCGGAGTCGGGCGTGACCGTGAACGCCGTCGCTCCTGGGTTCATCGAGACCGAGATGACCGCGCGGATGCCCCTGGCCATGCGGGAGGCCGCGAGGCGCGTCAACACGCTGCGGCAGGGCGGACTGCCCGTGGACGTCGCCGAGGCGGTGGCCTGGCTGGCCCAGGCCGACAGCGCAGGCGTCACGGGTCAGGTGGTCCGGGTGTGCGGGCAGAACCTCGTGGGGGCGTGAGCGCGGGTCTCCCCTGCCCGGGCCGAATCGTGCTGCTCGGGTCGACAGAACCGGATGGTGCGGGCACTGGCACCCCGGGTGGCGGAATCGGGCGGGACCGTGAACGCCGGCGCTCCGGAGTTCAGCGAGACCGCGATGACCGCGCGGATGCCGCTTGCCATGAGGGAGGCCGCCAAGCGCGTCAACCAGCTGCGGCAGGGCGGCCTGCGCGGGGATGCCGCCGAGACGGTGGCATAGCTGCCCCAGACCGACATCGCCGGCGGCACCGGGCAGGTGATCCGCGTGTGCGGGCGAGCATTGCGGGGGCCTGAACGCGAGGTCGCCCCGTCGTGGGCGTGCGTCGGACCGTCGCCCGCAACTCTGCCCGCAGAGTCAGGTTGGGCTCGCCGAGTTCCACACTTGACACGAAACCCGCGTTCTGAGCGCCCTTCGCCGGCCAATCGTGGGAATGCGCGCGATCTCCACCGATAGCCGAGCTGTCACGGCCTCAGAACGCGAATTTCGAGCGCAGTCCCTCCTGGCGGGCCACTGAGGGCCCTGTAAACGCGGATCTCGTGTCACATCCGCCCATCCGGGGTCAGGGAAGGGCACGGCACGGGTCCGCCGCTGCGTCCGGGGTGACGAGCTGCCCACCTGCCGCAGTGCGCCGATGGCGTCACCCCGGATCAGCGCAGGGCCGACCAGCACGCACACTCCAGCGCGCGTAGCGTTCCGTCCGATGGTCACGATCGACGAAGTCGCCGCAGCCGCGATGGGGCTGCCCGAGGTGACCGAGGGCGTGCGCTACGGACATCGTTCCTGGGCGGTCCACGGCAAGGTCTTCGCGTGGGAGCGGCCGTTCAGCAAGGCGGACATCCGGCGGTTCGGCGCGGACCCCGTCCCTGAGGGACCGATCCTGGGACTCTCGGTCGCCGACCTCTCCGACAAGGAGGCGGTCATCGATGCGCATGAGGCCGTGTTCACGATCCCCCACTTCGACGGGTACGCGGCTGTCCTGGTCCGGCTGACGGTCTGCACACCCCAGCTCCTGGGCGAGCTCCTCGAGGACGCCTGGCTCTGCAAGGCGCCGCCGGCCCTCGCACGGGCGCACCTGGCCGAGCGCTGACCTACGGTGGCGAAGTTCCGCTGGGTGCTGCACCTGGACCTCGACCAGTTCATCGCGGCGGTCGAGATCCGGCGCCGACCCGAGCTGCGAGGGCAGCCGGTCGTGGTCGGCGGGGACGGCGATCCCCAGCGGATGCGCCAGGTCGTCGCGACGGCGTCGTACGAGGCGCGGCGGTTCGGCGTCCAGTCAGGGATGCCGCTGAGCGTGGCGGCACGGCGCTGCCCGGACGCCGTCTTCCTTCCCACGGACAAGGAGGCCTACGACGCGGCCTCCGCCGAGGTCTGGGCAGTCGTAAGGGAGCTGCCCGTCGTCGTCGAGGTATGGGGATGGGACGAGGGCTTCCTCGGCACGAACGACCCCGACCCGGTCGGGCTGGCCCATCGCGCCCGTGCGCTGGTCGCCTCGCGAACCGGACTGACCTGCTGCGTCGGTGTGGGCGACAACAAGCTCACGGCGAAGCTGGCCACGGGATTCGCCAAGGCACCCCCCGGCGGTGAGCCCGCCGATGCCCGCGGGGTCGCGGGGCTCACGTCACGGGAGTGGCCTGAGGTCATGGGCGACCGGCCGACCGGGGCCCTGTGGGGGATCGGTCCGCGGACCTCCGCGAAGCTGGAGGAGCTGGGCATCCGCACGGTCGACGAGCTTGCCGAGGCGGATGAGTCTGTCCTGGCCGCGCGCTTCGGCCCCCGGATCGGCCCGTGGCTGCGCACACTCGGACGTGGCCTGGGCTCGCGCGAGATCAGCGACGTGCCGTGGGTCCCGCGCGGTCGGAGCAAGGAGGAGACGTACACGACCGACCTGGTCGAGCGGGCCGACGTCGAGGAGCACCTCGCCGCGCTCGCGGTCGCGGTCACCCGGGAGGTCGTGGCGGATGGCCGGACCGTGACCCACGTGACGATCAAGGTCCGCTTCGTGCCGTTCTGGACGGCGACCCGGGTGAGGCGCCTCGCGGAGCCCACCACCGACCCCGAAACTGTCGCCCAGACGGCTGTCGGCCTGCTCGACAGGTTCGACGCACTGCGCCCGATCCGCCTGCTCGGCGTCCGGGTCGACCTGGCCCCGCTGCCCGGGCCCTCCGGGCCCTGAGCGTCCGGCCGCCGCGATGGCCTGGGAGCGGCCGCGGAGCCCTCAGCCCGCCGCCTCCGGGACAGGGCAGGTCGGGGGCGCGGGGCCCGGTTGACGCACAGGGTTGGAGACGCGCTCCCACCGCGAGGGCTCAGCGCGACCGCGAGCCAGTCACCAGCCGCCTGCCTCCCGGACCGAAGCGCCGCTCCGCCGGCGCGCCGGGAGTCGGTGCACCCGGTCGATGGGGATCTCGGCCTCTTGCAGCCGCCGACCCGACTCGGCCTCGACCTCTCCCACTGTCGCCAGATCGCCCAGCACGTCGGACCCGCTGACCTTCGTCCCGGGTGCGGAGTAGTCGAACCAGGGGATGCCGGCGGCCCGGTACTGCGCGGGCGTGATGGGCTGTGTGGGCATCGGCTCCCCCGTGATCGCCGTCCACAGTGCGGCGTTGGCCAGATGGACGAAGCAGCGGGCGGGGTGATCGAGGTCCCAGGCATCCGCGCCGTGGGGGTCGGCCTCGATGTCCTGGCGCATCATGCCGCCGAGGCCGAGTCCCATGTCGAGACCCGCCGCGGAACGGGGCGCGGACATGGCCTCGAAGACCACCGGCAACGGGGGAGGCGCCGCCCGCATCGCCTCGTACCGCTCGGCCTTCATCGGATAGGCCAGCAGCTGCACGCCTCCCACGTCGGCCCTCCCCGTCAGCTGCTCCTCGGCGGTGTGGCCCCCGCCCAGGGGCATCGCCACGAACTGCCGGATCCGGCCCTCGGCCACGTTGAACCCGTCCAGCCAGGGCTGCTCCGGCACGACCACGTAGTCCTGCGGGACGGCCCGGCCGCGACGCGACCGCCCTCGCCCGGTGGCACGCCGGCCGCGGGCCGGGAGATCCGGCCCGTGCAGTGCCGTGGACCATGCCTGCCCTGAGACCGCGTTGACCTTCCCGGCAGCCACCTTGATCGCCACCGGGTAGCCGCCGCGGGCGAAGGAGATCCACATCGCCTCGGCCTGGTGCATGGGCAGGATCACCCCGCCGCGCTCGATCCAGGGCGCCGGCACCCGGCCCGCGTGGTCGTCGACGTGCCGCAGCGGAAACCTGCCCAACGCCGCCGGCAACGGGTACTCCCGGCCGTCGTCGGGGATCCGCAGCGTCCTCTGGAAGGACACTGTGCAGCGCGCGTCCCGGTGGACCTCCGGCCACGCGAAGGCGAGCGCGTCGCCCTTCAATGTGATCATCCCTGACCCTCCTTCGTGTGTCGTCCCGGCCCTGCGAGCCTGGTCACCAATCGCCGTCGCGCACCTCGCGCACCAGCCGCAGCACCGCTCCGTCCGGGGCGTCGGCGAGCTCGCGGATCAGCTGGGCGAAGAGCGCCGGACGCCGCCGGATCACGTCCTGCAGGTCGGCCGACACCTTGCCGGCCAGGGCGAGCAGGACGTCGGGGTCCTCGCCGAGCACCTCGGCCAAGGCCCGCACCTTCGGCTCGGACGGCGGCGCGGCCTCCCCGCGCTCCACCTTCGACAGGAAGGAGGGCTCGACCCCTACCCGGCGGGCCACGCGACGCACGGACATCGCCGGATCCGCCGCCCGTAGCGCCTCACGACGCTCCCGCACGAACTCCCCGAAGACGTCCATTGTGAGTAGTGTGTACGACATAGTACACGCTCGGCAAGGGGGGCTCGCGTGGCAGCGGGTTTGCCGCATCGCGACACCGGTCCAAGGTCCACAGCCGGTGGGTGGGTGATCCGTGTGCAGGACGTGACCGCAGATCCGGGCCTCCCGGCGACGGGGACCAGCGCGAATCTCGGTGGCCGCCCCGACCTTCCTGCTCGCCAACACGGTGAGGCACCACGGCGGTCATCCGCGGCTACGGTGCCGTGCGGTGGTTGCGGGAGCTCGGCCTGCCGGCGCGGCTGGTCCCGCATCGCGAGCTCGGTCGACCGCACGGGATCGTGCTCGTCGGGGCCCGGCCCTCCAGCCCGGCGGCATGACGGGCGGCCTCGTGCCGGCTGTGTGGGGAGTGACGCGGCGTCCGCGATGGACATGAGTCCGACGCCGGACCCGTGACTGCTCACCTCGTCGATCGGGCGACGCCCGCGAGAACGCGGCACGATGCCCGGGTGACCGATCAGGACTCTCTCGCGCTGGGCATCTCCCTCTACCTGTCCGAACCCGAGGCGGACAGCTTCGCCCGCTTGGGGAGGTCCCGGGATCGCGGCGTGACCGCCGCCTTCACCTCCCTGCACATCCCCGAGGAGGAAGGCCTGGAACGACAGCCCCGCCGGCTGCGCCGGATGGCAGAGGAGGCCCGCGACACCGGGATCTCGCTGGTCGCCGACATCAGCCCGGTGACGCTGCGGCGCCTGGGGCTGCCCGGCGACGACGACGCCAAACGGGTGATCGCCCTGTCCGCCTGGGGTCTGGGTGGCGTGCGCTTCGACGACGGCTTCACCATGGAGACAGTGGCCGCGGTCAGCCACGAGATGCGCGTACAGCTCAACGCCAGCACCATCACGCAGGCCGATCTCGAGGACCTCCACCGCAACGGTGCGGACTTCTCCCGGGTCGAGGCGCTGCACAACTTCTACCCGCGACGCGACACTGGCCTGTCCCTGGCCACGTTCGGATGGATGAATGCCCGCCTGCGCGGCGAAGGGCTGCGGATCGGGGCCTTCGCCCCCGGTGACGGCGCGCTGCGAGGCCCGTTGTTCGAGGGCCTGCCGACGTGCGAGGACCACCGAGGCGCCGATCCCGTGGCTTCCGCCGTCGCGCTGTGGCGCGGCCCGGCGCCGTCGCAGGGCGCAGATGCGGTCTACGTCGGCGACATCGACCTGGCTGCCGGGACCTGGGATCGCTGGCAGATCCTCGCCCAAGGCTCGGTGCCGGTGCGCTGGGAGGTCCAGGCACGGGACCCCCTGGAACGGGAGGTCGCCGACCTGCTGTCCAGCCAGTCGGCGACCAATCGCCCGGACGCCGCGGAGCGCGTGATCCGGCTGCGCGACTTCCGCCCGGCGATCGGCCAGCCGTCCCCACTGTCACCGTCGGGAAGGAGCATGCGCAAGGACACGCCCGGGGCAGGGCAGGCGCGGCCGCGCGGAGCCGTCACGGTCGACAACGCTGGATACGGCCGCTATGCCGGCGAGGTGCAGATCGCCCTGGTCGACCTGCCGGCGGACCCCCGCGTCACAGTCATCGGGCAGGTGCTGGAGACGGACAAGGCCCTGCTGGGACACATCCCCGGTGGCGGCAGGCTGCGACTGATCACTGCCGAGGGCTGATAGCTCGAGCCGGAGATGGGTCCCCGACCCGGGGACGACGCCCAGGGCCTGGCACGCTCCTACTCCCTGCACGCCCGGGCGGTCCGGCCTCACCCTGACAAGGGTCCACCTCAGAGCCCGGAGGCATCTGCCGACGCGACTCGCGCGTGCACCCGAGCCCGAGGTGGCCCCCCTCGGGTGGGCTGGCATCCTGCGCTGCGTGGCAGATGCGGACATCGACCCCGAGGCGGGCATGCTGCTCACCCCGGCCAGGGCCCAGGACCTCGGGTCGAGGTTCGCCGGCCACCTCCTGGGCCGCGGACACCGCCCGGGTGATCGCGTCGCCTTCTCCGCCCCCAACTCGGCGCTCCTGCTCGGCAGCGTGCTGGGGGCGCTGCGCGCGGGGTTCGCCGCTGTCGTCCTGGGGGCCACGCTGACCGATCGGGAGCGCAACGAGCAGGTGAGCGATGTCGGGGCGGCGGTCCTCATCCACGCCGACGACCTGCCGAACGCGCAGGGCGCCGAGCGCGCGTCCCTGGACGACTGGTTCCACAGCCGCCCGATGCACTTCACCTCCGGTACGACCGGGCGACCCAGGGCGGTCTGGGGCGGGTGGTTCGATCGGGCGAGCTCGCGGGCGTACGTGGCCGAGGAGCAGGCAGCCTGGGGCACCAGCGCCAGCGACGTCCACCTCGTATGCGGCCCGATGAGCCATTCGGCCCCGCTGCGCTTCCCCCTGATCACCCTGGCGTCGGGCGGCTCGGTGATCGTGCCCGGGCGGTTCGATCCTGGTGTCGCAGGTCGCCTGATCTCCGAGGGGATGGTGACCAGCACCTTCCTCGCCCCCACGCTGCTGATGCGTCTGCTGGACTCGGGGGCGCTGCGCTCCCCCGGGCGCATGAGGCTCGTGGCCCATGCGGGATCGCCCTGTCCCCAGCACGTGCGGACGCGAGCGCGTGCGGTGCTCGGCGACGACGTGCTGCGGGAGTTCTACGGCTCGACGGAGGGACAGTTCACCATCTGCACCCCGACCGAGTTCGACGACCATCCCGGCACGGTGGGGCGGGCCAGACCCGGCCGGCGCCTGCGGGTGGGCCCGGACGGCCGGATCTGGTGCCAGGTGCCTCCGCACGCCCGCTTCGCCTACTGGGGCGACCCGGCCAAGACCAGCCAGGCCTGGGACGGCGACTGGTTCACCGTGGGAGACCTCGGACGCATCGACGACGACGGCTACCTGTATCTCGATGGTCGCCGCGATGACCTGATCATCACGGGCGGGGTGAACGTCTATCCGGCGGAGATCGAACGGGTCGTGCTCGACCTGCCGGGGGTGGTGCAGGCTGTCGCGTTCGGCGTGGACGACGAGCGATGGGGGCAACGCGTGTGCCTGGCGGTGGTGGGCCCGGTGGGCAGGGCGCAGGTGCAGGCGCACTGCACGGAGCTGCTCGCCGGCTTCAAGCGGCCCAAGGACATCATCGTCGTGGACGCGTTGCCACTCACCCACTCCGGGAAGGTCGATCGCAGGCGCGTCCCGGACGTGATGGCGGAGCACGCACAGGATGAGGGCTGATCGCCTCACCTGCAGTGATGTCCCGACGGCCGCCAGCAGGTCGAAGGACCCCACGGCCTCGGCCGCTGCTCCCAGCACGTCCGGGTCCAGCGACTGCCCGAAGGAGACGGTCGCGGTCTTCAGGACTCCCACGCACTCGGGGCAGGTGGGGTCCTCTGCCGGCCAGTCCACCTCCTGAGTCGGCCAGCGACGACCGCAGCTCAGGCAGCCGACCTGCCGGATGGCGCCGTGCAGCTCCAGCACACCCGTCGAACCAGCCCGGTCCTCCTTGGCACCGCTCCCCGTGGGCCCTGGCCCGCGGTCCCCATCCGGCTGCCTGCCCTCCCGGCCGGCTCCCGCGGTCAGGCGGTGCTCGGCTCCTCCCACAGGTTGATCCCGCCCTCGACGGCGTGGTGGTCGATCTCGGCCAGCTCCTCCGCGGAGAACTGGAGGTTCTCGACCGCCGCGAGGCTGTCGTCGAGCTGGGCGACGCTGGAGGCGCCGATCAGCGCCGAGGTGACGCGCGGGTCACGCAGCACCCATGCGATGGCCATCTGCGCCAGCGTCTGGCTCCGATTCGCCGCGATCTCATTGAGGGCCCGGATGTGGTCCAGGTTCTCGGGGGTGAGCAGCCCCGAGGACAGGCTCTTCGACTGGGTCATCCGCGACCCCTCGGGCACGCCGCCGAGGTACCGGGCGGTCAGCATCCCCTGGGCCAGGGGCGAGAACCCGATGCAGCCCGTGCCGGCGTCCTGGAGCACGTCGAGCAGCTCGGCCTCGATCCAGCGGTTGAGCATCGAGTAGGACGGCTGATGGATGAGCAGTGGGGTGCCCAGGTCGGCCAGGATCGCCAGGGCCTCGACGGTCCGCTGCGCCGAGTACGACGAGATCCCGGCGTAGCGCGCCCGACCCGATCGAACGGCCGAGTCCAGGGCGCCCATCGTCTCCTCGAGCGGCGTCTCCGGGTCGAAGCGGTGGTGGTAGAAGATGTCGACGTAGTCCACACGCAGGCGCTTGAGCGACTGGTCGAGCGAGCCGAGCAGGTACTTGCGCGAGCCGAGGTCTCCGTACGGCCCCGGCCACATGTCCCAGCCGGCCTTCGTGGAGATGACCAGCTCCTCGCGGTGGCGCGCGAAGTCCTCGGACAGGATGCGCCCCACGTTGGTCTCGGCCGCGCCGTACGGCGGGCCGTAGTTGTTCGCCAGGTCGAAGTGCGTGACCCCGAGGTCGAACGCCCGGCGCATGATGGCGCGCTGCGTCTGGATCGGCTTGTCGTCGCCGAAGTTGTGCCAGAAACCCAGTGAGATCGCAGGCAGCTTCAGTCCGCTGCGCCCGAGGCGTCGGTAGGGCATCCGCTCGTAGCGATCCGGTGCGGCGACGTACTGGTCGAGAATGTTGATGATCGGCCCCTTCCCATGCTTGGCCGCGCTCTCACGCCGGTGGGCGTCCTGCGCGCGGTGGCCCCACGATGGCACGACCGAGCGCTGGACGCCCGGCCTGCGCCAGTCCGGGCGAGCCGGTCGACCTGAAGCCCCCAGGCTTCCCGGCGGAGATGGCTGCACCCCCGGTCAGGTGCCCAGCGGCCGCGGCGCGTCCGTCGTGTGCTGCCACTCAAGTTCTCCTCCCAGCGTGCCGATTGGAGAGAAGCCGTCCGACGCGGTCCTCCGGCCGCCCTCTGGCGGGCAGGCACATCACGGGGGCTCGCCTCCCCATGACACAAGCGACGAACAGATGACAGCACGACTTCGTGCCATGGCGGGGCTGGTGGGCACAACCGCCCTCGTCCTGGGCATGGCCGCGCCCTCCGGCGCTGGGACGGCCCTGGCCCAGACGGCGGGATGGACGATGGAAGTCGACATCCCGGACTACACCTGGTCCAAGGCCACCGGCTGCGAGGAGGTCTCCTTCGAGTCCGCCGTGATCTCCGGGCGGGTCCTGGCGACCTCGAAGGCCGGCAGCACGGGCGTGCCTTCCGGGAAGGTGTCCATCCAGAGGTACGTGAAGGGCGACTGGCAGCAGGTGGACACGGCCGCCACAGCGGCGGACGGCAGGTTCAGCACGAAGGTCGGTGGCGTCACTGCCGCCATCCCCTACCGAGCCGTCTTCGCGGGCACTGCCAAGGTCAACGGCTCCGCCAGCCCGAACGTCACACCGCGACTCCTCCCCGCGTCGACCGTCAAGGTGACGGCCAAGAGCGGCAAGTCCAAGCTGAAGGTCGACGTGAACCCCAACAAGGGCAAGGGCTCTTGGACGTTCGCTGTGCAGAAGAAGGTCGGCAGCACGTGGGTCACGCAGAAGTCCTACAAGACCGAGGGCTCCAGGGGACCCGGACGATCAACCTGCCGAAGGGAACCTACCGGGTTCGGGTCAGCCCCAAGTACGGGTACGGCTTCGCGTACTCGGTCCCGGTCACCCTGGTGAAGTGACGCGCCAGGAGTCCTGAGCCCGAGGGCACGGGATGCGGAGTCGACGGATCGCTGTCAGCTCCCGCCGGACGCGCGTCCACCCCCGGAGGGGTCTGCGAGCGAGGCGTCCGCGAACGAGGGTCGAAGGGCCTCCTCAAGGGCCTCGACGTCCGTTACGGGCAGGTCGCAGACGAAGCCCCGGCACGGGTAGGCAGTGACACGACCCCCGTTCGCGGGGCGGTCGGCCAGCAGCGGCACCGTGGACTGACCCTCGCGTGCCGTCGCGACGACGAGCCCAGGCGACGTCGATCGCAGCGCGGCCAGATGCAGCGGGACGAGGCCGTCACCGGTCGCACCGGCGGGGCGCACGATCGCGACCTGCACCGGCCCGGCCACCGCAGCGGCGACGGCCGCCCAGGCCCATCCGAGGAACCGAGGGTTGCTCCGGGCAAGCGGCAGCAGGACGGCGAGTGATCCGTCTGCCGCGGCGCGGTAGCGGTCCTCGCCGGTCAGTGCGCCGAACGTGATGAGCACGTTCGCCGCCGACGACCAGCCCGAGGGCGCGACGCCGTCCCCGGGGTCCTGCGGGCGGCGGACCAGGGCCGGAGCGTCGTTGGCTGTGTCGAAGAAGCCCCCTCGCCCGTCCGGGAAGCGCTCGAGGATGACGTCCACGAGATCGCGGGCCAGGGCGAACCACCGCTCCTCCCCGGTCACCTGGTACAGCGCGAGCAGCCCCTCGGCGAGGTCGGCGTGATCGTTGAGCACGCCCCGGGCCTCACGGTTCACCCTCCCGCCCAACGAGACACGCAGCAGCTGGCGGTCCTGCGCCGACCAGTGCAGCATCGCCAGCAGCTCCGCGCATCGGCGGGCGGCGGCCGTCCACTCAGGGCGTCCCAGGAGCGCACCGGCCTCCGCCAGGGCAGCGATGGCCAGGCCGTTCCACGACGCAACTACCTTGTCGTCGCGGGCTGGCCTGGGTCGTCGTGCCCGGGCCGCGGCCAGGATCGCCCGGCAGCGCTCCCAACGGTCGGGATCGTCCGGGTCGGCACGCAGCTGCACGACCGAACGACCGTCCTCGAACGTCCCGGACGCGGTGACGTTCGTGAGCTGGGCGGCCCAGGCGCCGTCGTCCGGCCCCAGGAGGTCGACCAGCTCGGCCGGCGTCCACACGTAGAACGCGCCCTCCCGGCCCTCGCTGTCGGCGTCCAGCGAGGAGGCGAACCCGCCCTCGGCGGTCGCGAGCTCGGCAAGCAGGAACTCCGCGGTCTCGACCGCGACCCTGTGGGCCTGCGGGTCGCCCGTCGCCCGCCAGGCGTGGAGGTACAGCCGAAGCAGCTGGGCGTTGTCGGAGAGCATCTTCTCGAAGTGGGGCACGACCCAGTCGGCGTCCACGCTGTAGCGGGCGAAGCCCCCGGCGAGCTGGTCGTACATCCCGCCGCGCGCCATCGCCGCCAGCGTCTGGGTGGCCATCCTGAGGGCCGGACGCGCGGGGTCATCCAGCACTGTCGCCGCGGCACCCGGCCCCCCCACCCCAAGCCCCTGAGCGGCCTCCCCCGCAACCTCCTGCGCCGCAGCTCCCCCGTGCAGAGCGTCCGCCCGCAGCAGGAACTCCAGAACCGGCGAGGGCGGGAACTTCGGCGCCCCGCCGAAGCCGCCGCGGGCTGCGTCGAAGTCGCCGAGGAGGCGGTCCACGGCCTCGGTCACGTCCGCCCTCGTCGGAGCGCTGGAGTCCGCAGCGGCCTGCAGCTGCGACGTGGACTGCCTCAGCGAACCCGCCGAGAGGGCCGACTCGACGTGCCCCGACGCGCGGAGGACACGTCCCCGGTCCGTGCGCCACGCCTCGTCAAGTGCGGTCAGGACGTCGGTGAACGAGGGCATCCCCGGTCGGGGTCGCGGCGGGAAGTACGTCCCGGCGTAGAACGGACGGGCGTCGTGGTCGAGGAACACCGTCATCGGCCAGCCGCCGCTGCCGGTCAGCGCCTGGGTCGCGGCCATGTAGACCGCGTCGATGTCGGGCCGCTCCTCGCGATCGACCTTGATGCTCACGAAGCGCTCGTTCAGGAACCCTGCGGTCGCCGGGTCCTCGAAGGACTCGTGCGCCATGACGTGGCACCAGTGGCACGCCGCGTAGCCCACCGAGAGCAGCACCGGGACGTCGCGGCGGCTGGCCTCGGCAAAGGCATCCTCCCCCCACTCCCACCAGTCGACAGGGTTGTCCCGGTGCTGACGAAGGTACGGGCTCAGCGAGCTGCTCAGACGGTTGGTCACATGGCACCTCCTCGGCACCATCCTGCTGCAGCGGCGGCCAGCACGATGCGCGCCGGTCATCAAGCGCCGAACCGGCTGGCGTCACGGTCGACGCCGAAGGCCAGTGCGTACAGGCGCTGCACCAGGCCTGCTGATCAGGACGTCCCGTGCCCAGGCGACCCCGCACCGTCGGCGCGCGGCCATGAGCACCCGTGCGGACAGAGGACCGGCTGAGCGGAGGAACCCGCACTCAGCCCGTCGGTCAAGTTCCCCGAGCTGATGATGGACCTGGCGCGAGATCCTGATGGGCTGCACGCGACCGGCCGGATGTCCGGGGTGAGCGACCTGTCGACCATGACCGGTCTCCCCGAGCTCTCCGCTCGCGGCCTCAGAGCAGCCGGGCGTACACGATCACGTTGTCCTCGTAGTGGTCTGTCACCTTGTTGTATCCCCCGCAGGTGACGAGGACCAGCGTGTGTGGCCCGGAGTCCTTGAAGATCGTGGTGGGATCCAGATCCACCTTCTTCGTGGCCTGCACCTTGGTGACCTCGTACTTCACCTGGCGGTCCTTGGTGCCTGCCAGCACCACTCGATCTCCGGGCTCCACTGCTTTGAGGCTCCAGAGCGCGCCCAGCCCCTGATCACGCTGGAATACGTGACCAGCGATCACGACGTTGCCGTGCGCCCCGCCGGCCCGGGCGCTCCCCCTCCACCAGCCCAGGATCCTGGGATCGTCGGGCAGCTCCATCGCTCCTTCGCGATCGGTTCCCACCTTGACCACGGGGGCCTTCACGCCGATGGCCGCGATCCGGACCGCCTTGGGCACAAAGCCCTCAGGCCCCGCGTCGATGGTCGCTTGTCGGGCGAGCAGGGCGGGAGGTCCGCCCTCGATCGAGTCATCCACCCGGGTGGGCTTCGTCTGTACCGCGAAGCTCATCGAGCTCATGATCGCCGCAGTCGTGATCAGGATGATCACGACGCCCAGCCAGCGCACGACAAGTGCGGGGCGCGTGCCTGGGTCGGCCAGGGTCGGCTGACCGACTGCCGGCCATCGGTCAGGTCCGGCCGCGAACTCCACCCCCGGCGGCGCGACCGGATCGGGCCCATGGCTCATGCGCCCATGGTCGTTCAACGGCCCCGACCGTGTCTCTCCTCGCAGCGTCTCATGGCCTCCACCATCACCCCCACCACGCATCACGAAGGCCCGCCGCCTCCCCGGACGAGCTCATGGACCCATGACAGCTTGGCCACGACCGGAGGGCTGATCGTGAACGGGTACAGGTCCGCGCTGCCCATGCTCCGGTTGATGGCGTTCAGCGCGTACGTCAGCGGCAGCCACTGATCGAGGATTCCCGGGAAGCGGTGCGCCTGCTCGGCGACCTCGGGCTCCGCGGAGAGATCGGCGGCGACATCCTCGGGCCCGGCAACCACCAGCCCGTAGGCGGCTGCGGTCTGCAGGGTGTCGCGGATGTGCAGGTAGTGGGCGAAGGACTCCGCCCAGTCCTCCCACGGATGCATCGACGCATACGAGCTGATGAAGGCGCCCGGCCATTGGGGGTCGCCGCCCCCAGGGGAGCCCGCACCCTCATAGTGCCCCGACACGGCGTCTGCATAGTCGGCCCGCTCGTCGCCGAAGAGCTCGCGGAATCTTGCCCGCTGACCGCGCTGCTCCACGAGCACCATCCAGTAGTAGTGCCCGATCTCGTGGCGCAGGTGCCCCAGCACGGTTCGGTAGGCCTCCCCGAGCGACTGCCGGACGGCCTCGCGGTGCGCGTCGTCGGACTCGGCGAGGTCCATCTGGATGATGCCCCGCTCGTGTCCCGTCGTCACCGGGGCGTGGCGGCTCGAGAGGAAGTCGAACGACAGCCCGCGCAAGGGGTCCTGCGAGCGTGAGGTGACCGGCAGGCCCAGGTCGAGGAGCTGGAAGAGCAGGCGTCGCTTGGCTGCCTCGGCCTCGGCGAAGGCGGCCATCGCGTCCGTGTCGCCGTCCGCGGGACGGGTCCGCGTCAGCCGACACGAGGCGCACAGGGTGATGGGGTCGGACATGTCGGTCAGCCAGTTGCACGCAGCAACGTCGGCGTTCGCGCATCTCCGGAGACCCGAGGACCCCTCGACAGCCGCCAGCTCGGCCGCGGCGGGGTCGTAGCCGAGCCCCGTGCCGCAGGAGAGACAGGCGCTGTTCTCGAAGAAGCACAGGCTTGAGCAGACGGGGCAGGAGAACGCGCGCACGCCCCCATCCTCCCTGAGGAAGCCCCTACCCCCGCCGACCTGTCCGGACATCCAGCAGGGCCCAGGATGGCCCGCTGGGCGCGCCGCGGCTCGGCGGGGTGCAGGTTGCGCTCTCCCGGCTTGGCCGGCCGGCTCGCCGGACGAGGTCGGCACGCCGGACGAGGTCGGCACCGGGAGCACGCAGTCCCTGATTGCCTCGACCTCGTTGATCATCCGATCCCAGCAGGCGTGTGGCCATGACCCGGCGCTCGGGGGTCCGCCTCTGAGCGCCCATTCTTGTCGCGTTCCGTTCGTGCCTGCGGGGTTCGCGAGGCGCGCCCGACAACAGGAGACCTGGCACCGTGTGGCGAGTTGTGTCTTGACAGAGTCTCGAACAGGTGTACGATTCGGGTATCGGATCGAAGGTGATCCGGGTGCTGGAGCCGACGGGGGTCGAGATGAGCAGTGGGCAGTCCCAGGTGAGCGCAGCGGTGGCTGTGGTGGGCGTGCCGGTGCCGACGGGGTTGGGGTGCGGTCCGGTGCTGGATGAGCGGATCTGCTGTGTGGCTGGGGCGTTGGCGGTGCTGCAGCGTGAGCTGGCGCTGCTGATGGCGGCCCGGGAGGCTCAGGCCGCGACGGAGGGCCCTGCGGACACCTGCGGTCAGGCGGTGATCGCCGGGGTGCCGGAGCGTCAGGCCGGGGTACTGCGCGCGGTGGGCCGGTTCGCCGCGGGGTGCCCGGTGGTCGAGCGGGCGTGGCGGTCGGGGCGGGTGACGCTGGAGCAGGTGCAGATCCTGGGGCAGGCCGCGGACCGCCTGCCCGAGGACCACGCCGAGGTGCTGGTCGACAGGGTGGTGCCGCTGCTGGGCGGGTTGGATGCCCGGGGTTCGCGGCGCCTGGTCGGGATCGTG
>CAZWXF010000022.1:26767-30153 GCA_964638055.1 uncultured Bifidobacteriaceae bacterium | reverse complement strand
GAGACCCCGTCGGTCGAGCCCGTCGAGACCCCGTCGGTCGAGCCCGTCGAGACCCTCATGGCGCGATCTCCAAGCCCGCCCCAAGGCACGCCGCGAGCGACGCGCGATGGCTGTCGGGTCACTCTGTGGCATCATTGGGCCCGTCGCCGCGACCACCAAGGGTCACGACGACGCGGGTTGTGAAAGCGTCGCGCGGTCCGCGCCCGAGTGCTGCCATAGGGGCTGGCACAGGGCTCACCGCTACCGACCTGATCTCGGCTGGTGCCGGTCACTGGGCCGTATCACCTCCCGCGGGTCTGGAGTGACGCGCGCTCCACGTGCGCATCCGGATCGACCGAGGACTTTGCCGACGCGGTACGCCGTGGCCGGCCAGATGCACAGGGTGCGCGCGCGCCTTCAGCCGCGACGCACCCGGAGGAGACCGCAATGGTCGAGGACAATGGCCCACGGGCCGACGAGACAGCATCAGGGGATGGAGCGGCCGGCTCAGGGCCGACCAGTGCCCCTGTCCCCCAGGAGACGCCGCCCAGCCCTGTGGCGGCGCGATCGGACGCAGACCTGGCCGAAGGCGCTCAGGACGCTCCGGAAGATGCCGACCCTGCGCTCCCCCGGACTGCCGAGGAGAGCCTCAGGCTCGGGGAGAGCGGCGGGCTCGAGGAGAGCGGAACGGCACAGGAGGCGGATGTCGCCGCGCACGCCGGGGCAGACCCGGTCCCCGATGTCGAGGAGGCGGAGCTGCAGCGGGAGGACAGCCTCATGGACCCCGCAGGTCTCGCCGGGCCACCCCCGGACGTTGACGAGCCACCCCCGGACGTTGCCGTGGTCACCGACGGCCCCACGGATGAGGCTTCCACCTCCCCAGCCGGGCTGGATGTCCCCGCGATGCCCGTCGAGCCCGTCGGTGAGCAGACGGCCACCACCTCCCCACGTCGTTCCCGGCGGGCCACCCGAGGCGTGACAACCGTGGCCTTCTCCGGGCAGCCCCCCGTGGGGGGCGTCGAACCGCCCCGGCCGGCGGCGCCCGCCGTGACCGCGATCTTCCAGGCGCCCGCCACCGAGGATCTGGCCCCGCGCCGCAGCAGGCGCGTGACGAGGCCGGCCCTCGCCGCCGGCGCGGCACAGGACGCCACCACGGCGCCAGCCCCGGGCCCCGAGTCCGCCCCCACCGGCGAGGAGGGCCTCCGCGACACCGAGGCGATCACCGAGACTCCCCGCCGCGAGGGCACCGAGCCCTCCGCCGAGTCCGCCGACGCCGCCGCGACGGCGGCGGTCCAGGCAGCTGCCCCGTCGACCGAGCTGGCTGCGCAGGGCGCCGACCTGTCCGACGAGGTGGGTCCTGACGAGGACTCCGACGACGACGAGTCCGCGCCCCGGCGCCGCCGCAGGCGTGGCGGGCGTCGGCGCCGCCGGCAGGGCCCCGCCGGACAGGACGGCGAGGCTGACGAGGGGCCCGACAGCCAAGCATCGCCCGTGGCAGAGGAAGGGTCCAGCGCCGAAGCCGGGTCCAGCGCCGAGGAAGCTGGCGACGACGTGGTCGAACGGCGGTCGCAGGGCGACGAGCCCAGCGGCGGCGCGGACTCCGGCGAAGCGAGCGAGGAGAGCGCGGGGGCTCGTCGGCGCAGGCGCCGCCGCCGCCGGGCGGGGGTCGCCGAGGAGATGGAGGTCCTCTCCAGCGACGATCCGCCGAACACCGTCGTGAAGATTCGCACCACACGGCAGGCCGCCGACGAGATCACCTCCGTGCGCGGCTCGACACGGATCGAGGCCAAGAAGCAGCGTCGGCGTGACGGGCGGGACGCGGGTCGACGCCGGGCGCCGATCCTGACGGAGGCCGAGTTCCTGGCCCGCCGTGAGGCCGTGGATCGCGTCATGTGCGTCCGGCAGCGCGGCGACCGGACCCAGATCGCCGTCCTCGAGGACGGGATCCTCGTCGAGCACTACGTGAACCGCGCCAGCTCGGGCTCGATGGTCGGCAACGTCCACCTGGGCAAGGTCCAGAACGTCCTGCCGTCGATGGAGGCCGCCTTCGTGGACATCGGACGCAGCCGCAACGCCGTGCTGTACGCCGGCGAGGTCAACTGGGATGCGGCGGGCCTCGAGGGGCAGGCCAAGCGGATCGAGCTGGCGCTGAAGCCCGGCGATCCGGTCCTGGTGCAGGTGACCAAGGACCCGCTCGGGCACAAGGGCGCGCGCCTGACCAGCCAGATCTCCCTGCCCGGCCGCTACCTCGTCTACGTGCCCGAGGGGTCGATGTCGGGGATCTCGCGCAAGCTGCCCGACACGGAGCGCACACGCCTGAAGGCCATCCTCAAGGACGTGCTGCCCGAGGGCGCCGGAGTGATCGTGCGGACCGCCGCGGAGGGGGCCACCGAGGAGCAGCTCACAGCGGACGTCAACCGCCTGAGCGCCCAGTGGGCCGACATCCGCAAGAAGGCGAAGTCCGCCTCCGCGCCAGCCCTGCTCTACGGAGAGCCGGACCTAGCTATCAAGGTGGTCCGCGACATCTTCAATGAGGACTTCCACACGCTGGTCGTGGAGGGGGACGACATGTGGTCGACGCTGCGCGACTACATCGGTCGGGTGGCGCCGGACCTCATGGAGCGACTGTCCCTGTGGACCGGGAGCGATGACCTCTTCGCCGCGCACCGCATCGACGAGCAGCTCGCCAAGGCACTGGATCGCAAGGTCTGGCTGCCCTCGGGCGGCTCGCTGGTGATCGACCGGACCGAGGCGATGACGGTCATCGACGTCAACACGGGTCGCTTCACCGGTCAGGGCGGCAACCTCGAGGAAACGGTCACCCGGAACAACCTCGAGGCGGCCGAGGAGATCGTTCGCCAGCTGCGGCTCCGCGACATCGGCGGCATCGTCGTGGTCGACTTCATCGACATGGTCCTGGAGAGCAACCGAGACCTCGTCCTGCGTCGGCTGGTGGAGTGCCTCGGCCGGGACCGCACCCGACATCAGGTGGCAGAGGTCACCTCGCTGGGTCTGGTCCAGATGACCCGCAAGCGGATCGGCCAGGGACTCCTTGAGGTCTTCTCGACGCCGTGCGAGCACTGCAACGGCCGCGGCCACGTCGTCCATGCCGACCCGGTGGCACTCCAGCCGGAGGAGTCCGGCCAGGACCGACGCGGTGAGGGTCGTGGTGGGCGTGGTGACTCCCGTGGCCGGGGCGACTCGCGCTCTCGTCGCGCAGCGAGTGCGCCGGCCGGGGTCGCTCCCCTCGGGGGGAAGCAGACAGGGCACACGCCACCCCCGCCTCGCCTCGACGACTCGGGCCACATCGCCCACGAGGGCAACCACGACGAGCACGGCAGCGACGCCGAGCACGCGTCCTCGCCCGCCGACCACGCCGACCACGCCGACCACGCCGACCACGCCGA
>CAZWXF010000022.1:0-26667 GCA_964638055.1 uncultured Bifidobacteriaceae bacterium | reverse complement strand
ACGCGTCCTCGCCCGCCGACCACGCCGACCACGCCGACCACGCCGACCACGCCGAAGCGCCCGCCGGATCCGCGACGCTGGCTGCGGACGAGGCGGTTTGACCCCAGCACCGCAGCCTACGTACCCTAGGACCTTGGCGCGCGAGCGCTCGAGTGTTGCTGCTCGCAGGTCCCGCCGCCCTGGTCGCCCAGGGCCCGACCAATCAGGAGTGCCCCCGTGTACGCCATTGTCCGCACTGGTGGACGTCAGGAGAAGGTCGCCGTCGGCGACGTCATCGAGACCAATCGGCTGAACGCAGCTCCTGGCGACCGCGTCGACCTCCCGGCCCTCCTGCTGGTCGACGGCGGGTCCGTGACCTCTGACGCGAACGCTCTGGCAGGCGTGTCGGTCTCGGCCGAGGTCCTGGCCCACACCAAGGGGCCAAAGATCCAGATCTTCAAGTACAAGAGCAAGACCGGCTACCGCAAGCGCCAGGGACATCGGCAGGCGCTGACCCAGCTCAAGGTCGTCGGCATCGAGAGCGGGGAGTGACCGATGGCGCACAAGAAGGGTGCCTCGAGCACCAGGAACGGCCGGGACTCGAACTCGCAGCGCCTGGGCGTGAAGCGGTTCGGCGGGCAGGTGGTCAAGGCCGGCGAGATCATCCTGCGCCAGCGTGGGACCCACTTCCACCCGGGGGCCAACGTCGGTCGTGGCGGTGACGACACGCTGTTCGCCCTCACCGCGGGTGCAGTCCAGTTCGGCACCGCGCGTGGTCGCCGTGTGGTCAGCATCGTGGAGACCCCGGCCGCCTGAGGCCGTCCACGTCAGTCACGAGGAGGCGGGCCCGCACGGGCTCGCCTCCTCGTCTGTTCCGGGCATCGCGCACGCGCACGGCGGTGCTGGCGGCGACGGCTGCGGCGGCAGGAAGAGCATCCCCGGGGCTCCGCTCACGCGATCAGCCCCGAGACTGAGCAGGAGGCAGGGCAGTGGCGACCTTCGTCGACAGGGTGACGATCCATGCGATCGCCGGTGACGGTGGCCACGGCTGCGCCTCGGTGCATCGGGAGAAGTTCAAGCCGCTGGGCGGGCCCGACGGCGGCAACGGCGGCCACGGCGGTGACGTGATCCTCGTTGCCGATCCGGGCACGCCCAGCCTCCTGGACTTCCACCACGCCCCCCACCGGCGCGCCGCCAACGGGACGCCAGGCCAGGGGGGCAACCGGCAGGGTGCCAACGGGATGGACCTCGTCGTGAACGTCCCCGTGGGGACGGTCGTGACCCGCGACGGTGTGGTGGTGGCGGACCTACCCGTGCCCGGAGCGGCCGTGGTCCTGGCCGCCGGTGGCCGCGGCGGCCTCGGCAACGCCGCCCTGGCCTCGGCGCGACGCAAGGCCCCGGGATTCGCCCTTCTGGGCGAGCCGGGCGCGGAGGTCGACGCCGTCCTGGAGCTGAAGACGGTTGCCGACATCGGCCTGGTGGGGTTCCCCAGCGCCGGCAAGTCCTCTCTCATCGCGGCGATCTCTGCGGCACGGCCCAAGATCGCCGACTATCCGTTCACCACCCTGGCGCCCAACCTCGGCGTGGTCACGGCGGGGAGCACGGTCTTCACCGTGGCCGATGTCCCCGGCCTGGTCCCGGGGGCATCCGAGGGGCGCGGCCTGGGGCTGGAGTTCCTGCGACACATCGAGCGCTGCGCTGCCCTTGTCCACGTGCTCGACTGCGCCACGCTGGAACCGGGCAGGGACCCGATCACCGACCTGGCAGTCATCGAGGCCGAGCTCGCCACCTACGGCGGACTGGCCGACCGGCCACGCATGGTCGTGCTCAACAAGATCGACATCCCCGAGGGTCGGGAGCTGGCAGAGATGGTCCGTGAGGAGCTGACCGAGCGGGGCCTGCCGGTCCACGAGGTCTCCGCCGTCTCCCACGAGGGGCTGCGCGAGCTCACGTTCGCGATGGCCCGGATCGTGCAGGAGCGTCGCGACCTCACGGCCGCTCCGGTCGCCCAGCGCATCGTGATCCGACCGGCTGCCGTCGACGACTCGGCCTTCGATGTCGTGCGGGAGGGCGCCGCGTTCCGGGTCCGTGGCGAGCGGCCCCTGCGCTGGATCAGGCAGACCGACTTCAGCAACGACGAAGCCGTGGGCTATCTCTCGGATCGGCTCAATCGGCTCGGAATCGAGGACGAGCTGCTCCGGCTGGGCGCGCAGCCCGGCGACGAGGTCCGCATCGGATCGGACGAGGACAGCGTGGTCTTCGACTGGCAGCCGGTGCCCCGAGGTGCCGGTCCGGGGCCGCGCGGGCAGGACGCCCGCATCGAGGCACCGCACGCCCGCGAGCACGGCCGCACGCGGGGGCAGCTGGCGCCCGGCGAGGTGCCGGAGGCGACGTGGGGAGCGGACCCCGTCGACGAGGCTCCACGGACGGCACGCCGGCACGGACCGGTGATTCGCAGCGGGCAGGATGACGCCGATGAATGAGCGCCCCGGGCTCTGGGCGCCCGTCGTGTCCGCCCGCCGCATCGTCGTGAAGGTGGGCTCGTCGTCGCTGACCCGGCGAGGTGCCGGGGGTGAGGTGTCGGCAGGGCTGGACGTGGCACGCCTTCGCCAGCTCGTCGACACGATCTGCGACGCGGGCCGGGGGGGCAGCGAGCTGGTCCTGGTGTCCTCCGGTGCCATCGCGACCGGCCTGGCACCCCTGCGGATGGGCCGGCGGCCTCGGGACCTGGCGTCCGCACAGGCTGCCGCCTCGGTGGGGCAGGGCATCCTCATGGCCCACTATCACGACGCCTTCGCCGCTCATGGTCTGCAGGTCGGGCAGGTGCTGCTCACCGCCGACGATCTCATCCGCCGAGCCCACTATCGCAACGCCCAGAGCACCCTGAGCCGCCTGCTCGAGCTTGGTGTCGTGCCGATCGTCAACGAGAACGACACGGTCGCCACCGCGGAGATCCGCTTCGGCGACAATGACCGGCTCGCGGCTCTCGTGGCGCACCTGGTCCGGGCCGATGCCCTGGTGCTGCTCAGCGATGTGGAGGGCCTCTTCGACGGGCCGCCCGATCGGGGGGGAAGCCGGCTCATCCGCGAGGTACGCTCCCAGGCGCAGCTGGCCAGCGTGGAGATCGGGGGCACCGGAGCTGCCGGGGTCGGCCTGGGCGGGATGGCCACGAAGGTCGAGGCGGCTCGGATCGCCACGGAGGCCGGGGTCCCCGTGGTCCTCACCGCGACCGCCCGTGCGGCAGAGGCACTGCGCGGGGAGGCCGTCGGCACCTTCTTCCATGCGACGGGCGACCGGTCGGCCTCACGGCTGCTGTGGCTCGCCCACGCCACGTCGAGCCTTGGCACGCTCCACCTGGATGCCGGCGCAGTCAGAGCGGTGCGGGAGCGCGGTGCGTCCCTGCTCCCGGCTGGGATCACCGGCGTCACGGGTGGGTTCGTGGCCCGGGACCCGGTCGACCTGGTCGGCCCGGACGGCTCCCTGGTGGCGCGAGGCCTGGTGGCCTACGACGCCACCGACCTGCCCTCACTGATCGGTCGCTCGACGCGGGAGCTCGCCGCGACGCTCGGGGCCGAGTACGAGCGCGAGGTCGTTCATCGCGACGACATGGTCCTGATGCGCTGACGCTCAGCCGCCTGAGCTGTGGGAGCTGCTTGAGCTCGTCGGAGAAGGGGCTCCTGGGCCAGCCCTGACGTGGCCCGAGCGTGCGTTGATGATGCACGGACCGGCGTCCACCGGCAGGTCTCCGGACACCGACCACTCCGCCGTCCCACCGGCCGGGACATCGGTCTTCGTCACTCCCAATTGCAGGACCGTGTCGGTGCTGTCGGGCCGGTTCCACGAGATGAGGATCGCGATGTCGCGCGCCTCGTCCGCAGTGTTGCGAACCGTTCCGGATGCCGTGATCTGTCCGGCCTGGACCGGGCACTCGTAGAGCGCGACCTGGGAGCGGACACCCTCCCACCCCTTCTTCAGGGCAACAGGCTGGTCGATCTGCCCGGCGGGGACAAGGCTCGGGGTCGAGTCCGATGCGACCTGGCTGTCGGATGCGCCTTCACCGCAGGCAGTCACGGGAACGAGCGCGAGCAGGCCGACAACTGCCACGCCGGCCATCCTGCGGGCATCCACTGCCATGCGTCCTCCACGATCCGGCAACTCGGTCGTGACCCTAGTCCAACGAACTGCCCGGGACGAGGGCAGAGCAAGCGGCCAGGGACTCGCCCGACCGCTCCGCCCCGCAGCCTCCAGGCCCATCACGGCGACGCCGACCAGCCGGCCCCGGCACCATCCCGCGACCAGCCTGAGCTCCCTCAGCTCATCCGCCTGCGCCTGGCGACGACCAGTGCCGAGCCAGCGGCGAGTGCGAGCACCGAGAGGAGCAGAGCCGTGCGGATCCATCCGGGGGCTCCGGTGTCAGGAAGGTCCTCGCCCCCGCCATCCCCGCCCCCCTCGGATGTGCCGGTGACAGTGACCGTGACCTTGTCGGAGTCGGTCACGGAGCGCCCGGACTCGTCCTCGCCCGTGGCGGTCCCCTCGTTGGTCGTCGTCCTCGAAAGGGTGTGGGTGCACGTGTACTCCCAGGTCTCACCGACGTCGAGCATGCTGTCGCCATCGTCGTCGCCGGACTCGAACTCCACCGGTGAGCACTTGTCGTCCGTGACGTCGATGTTCGTCAGCGGGCCGTCGCCGTTGTTGCTGACCTCGTAGGTGAACGTCACCTCATCGCCCGGGTCGACGCTGTTCGACGACGCCGACTTCTCCATCCTGATGCCGCTGGCGCCCGCGGCGGCGCCGCCTCCCGCCAGCTCCACCTGGGCTACGGCGGTCGCGGAGACCTCGGCTGCGGTCTGGGTGGTCCCGCTCTCCTCGTCGTGGAGGGTGGGGATTCCCGTGACGGTCGCGGTGTTCCGGGTCGCCTCGTGGAGGATCTGCGTGCACGTGAACAGCCAGTCCTCACCGGCCTCGAGCAACTCGTCGCCGTCGTCACCGGAGACGTAGGTCACCGGGGAGCACCTGTCGTCGACGAGCCTTGTGTCCGGATCGACCGCCAGCGGGACCTCACCAACATTGGTGGCGTGGTAGGTGAAGGTGACCTGATCACCGGGATTGATGATCGCCTTGTCGACCGCCTTGGTCAGCGCGATCTTGGGCACGAGGACCTGGACCTCGGCTGAGGCGTCGTCGGTCAGGTCATTGGCCGGGTCGTCCGGATCGGCTGCCAGCGGGTTGGGGACACCTCCGGTCGCCGTGTTCACGATCGCGCCCGAACCGTCACTCGGTGCCTGCAGGTTGGCCCCGACGCACCGGAAGAACCACGAATCCGCTGTCTGGGCGGGATTGCCGCCGACGGCCGGAACGGCCGGCGCCAGCGTGCGCAGGTCGCCGTCCCTGTCGTTCTCCGGCTTCTCGCTCTCGGCCTGGTCGAACGTCAGATCGCTGCACTTGTCGTCGGAGATGGCGTCCAGGAAGGCCCGGTCGCGCAGGCTGATCGGAACATTCCCGCTGTTGGTCAGCTTGATCGTGTAGCTCGCCTGATTGCCCTCGATGACGACCGTCGGTGTGACGGTCTTCTCGAGCACGATGCCGACCTGTGCGTCGAACCGGTTGCTGAAGACGCAGGTGACGTCATCGCCACGGTTCAGGTGCACCGTGGTGCGGGCGGCATTCTGGGCCTCGACGAGCGGCACCTCGGCGCCAGCGGCATCCGTGCAGCGCAGTCGATCGCCAGAGTCGGGATCGGTCACGAGCTCCCAGTACTGGGGCATGTACGTCGAGCCCACCATCTCCTCCACCCAGACGTCCCCACCATCGACGCCCATGGAGATGTCCGCCTGCGTGGTCCTCGTCGTCGCAGGCGGGCTGTCGTCGACCTCCCGCTGCCAGCCCTTCAGGGTGAAGTCCGGCGCGGTTCCGCCCGTCCCGAACGACCACTGGAACGGGAAGTCGGGCGTCTCGTGGTCGGGCAGGTTCGGGAACGAGGTGGCCACCTTGACCACGGTGAACGTAGCCGTCATGTAGACCGTGGCCGTGCCGGTGTCCGTGACCGGCGGACCGCTCGGTGGGGTCCCGGTCACGTTCGCCGTGTTGACGACCTGCTTGTCGGTCAGGTCGGCCGCGACGACCGTGTACGTGCCCGTGCAGGTCAGCACGGCGCCCGGGGCCAGGGTCGCTGGCTGGGCGGGGGTGCAGGCGAGCGGCTCGGCCACGTCGTCAGTGATGAGGACGTCGGTCAGGGTCACGTCGCCGGTGTTGGTCGCAACCAGCTCGTAGTCCAGCACGTCACCGACCTGGCTGAACGTCTCCTGCGCGACGGTCTTCACCAGCTCGATGTCCGGGTCCTGGAGACCGGGGACCGTCGCTTCGTCGGCGTCGGTCACGGGGTCGCCTGTCGGCGGTGTCCCGGTCACCGAGGCGTTGTTCACCACCTCACCCTCGTCCAGGTCGTCCTGGACCACCGTGTACGAGCCCGAGCACTCCAACGCCGCCCTCGGGGCCAGCGTCGCCGGCTGGGTCGGGACGCACGTCAGCGTCGCCGCCCTGTCGTCGGTGATGGTCACACCGCTCAGCGTCACGTTGCCCGTGTTCGTCGCCGTCAGCGTGTAGTGCAGCACGTCCCCCACCGCGTCGAAGGACGACTCCGTGGCCACCTTCACCAACCCGATCTCCGGGTTGGGATCGGCCGGAACGTCCGCCTCGGCGGTGTCGGTCACCGGATCCCCCGTCGGCGGGGTGGCCGTCACCGACGCCGTGTTCGCCACGTTGCCCACATCCAGATCGCCCTGGACGACCGTGTAGGTGCCGTTGCAGACCAGCTCATCATCCGGAGCCAGAGTCGCCGGCTGCGTCGGTGCACACGTCAGCGCACCCAGCTTCGCGTCCGTGATCGTCACCTCGGTCAGGGTCACATCCCCGGTGTTCGTCGCCGTCAACGTGTAGTGCAGCACATCCCCGACCGCGTCGAAATCTGCCTCGGCAGCCGTCTTCACCAGCTCGATCCCCGGGTCCTGCACACCCGGGACCGTCTCACTGTCGGTCCCCGTCACCGGATCACCCGTGGGCGGGTTCCCCGTCACCGACCCGGTGTTGAGCACCGAGCCCGCGTCCACATCGCCCTGGAGGACCGTGTACGAGCCCGAGCACGCCAACGCCGCACCCGGGGCCAGCGTCGCCGGCTGCGCCGGGACACACGTCAGCGCACCCAGCCTCGCGTCCGTGATCGTCACTCCCGTCAGGGTCACATCCCCGGTGTTGGTCGCCGTCAACGTGTACGTGAGCACATCACCGGCTGCGTCGAAGGACGCCTGACCGACGGTCTTCACCAGCTCGATGCCCGGGTCCTGGAGACCGGGGACCGTCGCGTCGTCAGTGTCGGTCACGGGGTCGCCTGTCGGCGGTGTCCCGGTCACCGAGGCGTTGTTCACCACCTCACCCTCGTCCAGGTCGTCCTGGACCACCGTGTACGAGCCCGAGCACTCCAACGCCGCCCCCGGGGCCAGCGTCGCCGGCTGCGCCGGGACACACGTCAGCCCACCCAGCCTCGCGTCCGTGATCGTCACCCCGGTCAGGGTCACATCCCCGGTGTTCGTCGCCGTCAACGTGTAGTGCAGAACATCCCCGACCGCGTCGAAATCTGCCTCGGCAGCCGTCTTCACCAGCTCGATCCCCGGGTCCTGCACACCCGGGACCGTCTCACTGTCGGTCCCCGTCACCGGATCACCCGTGGGCGGGTTCCCCGTCACCGACCCGGTGTTCTCCACGTTGCCGGCATCCAGATCGCCCTGGTCCACCGTGTAGGTGCCGCTGCAGACCAGCTCATCATCCGGGGCCAGGGTCGCCGGCTGCGCCGGCTCACACGTCAGCGCACCCAGCCTCGCGTCCGTGATCGTCACCCCGGTCAGGGTCACGTTGCCAGCGTTCCTCGCCGTCAAGGTGTAGGGGATGACGTCGCCGACCGCGTCGTACTCGGCTTCCGCCGCCGACTTCACGAGCTCGACCAGCGGGTTCTGATCGCCGGGCACGGTCACCGTGCTGTCGTCGGTGACATCCTGCCCGGTCGGCGGGGTGCCCGTGACGGTCGCCGTGTTCAGGGCCGAACCGGCCTCGAGGTCCGCCTGGACCACGCTGTAGCTGCCGGTGCACGACAGGGTCGCCTGGGGCGCCAGGGTGGCCGGCTGCGCCGGAGTGCACTCCAGATCCCCGAGCCTCGAGTCGCTGATCGACACCTCGGTCAACGTCACGTTGCCCGTGTTCGTCGCCACCAGCGTGTACTCGATCACATCACCGGCAGAGTCGAAGCTGTCCTGAGTGGCCGTCTTCACCAGCTCGATCCCTGGATTCGCGGCTCCTGGCACGGTCTCGTCGTCAGTGTCGACGACATCCGGACCGCTCGGCGGCGTGCCGCTCACCGACGCGACGTTCTCCACCAGCCCTCCATCGAGATCGGCCTGAGTCACCTCGTAGGACCCGGTGCAGGACAGGGTCGCCTGAGGCACAAGGGTCACCGGCTGCGTCGGCGTGCACGTCAGGTCTCCGAGCTTCGCGTCGCTGATCGACACATCGGTCAACGTCACGTTGCCCCTGTTCGTCGCCACCAGCGAATACGTGATCACATCACCCACCAGGTCGAACCCCGCACCAGAGGTGACCGACTTCACGACCTCGATCAGCGGGTTCTGGTCACCGGGCACGCTCACCGTGCTCTCGTCGGTGACATCGTCCCCGCTCGGCGGAGTGCCCGTGACGGTCGCCGTGTTCGGCACCGAACCTGCCTCGAGGTCCGCCTGGACCACCGTGTACGAACCGGTGCACGTCAGCGTCGCCTCCGGTGCAAGGGTCGCCGGCTGCAGGGGATCACACGAGAGGTCGCCAAGCTTCGGATCGCTGATCGAGACCTCGGTCAACGTCAGGTTGCCCGTGTTCGTCGCCACCAGCGAATAGGTGATCACATCACCCACCGAGTCGAACCCCGCCCCAGTGGTGACCGACTTCTCGAGATCGATCAGCGGGTTCTGGGCACCTTGCACGTCCTCCTCATCAGTGTCGGTCGCCGGTCCGCCGGTCGGCGGGGCTCCGGTCACCGAGGCGGTGTTCAGCACCTCCCCTGCGTCCAGGTCGGCCTGGGTCACCTCGTAGGAGCCGATGCACGACAGGGTCGCCTGAGGCACCAGCGTCGTCGGCTGCGTCGGCGTGCAGGTCAGATCCCCGAGCCTCGGATCAGTGATCGTGACACCGGTCAAGGTCACCGTGCCGATGTTCCTTGCGACGAGGGAGTACTCGATGACGTCACCGACAGCGTCGAACCCAGAGTCCGATGTCGCGAGCTTGACCAGATCGATCCCCGGGGTCTGGACGCCGGGCACCGTCACCGAGCTCTCATCGGTGACATCCGGTCCGCTCGGCGGCTTCCCCGTGACCATCGCGGTGTTGGGCACCGAACCGGCCTCGAGGTCCGCCTGGACCACGATGTAGCTGCCGATGCACGACAGGGTCGCCTGAGGCGCCAGCGTGGCCGGCTGCGCCGGAGTGCACGCCAGATCCCCGAGCCGCGGGTCGCTGATCGACACATCCGTGAGCGTGACGTTGCCCGAGTTCCGCGCCACCAGCCCATAGGTGATCTCATCACCGACCGAGTCGAACCCCGATCCGGCAGTGACAGTCTTCACCAGGTCGATCCCGGGGGTCTGGACGCCGGGCACGATCAGCGTGCTCTCGTCGGTGACATCCGGCCCCGTCGGCGGCGATCCCATGACTGTCGCGGTGTTCTGGACCGAACCTGCCTCGAGATCCGCCTGGACCACGGTGTAGCTGCCGGTGCACGACAGCGTCGCCTGAGGCGCCAGCGTCGCCGGCTGCGCCGGGGTGCATGCCAGGTCGGCGAGCCTCGAGTCGCGGATCGTTACATCCGTGAGGGTCACCGTGCCCGTGTTGGTCGCGACCAGGGTGTAGTCGATCACGTCGTCAGCAGCGTCGAAGCTCACCTGCGTGGCCTTCTTCGCCAGATCGATCCCCGTAGCCTGCACGCCGGGCACCGTCGCGTCGTCGGTGTCAGTCACGTTCCCCCCGGTTGGCGGGGTGCCTGTGGCCGTCGCAGTGTTGCCAACCTGACCTGCGTTCATATCCGCTTGGACCACCGTGTACGTGCCCGTGCACGTCAGGGTCGCGAACGGCGCCAGCGTCACAGGTTGCACGGGGTTGCACGTCAGGGCGCCGAGCTTCGGGTCGCTGATCGACACATTCGTCAGCGGGACGTTGCCGGTGTTCGTCGCGACGAGCGAGTACGTGATGACATCACCCACCGAGTCGAACCCGGAACCGGACGTCACCGACTTCACCAGGTCGATCGAAGGCCGGGGCAGCTCGAGGATCTCGTTTGTCACCGAGACGCCGTTCGGGCCGCCGACAGTGAGAGTCACCTCGCCGGCGGTGCTGCCTTCGTTTGCGGGGTCGAAGACCGGGTCGGACCATGCCCAGCCCGGAGGGTCGGTCAGCGCATCCTCCGTGACCGTGCACACCGCGCCCACGGGCACGTTGCTGACGACCGCCGGCGTGCCGGGCTGGATGGCGAGGTCGGACGCGCTGGCCACGGTGGTGCCACCGATGCGGCACGTCACATCGACCGTGAAGGTCGGCAGCGGCGAGTAGCCACCGACGTTGACCACGGTCTTGTCGATGGACAGCGCGGCCACACGCAGCGTGTTCGTGAACGTGCAGGTGACGGCGACCGGCGTCGCGGGCATCGCATAGGTGCCGGTGAGCGCATCCGCCGTGTAGCTCAGACCGGGTTGGGTGCAGACGAGGTTCCGGGAGTACGCGCCCCGGTTGCCAGCCCCGAAAGCCTCCGCGAGGGTCACGGTCTCACCGGAACGAACGGCGACCGAGACGCGGTTGCCCGTCGCGGGTGCTGCCGGCGCCGTCGACGTGGCCGATCCGTTGGTGGAGCCTGTGACGCTCAGGACCGCCGTGTCGCCACTGAGTGAATTGACCCACGACTTCTGAAGGATCAGGTTCGCGGAGGTCCGGGTGTTGGTGAACGTGCACGTCACCGACGTCGCCGGCATCGTGAACTGCCCCGAACCGTTGGGCGTGATGCCGTTGGTGCACGACAGGGCGCTCGTGTAGCCGCCGAGGTTGTCCGCATTCAGGACCTCGGTGACTCTCACGGCAGTTCCCGGAGCCACCGTGGCCGTTGCCGCATGTGCGGTGTCGGTCTGGGTGCCATTGGCACCACTCGCGGTGGACGTGCTGGTCGCGCCTGAGCCGCCGGCGACCGTCAGGGCAGAGCGGTCACCTGAGGCGCCGTTCACCCAGGACTTGACCAAGGTGACGGTCGGGTGCGGCTGGTTGTAGACAGTGCACGTGAGCCCACTGACGCGTAGGGCGTCGACGGTGAAGCCGCTTGCCACGTTCCTGACGTTCGGAGGGGGAGAGAGTCCGTCCAGCCTCGTGCAGACCGCGTTCCTGCCCGATACCGGGAAGAGGGAGAACCCGTCTCGCGGATCCTCGGTGAAGGTGACCGCTGCCGAATCTGCTCCTGAGAGACCCACCGAGAAGTTGACGGCGCCGATGGGGGTGCCGACGGGGGCTCCGGCGCCTGGGGTTGTGGCCTGCGCCGGCGTGATCGTGGTCGGCGCAGCTGCGCTCGAGTGGAACGTCCAGCCACCCGCCGGGACCGAATCGCCGATGCCGCCGTCCTGGGGGATCTCACGCTTGACGACGGTGACCGTTGCGGTGCATCCGGCGAGGGCCAGCTCACGCAGGTTGCTGCCCAGCTCCGCGAAGTTGTCGACCCGGAAGTAGTCGTCGTCCTCGTCGGGACCGGTCACTGCCTGGAGGTTCGCGGCGGCGGCGGAGCCGGTGCCCAGGCCGACGCCCACGCCGATCACCTTCGACCCCTTGGTCTTCACGGCGTTCGCGGAGAAGATGCCGTGCTCGATCTCCAGGAACCGGGTGCTCACGGCGCTTGCCTCGCCGAAGACGGTCGGGTTGCCATCGGTGACGAAGAGCACTGAGTCGTAGGTCTCGGCCGACTGCGCCACCTGGAGGAGCCCGCGGTCCCAGTTGGTGTAGTAGTTGGGGTTGCCGGGCTTCACCAGCTTGTTGATCTTCGTGTGGACGGGACCTGCCTCGTCCGCGGACACCACGGATGTCAGAGGGAGAGTCGTGTTTCCCGTGGCTGGCGCGCTGGAGGCGAACGTGTACACGGCCACGGCTGAGGGCGTGCCCGTCAAAGCGGTGACGAATGCGTTCGCAGCGTCCTTGAGCTGGGTGAACTCACCGCTGTCGATGGAGCCTGAGAGGTCGAGCACCAGGGCAACCTTCAGCCCGCACTTCACGGGGACCGACGGGTTGTTCCGGGACTGCTGCCAGAGCCCGCTCGAATCGGTGGCGTTGTTGCCCGACGCATCGCCCATGAAGCCGCCCGACCCAGATGTGAACGTGCTGCCGGGGACCATGGCCGGAGTCCGGAAACGATAGGGGGTCGCGCCTGCACTGCCCCCGTCGAGCGCAGCCGTCCGCAGCGTGTTCACCGCGAACCATCCCGACGGCGAGCTGGACGACTGCCCGTCGTGGAACACCCAGAAGCGCCTGCCGTTGTTCGTGCCGCCGGTCTGCGTGTTCGGCACGATGAACGAGCAGTCCCCAGCGGCGTCCGAGACGTGGCCGGACTGGGAGCACTGGGCCCATGGGTTCGCCACCAGATCCAACGGTGACCCGAAGTTGCCCTGAGCAGTGTCGGTGGCCAGTCGGAGGCGAACCCCAGCCAGTGGCCCCGGGTCGCCACCGGCTGCCGGCCGGGCACCCCGGACCCTCACGTTGATGACCGTCGTGCTCGCGCTCGGGCTTGGTGTGGGGACCGCCTGGGGCACCACGGTCGCCGTGCTGGTGGGAGGAACCGCCGTGGAGCTCGTAGGTGGGACCAACTGTGGCGCGACGGGTGCGGGAGTGGGCGCCGGGGTGGCGGGACCTGTCGTCACCGGAGCTGCGGGGGCGCTCCCGGTGGGGCTTCCGGTCGGGCTGGCGTGTGCGGTGGCTGGCCCCGGGCTCGCCGGGGTCGGGCTCGTCAGGGTCGCGCTCGAGGATGCCGGGCTCGTCGGGGCGGGGTCACTCGGTGGAGGGGCCGGTGCGGTCGCCGTGGACGCAGCGGGATAGCTCGACGATGCAGCAGGAGTGGCGGGTGCGGTCGCCCTGGCCGCCTGGCTGGGACTCGCCGACGCCGTCGCAGTGGCAGTTGCGGACGTGCTCGAAGCTGTCGGCGGCGCTGTCGGCGAGGGGGCCTGCTCCGCAGCGCGTGACGGGTCGGCTGGGGACAGGGCGGCCAGAGCCGCGACCACGGACATCAGCATCGCCGAGACGATGACGATGCTCAGGACCGGCCGGGGTCTGGCGGGCATTGCGGCTCCCATCGAAGGCTGGCCGCAATGTATGGGAGCTTTCGCGCCTGTCGCTCAGTGTGCGCAGGTGCCAGAGTCGGATAATCCGGAAACGCGTATCATCGCACGGGATATCGTTGCGCCATGTCGGATGACGATCTGGACGTTCTTCGTGTCGCGAGCCGGGCCCGTGAGGCCTCGGCTCACCTGCGCACACTTCGTCGCGAGCAGAAGGACCACGCCCTGCTGGCCATGTCCCGGGCCCTGGGTGAGCGGGCCGGCGAGATCCTGGCCGCCAACGCCCGGGATGTCGAAGCAGCGCGCGCCGTCGATACCCCCGAGGGGATCATCGACCGATTGACCCTGACCCCCCAGCGGCTCGCGGACATCGCCGAGGCCCTGGCCGGGGTCGCGGACCTGCCCGATCCGGTCGGTGAGGTCGTGCGGGGCTGGACCCAGCCCAACGGCCTGGAGATCCGCCAGATCCGCGTGCCCCTCGGAGTGGTCGCGATGGTCTACGAGGCCAGGCCGAATGTCACGGTCGACGCCGCCGGGCTGTGCCTCAAGAGCGGGAACGCGGCGCTGCTGCGCGGCAGCGCCTCAGCCTATGAGTCGAACACGGCCCTCGTGGCGGTCATGCGCGACGCCCTGGCAGGGACTGCGCTTCCCGTCGACGCCGTCCAGCTCGTTCCGGGTCGAACGCGGGAATCGGTCAGGACCCTGATGACCGCGCGAGGCCTGGTGGACGTGCTGATTCCGCGCGGTGGTGCGGGACTGATCCGCTCGGTCGTCGACGGCTCCACCGTCCCTGTGATCGAGACCGGCGTGGGCAACTGCCACGTCTACATCGACAGCGCCGCGGACCTGGCCAAGGCCGTGAGCATCACCGTGAACGCCAAGACCCAGCGCACGAGCGTCTGCAACACGGCCGAGACCCTGCTCGTGCATCGGTCGGTCGCCACACGGTTCCTGCCCGATGCCCTGGCTGAGCTGGCCAGGCACGGGGTGACGCTGCACGGCGACGAGTCGATCGAGCCGTTCGCCCGAGAGGCAGGGATCACCTTCCTGTGGGCCAAGGACGCCGACTGGGCCGACGAGTACCTCTCCCTGGATCTGGCCGCCCGGGTCGTGGACTCCCTGGACGACGCGATCGACCACATCCGCAGGTGGTCCACCGGGCACACTGAGGCCATCGTGACCGAGGACCTCGGGGCCGCCCGACGGTTCACCGCCGCGGTCGACTCCGCCGCGATCATGGTCAATGCCTCCACCCGGTTCACCGATGGCGCCGAGTTCGGATTCGGCGCCGAGATCGGCATCTCCACGCAGAAGCTCCACGCGCGGGGCCCCATGGGGCTGGCCGAGCTCACGTCCACGACCTACATCGTGACCGGCGACGGGCACATCAGAACCTGATGTGATCGACCCCCCGTGGCACTCCGCTAGGGTCCGTTCAGCCGAAGACGGGAGACGTCCATGCACGCCCTGATCCGCCTCGCTGAGGAGGCTTCCCACGAGTCCGAGACCGTTCCCCCGTGGGTCTTCGGCGCCGTCACGCTCGCCCTGCTGCTGGTGGCGCTCTTCGTCGTGACACGCTTCGACCCGAACCGCTGAGTCGCCCCTCGTGGCGCAGCGCATCGGAGTGATGGGGGGGACCTTCGACCCGATCCATCTTGGCCACCTCGCCGCTGCCAGCGAAGTGGCCCACGAGTTCGGGCTCGACCGCGTCGTCTTCGTGCCCACGGGCCTGCCGTGGCAGAAGGAGCGGGCCGACCTCACCGACAGAGAGACGCGCTACCTGATGACGGCGGTGGCCACGGCCGAGGACGCGCGGTTCGACGTCAGCCGGGTCGACATCGACCGTCCCGGCCCGACGTATGCCGTGGACACGTTGACCGACCTCCACCGGCACTTCCCGGCCGCTGAGCTGATGTTCATCACTGGCGCGGACGTCCTGACGGCCATCCTGACCTGGCGGGACCCCGCACGTGTCCTCGAGCTGGCCCACCTGGTCGGCGTGACCCGACCCGGCCACATGCCCGACGCCACGCGGCTGCCACCCGGCTCGGCCACGATCGTCTCGGTCCCCGCCCTGGCCATCAGCTCGACCGACTGCCGGGCACGGGTGCGGTCCGGGCGCCCCATCTCATACCTCGTGCCCGTTGCTGTCGAGCGGTTCATCGCGAAGACCGGGCTGTACCTGGCCCCGGCATGACACGTCCCGAGGGAAGCGCAGGCAGCCGTGGGAGCCGCGGCCTGGCCATCCTGACCTCGGCCACGACGTGGCGGGCGCTGTGCGCCCTGACCGCGGTCCTGGCCGTGACACTGGTCGCCACCGCGCGCGGCCCCGAGGCCCCCCAGCCGCAGCCGACGGCGACGGCGACGGATGTGCGCAGCCAGGGAACGCTGTTGATCCAGGTCCGCACGACCGGCGATCTCGCGGCGGACAACATGATCGCCGCCGCGGGCGGATCGTCCGCCACGGCGCAGGTGCTGGTGCCCTCCCGGCTCATGGTCGACGTTCCCTCGTCCGGTCAGATGCCGCTGACCCAAACGGCCACTCTGCGCAACCGAGCGGCCTCGCAGCAGGCCCTGTCCGACCTGTTGGTCGTGCGCGTCGACGGGACCCTGAGCCTGGGCCGACTCGCCCTCGTGGGAATGGTCGACTTCGTCGGCGGCATCACCGTGACCGTCGACCGGCAGGTCACCGCCACGGATCCCGGCACCGGCGAGAAGCGCGTCGTCGTACCCGTGGGAACCTCGGAGCTGAGCGGCACACAGGCTGCCGCATACGCACTCATGTGGCTGCCTGACGAGCCCGAGTCGGCCCGGCTGGCGCGGTTCAGCGCGGTGATGAGCCAGACGATCGCTACTCTGCCGTCGGATCAGCTGCGCGTCGAGCAGATGCTCACCTCGCTGGGCGGCTCAGCCCGCACCACGGCCACGACCTCGACGACAGCCGACCTGCTGCTCCGCCTCAAGCCGGGAATCCTGCAGTCCACGGTGCGCGAGGTGCCCACGACCGCCATCCAGGACTCCCCCCTTGCGATCGTCCGCCTGGACCTCGCCGGGGCCGACCAGGTCGTGGACGACCTGCTGGACGACGCCCGGCTCGATCCCGACGACGCCAAGCCGCGGGTCCAGGTCAGCAACGCGGTCGGGAGGGCTGGACTGGGGGCGCAGGCACGGGAGCGGCTGGTCCGCGCCGGCATGGTCTACATCAATGTGGGCAACGCCGCACAGCTGGGCCTCATGAACACGAGGATCCTTGTCCCCGACGACAGCTCCGCGTCGATGGCTCTCGGAGAGCTGATCGGCGACGCCCTGCGCCTGCCCAGCGTCACCGTCGAGGTCAGCACCCCCACCCAGGTCCCAGGTGAGGCGCTCGTGCTGCTCGGCGAGGACTTCGCCCGGTCACCGGCGGCACGCACGACTGTAGGCTCGACCGCGTGACCGCCGATCCCCGAGCCGTGAGCCTTGCCGCGGCTGCCGCGCTGGCCGCATCCCAGAAGCAGGCCGAGGACATCGTCGCCATCGACGTGAGCAACCACCTGGTCCTCACCGATGTCTTCCTGCTCTGCTCCGCTGCGAACGACCGCGCCGTCAAGGCGGTCGTGGACGGCATCGAGGAGGCCCTGCTCAAGGAAGGGGCCAAGCCGCTGCGTCGCGAGGGGGAGCGAGACGGGCGGTGGGTCCTGCTGGACTACAACGACATCGTGGTCCACGTGCAGCAGACCGAGGAGCGCTTCCACTACGCGCTGGAGCGGCTGTGGAGCGACTGCCCGGTCATCGAGCTGCCGGCCGAGGTATACCTGCCGAAGATGGCGCCGCGGTGAGCGGGTGGAACGCGACCCCCCGGCGTCGGGTGGTCTTCTGGCGGCACGGCCGGACCCCGTGGAACCTGGCGAATCGCTTCCAGGGGGCGATGGACGTGGCCCTCGATGATGTCGGCCTCGCCCAGGCGCAGGCCGCCGCCCCCGCGCTGGCCGCGATGAGCCCGACCGCGATCGTGGCCAGCGACCTGGCCCGGGCGTACGTGACCGCCGAGGTCCTGGGGACCATGACCGGGCTCCCGGTCCTGCGTGAGGCAGACCTGCGCGAGACCAACGGCGGGGACTGGGAGGGCCTGACCCGCGATGAGATCATCGCCTCGCACGGCGAGACCTTCCGCGCCTGGGTCGCCGGTCACGACGTCCGGCCCCCCGCAGGCGAGTCCCGCACCGAGGTCGTCGCCCGGGTCATTGCGTGCGTGAACAGGAACTTGGCCGACCTGGAGCCCGGGGGCACGCTGGTGGTGGTCAGCCACGGCGGAGCCATTCGCGGCGGGATCGGCGGCCTCCTGGGCCTGGCGCCCGAGCAGTGGAGCGCCCTGGGAGTCATCAGCAACTGCGCCTGGAGCGTCCTGAGCCAGCTCCGGCTGCCCGCCGAGCCGGGCGGGGAGGCGATCACGAGGTGGCGGCTGGAGGAGTACAACGCAGCCGCGGCCCCCGCCCCCGCGATCGGCGCCGACGACGCCTGAGGCGCCCGGCCCTCGCGCTCACGAGCCCGGTCCCGGCTCCTCGCTGCTGGAACGGGGGCCGACGTGGGCGATCAGGTCGGGCTCCCGCGACGTGAACCGGTCGGCCTCCTCGCCCCCGTCACAGCGGCACAGCGCGATGACCAGATCGTCCGATGAGCGCCGCACCACCTGCCACGTGCCACCTGCCCGCTGCCATCTGGCCAGTCGCGCCAGATCCGCCGACGAGGTCATCCGCTCACCTGCCTCCGCCCGGACCGTCTCCGCCTGCGCCCACCGACGTCACGGGCCAGGTTCGATTATCGTCCAGGCGCAGCGTGCCCTCGCCCGGACAGCGCTCCACGACGATCCGCGCGCGAGCGGACCCGTGGAGTGGCACCCCTCACGCGGGCGCCTCTCCACCGGCGGGGTCATACGTTCCTGCGGTACGTGCCGAACGACCGCACCGCGAGGACTGACATCACGAGCCCCAGCGCGGCGAGCAGGGCGGTCAGCCAACCCAGGGTGGCCCAGTCGGGGTGGAGTCCGAGCGCTTCTCGACTGGCGACTGCGGCCCAGTCGATCGGGTTGAACCGGGCCACGCTCTGCATCCAATCGGGCAGGAGATCGGCGGGCATGAGGAGGGAGGACAGGAACACCAGCGGCAGGACCAGGACCTGGGACATCCCGATCAGCGCGTCCTGTGAGCGTATCGCCAGTGCCATCCCGCAGGACATCGCCACGAACGAGATCGACAGCAGCACCGCGAGCACCACGACCATGGCGATGCCGCCGATCCCACCCTCGAACCGCGCCCCCAGGAGCCACCCGACCGCGAGGACGAGCAGTGACTGCGCGGCGGTGATGACCGCGTGGTAGGCGAGGTTGCCGACGACCAGGGCCGAGCGGTGCAGGGGCGAGGTGAGCATCCGGTCCATCACCCCTCGCTGCATGTCGTCGATGAACGACGTGCCGGCCCAGGTCGCTGTCATGACCGAGGTCATGACGACGATGCCGGGCGTGAGGTAGGTGATGTAGGTCTCGCCCTCGAAGCCGGGCAGCTCGGCGACGCTGGTGAACAGCTGGCTGAACAGCAGCAGCCAGACCAGGGGCTGCACCAACGTGAACACGACGTAGGCGGGTTGGCGTCGGAGCAGCCGCATGTAGCGGCCCGTGATCAGTCCGGACTGGCTCACTGCCGTGGCCATCACGCCACCTCCTTCGCCCCGGCCTCGTCCGCGGCCCGGAAGGACCGGCCGGCGTAGCGCAGGTACACGTCATCCAGGGACGGTCGCGCCAGCGTCAGGGATGCCAGCGCGATGTCGTCGCGCGTGAGCGCGGACAGCGCACCGGGCGTCGCGGCAGCTCCGTCGGCCACGGACATCCGC
Organism: uncultured Bifidobacteriaceae bacterium; assembly: GCA_964638055.1. Taxonomy (GTDB): domain Bacteria; phylum Actinomycetota; class Actinomycetes; order S36-B12; family CAIYMF01; genus Prado023. The sequence continues at coordinate 7,435 of CAZWXF010000022.1, read as the reverse complement.
ACGGTCGAGCCGTCGATGGTCGGGTCCGCGGTCACGCCCGGTGTGGTGCCCAGCACGCGCCCCGCGCGCTCGGCGTCGTGCGGGTCGGCGACGTCGACGACGATCGTGTCGTGGTTCAGGCCCGCCTTGAGCTCCTGGGGGCTGCCGCTCGCCACGACCGCGCCCCGGTCCACGATCGCGATCTGCTGGGCGAGCTGGTCGGCTTCCTCGAGGTAGTGCGTGGTCAGCAGGATGGTCATGCCCTCCCCGCGCATCCGGGTGATCTCGCCCCAGATGCTGGCACGGGCCTCGGGATCCAGGCCTGCGGTCGGCTCGTCCAGGAAGAGCACCCGCGGCCGATGGATGATGCCCATCGCGATGTCGAGCTTGCGCTGCATGCCGCCGGACCAGGTCGTGGTGATCCGGAGGGCGGCGTCGGCCAGCTGGAACCGGTCGAGCAGCTCGTCGGCTCGGCGGACGGCCACGTGGTGGGGCATCCCGTAGATGCGTGCCTGGAGCACCAGGTTCTCGCGGCCGGTCGCGGCAGGGTCGAACCCCGGTCTCTGGGGTACGTAGCCGATGACGCGCCGGACCTGATCGGGCTGGCTGGCCACGTCGTAGCCGGCGACTCGTGCCGAACCGGAGCTGGCAGACGTCAGCGTGGTCAGGATGCGCATGGTGGTGGACTTGCCGGCGCCGTTCGGGCCGAGCAGGCCGAAGATGACGCCGTCTGGGACGGTCAGGGTGAGCCCGGTGAGGGCGTGCACGGCCTTGACGCCCGACCCGTAGGTGCGGGTGAGGTCGATGGCAGCGATGGCGCCGCTGCCGTGGGGCTGCGCTCCGGGATCGGGCGCGGGAGATGCGGACATCGAGGTCTCCTCGGTGGATCGAAGCAGCCGCCGACCGAGGGGACGTAACCTTGACAGTGCGACGTGTCGGGTCTCGGCCCCGCAGCGGGTTGGCTCGGACGTTTCACTGACCGTCGGGGCGGTGTTGCCGCACTGCTCCGACGGTCGCTGTCATGGATGCTCGGTCGTCGGGCCTCCCTCCTCGGTCGTCGCGCTCATCGGCTCTCCGACGTTCTCGAGCCACGCGAACCGACCCGGGAACTCTTCGCGCAGCACTTCCAGCACCGGTGGATGGGGTCCTTCGATCGCGTTCAGCTCGACCGTGCGGCGCCACAGGTCGATGCCGTCATAGGTGCCCTCGCCCAGCTGGTCGATCAGGTCCGCGACGAACGCCAGCTCGGCATCGAGCATGGCGAGCTCGTAGTCGTGCTCGACCAGGAACAGCCGGGGCATCCCGGTGGCGGCGGCGCCCTGCACCATGCGGCCGACGTCGTCCCGGTGTGCCTTCAGCCGCTCGCGCCGCTGCCGCAACAGCCCGAGCACGGCGTCGGGCGGGAGCGTCAGCATGAGCGACAGTGCAGCTTCGAACTGCGGGAAGTCCTGGGCTGGAGTCGACAGCAGCTCGCTGAGCCACTCCACCATGAGGGCCCGACCCGACGAGGTGATCTGGTAGACGGTGCGCTCGGGCCTGTTCCCCTCCCGACGGATGTCGGCGACTTCGATCAGGCCGCGCTTGCCCAGCGACTCGACCACGGCGTAGAGCGATCCGTAGTTCAGGCGGATGCTCTGCTCCTTGCTGCGGTGCTTGAGCGTCGCCGACATCTCGTAGGGATGCATCGGCTGCTCCGCCAGCAACGTCAGCACGGCCAGCGCGAGGGGGTTCGACGGCCTCCGGTTGGACAACGACATCTACTCTCAGGCGAATACTCTGAGTCGGTTATCAGAGTCAGAGTACACTTGGAGCATCCCGTCGCAAGTCGTGGTCGTGCGGCATCGGCGAGAGTCCTGGTCTCCTCGATCTGACGGCCGAGCAGGTCGCTGAGGCAGCCCAGCCCGACACACATCCGGTTGCTGGGACGTCGAGCGCCATGAGGTCGACCTGATCGCCTTCGCCCAGGGTGTCGGTCACGGCGCTACCAGGCTCCAGCCACCGTCCCGGCTCACCCGGAAGACGGTGGATCGCGGGCTCGCCGCAGTCAGAAAGCTGACCGGTCCCTCATGCGCCGGAGGTACTCCAGGACGATCGCTACGTTCTCCGCAAGCGGTCGCATCGTGTCGACGCGCATACGGTCATCGTCCCAACCGATGAACCCGTTGCGGCGCTCGATGGCCGCCAGATCGGTGGGCTGGTCGCGATCGATGCCCGCGCGCCACATCGCGGCCTCGATGGGATCGACGGACAACAGAGCACAGCCCAGCGCCCGAGCAACCCCCGCGGCAACGGCGCTCTTCCCGGAACCGGGAAGCCCGGCCATCACGATCAACACGCTTCCCAGTGTCGTTCCCTTCCGTGAGCATCCCTGCCACGTCTCCGAATCCGTGGCGACCTGGGGCTGAGGGGAGGTGGGTCTGCTCGCTCCAGGCGGTGCTGGTCCAGTACCGCAGGCGGGCTGGATCACTGGCAGGTGCGACCCTCGTGTCTCAGTCGCGACCACCCATGCTGGCCGCTGACCTCGTGACCCTGCGGCACCCGTCCAGGAGTCGCTGGCCGAGGTCACGATGCGAACCAGGGCTCCGACGTGGGGCTCCGGCTGGCTAGGTTGTCGGGCGTGCACTACCGCGACTGGGGGGAGCGAGCGCCTCCCTGGTCCGGGATCCGCAGCGAGCGCATCAGTGTGGGGGCAGTGGACGTGCACGCGCTGGCGTGCGATGCCGCACCCGAGGCGGCAGCGGATGCACCGCTGCACCTGCTGGTCCATCCGATGGCCGCCGGTGCCACCTTCTGGCTCGACGTGATCAAGCCTCTCAGCCAGCTGGGTCCGGTCCTCGCCCCGGATATGCCCGGTGCGGTCCTGGGCGAGACCCGGCCACCGGACCGTCGTGCCACCAGGGCGGGTCCGGGTGCCGCCTTCCTGTGCGCGCTGGTCGGGACGATCGACGTGCCCCGCATCGTCGTGCACGGCTGGTCGTACGGCGGCCTGGTCGCCCTGCTGTCCGCCGCCCAGTGTCCGGGGAGGGTCGCGCGGTTGGTGCTGACGTCACCGACGCTGCCGGTCCCCCTCTCCCCTGGCCAGAGGCTCGGCTGGCAGACCCTCGGCCGGTTCGCCGTCGCCGTAACGCCACCCCTGGTGCGGGTCACCACGGGCCTGGCCGGCCGGCCGCTTATCGCGATGAAGCAGCGCCGGCTGCTGCCGGGCCGAGGGTCCCCGCGGCTGGCGGCGGCCGGAGGCGACCTGTCACGGGTCTCGCTTGAACTCAGGGGGCTGCTGGCCGAGCAGATGGGTGAGCTGCGCGAACGCCCTGCGCGCCTGGGCCACGGTGCCGCCGCGTTCGCCTCGGCGCTCGACTCGATGTACGTCCACCCCGAGGCGGCCCTCGCGGCGATGGACCGTCTGGACGTGCCCACGCTGCTGTGCTGGGGTGACCGCGACCCCCTCGTCGAGCGAGGAACGTTGGAGGCCGCCGTCAGCAGGCGGCCGGACTGGCGGCTGGAGGTGCTCGAGTCGGCCGGACACCTGTCCCCGATGGAGGTGCCCACGCGGTACGTCCACATCGTCGAGGACTGGCTCCGCACGCACCGCCCTGACGACGGTTGATCCGACCACCGCGTACGACTCTCCCGAGGGTTCTCCCGGCACGAGCGGGCGTTGGTCGAACGGCGAGCCGCGCCCGTTCACTGGTCGGCTGAACCATCGTGCGGGGTCGCCTACGTCGACATGGACCTGTTCCTCGACTCTTCTCTTCGCGCACGGGTTGTGGAGCTCGATCGCAGCGATCGGTCGGCTCAGTAGCCGATCACCTGGCGGATGAGGACCACGTGGATGCGACCGGGCCTCTCCCCGTAGATCTCGAGGGTCTTGTTGAGGCGGCTGTTCTGCCCGTACGCCTCCAGGGTGCGGGAGTTCTCCAGCGGCAGGCTGTGCTCGCGCACGCGTCGGCGTGCGGTCTCCAGGTCCGGCACGACCTTCTGCAGCCCAGCGACCAGCACCACGTGCTCGGCCCCCCAGGCCACGGTCGCGAACTGGCTGCCGGACGCGGAGCCGACCAGGAGCTCGCCGTCCTCGGTGATGGCGTGCACGCTGCCGAGTGCGTAGTCCGGGGCGGCGGCGATCTCCTTCATCTGACGGCTGGCGAAGTTCTGGGCCGTCATCTGGAGGCGGACCGACTCGTACGGCCCGTCAGCGGCGTCGATCTCCGCCGAGATGCCGGCCTCGTCCAACGTGATCGACGTGTTCCTCCAGACCCTCGCGCCGTCCGGGACGTGGGCCAGAACGGCCTTCCGGGCCATCGTGAGGTCGTCCACGACCTCGACGGTGAAGCCGTGCGACTCCAGTGCTGACACGGTCGTGGTGATCGTCTGCTCGTCGGGCAGGACATCGAACTGGGACATGTGCGCTCTCATTCCTCGTTGGCAACCGGACTCTACCCCGTTTCTAAACAGAAGGCTACCCCGGTTAGGGTGGGATGCAAGGCTGAGCGAGTGGCAGCGGCAACGAGGAGGTAACCGTGACGAGTGAGCGGGCCGATGCCGCCCGGAACCGGGCGGTGCTGATCACGACCGCGCGGGAGATGCTGACCGACGTCGGCATCGACAGGATCACCATGGACGCCCTCGCCGAGCGTTCCGGTCTGGGCAAGGGGACGGTGTTCCGTCGGTTCGGCACGCGATCCGGCATCTTCATGGCCCTTCTGGGCGATGGCGAGCGGTCCTTCCAGGAGCGGGTGCTATCCGGCCCTCCGCCGCTCGGGCCCGGCGCCGAGCCCCTGGACCGGCTCGTCGCGTTCGGGCGTGCGCGCCTGCAGTTCCTGCGGGAGAACCGCGAGATCGCGCGTGCGGCGATGGACGGGCGCACACCAGTTCCGTTCGGCCCGCCCGCCGTGACGACTCAGAGGCACCTTCGGATGCTGCTGCAGCAGATCGGGATCGATGCGCCAGACCTGGGGATTCTCGCGATGCAACTCACCGCGGCTCTGGACGTGCCGTTGCTGCTCTACACGGCGCCGGAAGATGGCGAGGATCCCGGGGAGACGTTCGAGGAGCGACTGGCCCTCGGTTGGAAGGACCTCGTCACTCGGCTTTCCCAATGACCCTGCCGTCCAGGCCAGAGTCACCGAGGACGAGCGGCCTCCCTTTCCAGGATGTCGAGAGTGAACCTGTGTCGAACACGCCGCGGCCCAGGCGCTCGAGCGCCGGATTCACCTGGTCGAGTAGAGGAACCCCCACATCGGGGGCCCTCCGACCGCGGTCGCGGTCGGGGTGTTCACGCCGCTCCGGCGGTCGCGGTGAGGACTGTGGGCGCGCAAGTTGGCGTGGTCGTCTCCGCGGCCGGCGCGCGCCGGGAGAAGCTACCGATATGGCGGCTGCGGGGTCGGACGTTTCGTGAGCACCCAGCCACCTCATAGACCGTCTCGCTCTCACCAGCGTCGCTTCGCCCAAAAGGACGCTGGCGGCGCTGGCCTCCCGAAAGATGGGTTCCAGGGCTCTGGGCGAACGGACTTGTCGGCTCCGGGTCGGGAGCGGGCCGCTGGCCGTCAAGCCGCCCCTTCGATGGCGGCTGGTGACACGTTCCTTACCGACACCCCAATGAGCAGAGGTTTTCATCGTCGACGAGATCTGTCCCGAACTCCAGTCCATACGAGCATCGCGCTGAGCGGTGACATCGCCCTGCACATGGCAGAGGGTTACATCTGGCCCTTGCCTCGAAGACTCGCGGGCGAGCAAGACATGCGCATCGTGGAGCGATCCTGACCAGGTGCCCAATCAGTGCGCACCTGCGTTCAGGGTGTCGCCAACTCATTGACCAGTGCAACCGCTTCGTCAAGCGCCATTCGCCGGCCGCGGTCGATGGCAGAATCCAGGCGCAAAGAGTCCAAAGCCTGGCGCGCGGCTGGGAACGGGCCCAAGTCATTGATCAAGCGCTGCAGGCTGCTGGGCGGCCTAACGCCATAGCGCTGGCACAGGCTTTCGAATGCACCCATTAGTGACGCTGCCGTCTCGGGTCGCTTAAGGGGATCATGGCGACCAGCGCGGCGACCTCAAGCCAGATCGTGGTTGTAGCTGCGTCACCGGTCTGATGACTTCGCCTGCGGACGCGGGCGTGACTTGGAGGTCCGCCGACTTCCGGTCGTCCGCAGGGGAGTGCCTCTGGGTTACATCCCGACGGGGCTTGTCGCCTTGCCACTGCTGATTTGGGACCGGCGCGCGTCGCCGCCGTCCGGTCGAACGCCGCCGCAACATCCTCGTGCGCCGAGAGGGCGACGAATGCCCTGCAACTGCTATCGGTGCCCGCCATGGTCTTGCCGTCCTGGTTTGGCGCGGTCGCCAGCCTGGCAGCGGTCAGCGTCGCGAGTAGGACGGCGGCCACGCAGGCGGCGAGTATGCCAACGCCCGTGAAGCCCGTCCCAATTAGGGAACACGCAGATAACGAACGCCGGGTCAGACCCCCGCGAGGATGGCGAGGATCGCGAGGCCGAAAACCCGAGCGAGAGCACTCACGATGGCGGCAACACCTTTGTCCTCGAAGCGCTGGTCCCGACTTTGGCCGCTACGACCACCTGCCCGGCAACGAACAGCCCAACGATCACAGCCGCGGTGGTTCCAACGACGTACGCCATGCCGAGTTCGTAACCCACGTAGTAGCCGCCCATGTCGTCGAGTTTGACGTCCAGCAGCAGCAGGCCCACAGCCAGCGGGACCTGCGGCAGCCCGATCCAGGCTGCCTGCTGCCAGGTGCGGGCGCTGGGGCGGACATAGTTGTAAACCCAGGCGGCGGTGGGGGCGGCCAGGAACAGCGCCGCCAGCCAGAGCATCTGCACGCCGCGCGAGTGGTTCAGTTCCCACTCCACCGGGTCCTGCAGCAACAGCGGGAAGTACACCGCTGTTGAGGCCAGAGCCGGGACCACGGCTGCAGGGAGCAATCTCACGAACTTGCTACTCATATCAGACACTCGCCTAGGTCCTCAGCGACCCCTAGAGTCTGTACATCCGTCTTCGTCATCCTGGTTGTGCCCCCTGTCCACCACTCAATCTCGCATCGCATTCTGTATGCCTCCGTCACCCATGTACCGCAGGGTCAACACAGAGAACAGCCCCAACAACACGCCGTGTTGAAGTCGGTGTCAGATTGAGGTTCCCCAGGTGAAGTAGACACTGGGTTAGGCGGCCTGGTCGGCCAGGGCTGATGCTACCTCGAACTGGATCGGGCTCAAGTAGTTGATCTTGGAGTACCGCCCTGGTGGTGTTGTACCTGCGGATGTAGCTGTCGATCCCGTTCCGCAGTTCGCCGAGGGTGGCGAAGGTGTGCATCTGCGACCTCCTGGGCCCTGCAGGGACGTGGACGCTGGCGCTTCCGGCGAGTCTAGCCGCGTGTACGGCCGCGACAGTGCGTCACTTCGCCGCGAATCGCGCGCCCCGGCACGAGCCACCAGCCCTCGTCTAGCCGACGTGA
>CAZWXF010000021.1:0-30289 GCA_964638055.1 uncultured Bifidobacteriaceae bacterium | reverse complement strand
CAGAGCCCGCCGGTCGAGCCAGTCGAGACCAAGGGCCCGCCCCTCGAGCCCGTCACGACCCAGAGCCCGCCGGTCGAGCCAGTCGAGACCAAGGGCCCGCCCCTCGAGCCCGTCAAGACCTCCCACCTGGCCGAGAGCGCGAGGAGCGCTGGTCTCGACAAGCTCGACCGGCGGGAAGACGACTGGGCGCAGGTCTCGACACGCTCGACCGGCGGGAGCGCGACACGCTCGACCGGCGCTGGTCTGGGCAGGCTCGACCGGAGGGGGGACTCTCAGGCGGTCAGGCGGTCACGCAGCTCGAGGATCCGCGCCAGTATCCCGTTCACGAAGCCCGGCGACTCGTCCGTGGAGAGCTGGCGTGCCAGTTCCACCGCCTGGTCGATGACCACTGGCGCAGGGACATCCGGGCGCCACAGCAGCTCGAACAGCGCGATGCGCAGGATGTTGCGGTCCACGGCCGGCATCCGGTCCAGCGCCCACCCGCTCGAGTACGTTGCCAGGATCTCGTCGATCCGCGCGCGATGGGCCTGCACTCCCTCGACCAGCTCCGCCACGTAGGGGTTGTCAGGGCGGTCCGGCGCCCCCTCGGCGAGCGTGCGCTCACGGAGCGTGACATCCGGCGAGACCTCCCGGATCTCAGCAGAGTAGAGCACGTCAAGAGCACGTTTGCGGGCCTTGCCGCGTGCGGTCATGGGCGTCAGTTCACGCGACCGAGGTACGAGCCGTCGCGGGTGTCCACACGCACGCGGGTGCCCTGCTCGACGAACAGCGGAACCTGGATCTCCGCGCCGGTCTCCAGCGTCGCGGGCTTGGTGCCGCCGGTGGAGCGGTCGCCCTGGAGGCCGGGCTCGGTGTAGCTGATCACTAGCTCGACCGAGGCCGGCAGCTCGACGTAGAGCGGCGCCGAGTCGTGCGTGGCGACCAGCGCGTTCTGGTTCTCGAGCAGGTACCTGGCCGCATCCCCGACGACGTCCGAGCCGATGTGCAGCTGGTCGTAGGACTGCATGTCCATGAAGACGTAGTCGGTGCCGTCCTTGTAGAGGTAGGTCATGTCCCGCTTGTCGACGTTGGCCGTCTCGACGCGGACGCCCGCGTTGAAGGTGCGGTCGACGACCTTGCCGGTCAGCACGTTCTTGAGCTTCGTCCGCACGAATGCCGGACCCTTCCCCGGCTTGACGTGCTGGAACTCCACGACGGTCCAGAGCTGGCCGTCGATGTTGAGCACCAGGCCGTTCTTGAGGTCATTGGTGGTGGCCATGGGTCTCCTCGGACGTGGACGGATGGCTGCCGGGCATCGTGGAACGTGCCGACGTGACCAATCAAGGATACCGGCTCGGCATCGGGGTCGGCCCGGATCGGATCCCGCAGTGGTGCGTGCGCTTCGACGGTCTCGACCGTGATTGCTCAGGGCGTGGCGACCAGCGCCGCAAGCGCCCGAAGTGCGAGCCGGTAGGAGTCGAACCCGAAGCCGGCGATGACGCCGGTCGCCACGGCCGAGATGACCGACGTGTGGCGGAACTCCTCGCGCGCGTGCGGGTTGGTGATGTGCACCTCCACCAGGGGCGCGGTCCGCAGGGCGACGGCGTCGCGCAGCGCGTAGGAGTAGTGGGTGAAGGCCGCGGGATTGATGACGACGGGGATCCGCGCCGCTGCGGCCTCGTGCAGCCAGCCGATGAGCTCGGACTCCGAGTCCGTCTGCCGGACGTCGACGGCCAGGCCGAGGTCATGCCCCGTCTCCTGGCACGCCTCGACCAGGTCCGCGAACGTGGCCGACCCGTAGACATCGGGCTCCCGAGTGCCGAGGCGCGCCAGATTGGGACCGTTGAGCACGAGGACGACCGGCAGCATGGCGCGCACCCTATCCGCGTCCCCGCGCGCGGGTGCGGCGCCGCCGGCACAGGGTTTCCGCCGGCGCGGCGGCCCCTCACGATCCCTGTCCTCAACACGATCCGTGTCCACAACCGACACGGCACACCCTTGTCCCCCTCCGGTGCCCGACCCTAGGATGCGAACATCTGTTCGATTATTGGCCAACGGCGTCCGCTAGGGAGGGAGTTCTCATGACATGGGTGGGTGGGCTGCTCGCAGCGGTGGCTCGGTCAGTCCGAGATCTCGCCGAACGCGGCGAGCAGGAGCGTCGGGTCCGGTCCGTCCAGGAACGTCGGCGATCCGATCCGGTCGAGGATCACGAAGCGCAGACGGCTGCCGCGTGCCTTCTTGTCGACGGCCATGGCGGAGAGCAGCCGGGGCCAGTTCCCGGAGTAGGTCGTGGGCAGGCCCAGCCCGGAGAGTATCCGCCGGTGGGTGTCCACCGCGGCATCGTCCAGGCCGCCGCTGAGCCGGCTGAGCTCGGCGGCGAACGTCATGCCGACGGCGACCGCGGCGCCGTGGCGCCAGCGATACCTCTCGACCCGCTCGATGGCATGGCCGAGGGTGTGCCCGTAGTTGAGGATCTCCCGGCCCCCGGCCGACCGGGTGGTCTCCCGGAGATCGCCGGCCACGACATCGGCCTTCACCTGGATGGCTCGCTCGATCAGCTCTCGCAGTCGGGCGCCCGCCGGGTCGACGGCGGCCTGCGCATCCTCGGCCACCAGATCGAGGATGCCCGTGTCACGGATGAACCCGGCCTTGACGACTTCGGCCATGCCCGCGACCAGGTCGTTGCGGGGCAGCGTCGCCAAGGTGTTGGTGTCGCACAGGACGCCAGCGGGCTCGTGGATCACGCCGACGAGGTTCTTGCCCTCCTCGGTGTTGATCCCTGCCTTCCCGCCCACCGCGGCATCGACCATCGCGAGCAGGGTGGTGGGGATGTGAACCACGCGCACGCCGCGCAGCCACGTCCCCGCCACGAACCCGGCCAGGTCCGTGGTGGCTCCTCCGCCCAAGGAGACGATCACGTCCGAGCGGGTGAAGCCGGCTTGGCCGAGTGCCCGCCAGCAGAAGGCTGCGACCTGGGCGGTCTTGGCATCCTCGGATTCGGGAACCTCGATGAGGATGGTGGTGAATCCCGCACTCAGGTCCTCCGCAACCGCCTCTGCGGAGGCGCGCAGGGCCGCTGGGTGGATGATCGCCACCCGCTCGGCCGCCTGGCCGACCAGCGCGGGGAGCTCGGCCAGGAGCCCGGCGCCCACGACCACGTCGTAGGGACTCTGCGTCGCCACGCGGATCCGGCGGGCAGCCTCGGGAATCGCACCCTCGCCCCTTCCCGCGGCGTGGGCCTCACTCACGGGGTGACTGCGCATCATCCAACGACGCGACGATCCGGGCCACCGCGTCGTCGACGGAGAGCTGGTCGGTGTCGAGCACCAGTGATGCGACCTCCTCGTAGAGCGGTGCTCGTGCCGCCATCAGGTCCTTCAGCTGACCCCGGATGTTCCCGAGCAGCACGGGGCGAGCCGCCGACAGTCCCGCTCTTTCGGCGGCAGCGGGCAGGCCGACCCGCAGCCACACGACGGTTCGCCCCGATAGGGCCGCCCGGGTCCGACTGTCCAGGATCGCACCGCCGCCCAGGGACAGGATCCCGCGGTGATCAGTCAGTGCGACGGACACGGCCTCGACCTCCAGCGCTCGGAAGTCCGCCTCCCCTGACTGCACGAAGATGTCAGCGACCGAGCGACCGGACGTCCGGACGATGTCCTCATCGGTGTCTCGGAAGGGAAGGTCGAGGGCGGTCGCGAGGGCGCGTCCGACTGTGGACTTCCCAGCTCCGGGCACCCCGACCAGGATCACACGCGGGCCCTCCGTGGCGGTCGGCGCGGGGCTCATGCCGGTTCCGATGCGGTGGAGGCAGGAACGGGATGCAGGGCCAAGGAGGCAAGGTACCCGGCGATGTTGCGCCGGGTCTCCGTGACGCTGTCCCCACCGAACTTCTCCAGGACCACATCGGCCAGCACGAGTGCGACCATCGCCTCGGCGACGACGCCAGCGGCCGGCACCGCGCAGACGTCCGAACGCTGGTGGTTCGCAAAGGCCGGCTCGCCGGTGATCACGTCGAGTGTCCGCAGCGCCCGGGGAACCGTCGCGATGGGCTTCATCGCGGCTCGGACCCGAAGGATGTCGCCGGTGCTCATGCCGCCCTCGGTGCCGCCAGAGCGCGCCGAGAGACGCTGAACCATCCCCGGCCCCGCGGGCGCGATCTCGTCATGGGCTGCCGATCCGCGGGTCCGGGCGAGCTCGAAGCCGTCGCCCACCTCGACACCCTTGATGGCCTGGATGCCCATGAGCGCGGCAGCCAGGCGCGCGTCCAACCGACGGTCCCAGTGGACGTGCGAGCCCAGGCCGGGTGGCAGCCGGTCGACCACGACCTCGACCACACCGCCGAGGGTGTCGCCGTCACGGCGGGCTGCCTCGACCTCAGCGGCCATCAGAGCAGCAGTCCGCGGATCGGCGCACCGAGCCGGATCGGCGTCGATCCGCTCGAGGTCCGCGGCCGTGGGGACGGTGGTGCCGGCCGGGACGGCAACCGTGCCGATCGAGACGACGTGACTGACGACCGTCGCCCCGAGGAGCTCCCGGAGTGCCGACTTGGCGACGGCGCCAAGGGCGACGCGGGTCGCTGTCTCACGAGCCGAGGCCCGCTCCAGGATGGGTCGGGACTCGTCGAAGCCGTACTTCTGCATGCCGGCGAGGTCAGCGTGCCCCGGTCGAGGGCGGGTCAGGGGCGCGTTGCGCGCCTGCGCGGCAAGGATCTCGGGATCGACCGGGTCGGCGGCCATCACCTCGGTCCACTTCGGCCACTCGGTGTTCCCGACCTCGATGGCGATGGGGCCGCCCAGCGTCGTGCCGTGCCGCACTCCGCCCACGATGGTCACCTGGTCCTGCTCGAACTTCATCCGGGCGCCCCGCCCGATGCCCAGCCGCCGCCGCGCCAGCTCGGCGGACACGTGGGCGGTCGTCACCGGAACACCGGCGGGCATCCCCTCGAGGATGCCGACCAGCGCGGGACCGTGGGACTCCCCAGCCGTCAACCATCGAAGCATTGCCGGATTCTTTCATGCCTGCTCGCGGGCGCCGGGCTGCTGACGAGCCAGCCCCAGCGATCAGCCGACCAGGATCACGGCGTATCGCTCGGCGATCTGCGGGGTCAGCAGGACCGCGATGAGCGCCCCCGCGACCATGAAGGGCCCGAACGGGATCGACGCACCGCGGCCGCGGCCGCGCACGATCATCCCGATGCCCACCACAGCCCCCAGCAGGAACGCCAGGAGCACTCCCACCAGCCACACGTCCCAGCCGAACCAGGCAAGGGCCATTCCGATGACACCGGCGAACTTGACGTCGCCCATGCCCATGCCGGCGGGGTTGACGATGGCCAGGAGCAGGTACGCAGCGAACATGGCCGCCGCACCGAGCAGTGCCCTGATGTACTGGTCCCAGGCCCCGTCGGCCGCAGCCGGAAGCGCCAGGAGCAGGGCCACGATCGGATAGCTCGGGAGGGTAAGGACGTTGGGCAGCCGCATCGTGTCCAGGTCGATGAAGGCCAGAGCCACCCCGATGCCGGTCAGGTACAGCATCGCGGGCAACTCCCACGAGAGGCCCAGGACGGCGACGACCCCGACGTACAGCCCCGCGGTCAACAGCTCGATGAATGGATATCGCACGCTGATCCGACTCCCGCAGGACCGGCACCGGGCCCCCTGGATGGCCCACGAGATCACCGGGAGCGTCTCCGCGTGGCTCAGGGGGTTGCGACAGCTCGGGCACCGCCACGGGAACGAGACGGCCTCCTCCTGGGGCACCCGATCGATGAGGACCGTGCAGAAGCTGCCCACGATCAGGCCCACGACGGCGGTCACCACGAGCAGGGCCAGGTCCACGGGGGTCATTGTCCATTCCCGCCCGCGCTGGCGGGTCAGATGAGCCTGTGGATGGAGGGTGTTCTGAAGACGACTGAGGTCCTCAATGGCCATCCACTCCTCGCCCACGTGCCGCGTCGGCGTCGAGCTCCGATCGGCGCGGCAGGCAGGGTGATCAGGCGTGCCGCCGGGCGAGCTCGGCACCCAGCGCGAGGTCCATGGCCGCGGTGTCCGGCTCGCGACCCGTCATGAGCCTGACCTGCCCCACCGCCTGGTGCAGGAGCATCCGATCGCCACTGGCTGCCTGGCCCCCGGCGCATCGCCACGCGACGACCAGGGGAGGTGGCCAAGGGTCGTACGACACGTCGAGGAGCAGTCCGGGGTCCGGCGGGACAGCGCCGGCCAGGCCGGCAGAAGCGGAGGCCGGCACCGCGCTCATGACGACGAAGGCCTCGTCCCGTCCGGGGATGCGCTCGGGCCAGCCCGCGACGACCAGCGTGATGCCCAGGATCTCGGCCTGGCCGCGCAGAGCTTCTGCAGCCTCAGGTCGTCTGGCATGGACGGTCACCGAGCCCACGCCCAGCGAGCCCATCGCGGCCAGGGCGGACGCGGCCGTCGCACCCGCTCCGACGATGACGCCGTGACCGACGTCCCGGGCGCGGTGAAGCCGCCCGGACGCGGCGTCACGAAGGGCTGTCACGATCCCGGCGACGTCGGTGTTGTGGCCCACTCGCCCCTGCTCCCCGAGCACGACGGTGTTCGCGGCGCCCACGAGTCGGACCAGGTCGCTGGACTCGTCGAGGAGTGGGATGACAGCAGACTTCAGCGGCATCGTCAGGGAGAGGCCGAACCATGACCGGTCACAGGAGTCCAGGAAGGCCGCAAGCTCGTCCTCGCGGACCTCGATCGCGTCGTAGCGGTACGGCAGCCCGAGCTCGGCGTATGCGGCCAGGTGCAGCACCGGGGAGAGGCTGTGCCGGATGGGACTGCCCAGCACGGCTGCGCGAGGCCGATCCACGATCAGGGGTTCTCCGCGTGCCACTGGCTCAACTCGGACTTGAACTGCAGGAACTCGTTGTAGTCATCGGTGAACTTCGTCTCGCCAGTGTCTGGGTTGACCGTGACGTAGTAGAGCCAAGGTCCGTCCGCCGGCTCGATCGCCGCCTCCATGGCTGCCTGGCCGGGCGAATTGATCGGGGTCGGCGGCAGGCCCTTGTGCGTGTAGGTGTTGTAGGGGGATTCCGTGCCGTGCAGCTGCTCCTCGGTGAGGTTGATCTCCGATGACTTCAGCGCGTAGTTCACCGTGGCATCCATCTGCAGGTAGCCGTTGGTGCCCGCCCACGTGTCCGGGTCGAGGCGGTTGTAGATGACCCTGGCCACCTTCTCGAAGTCCTGCGGGTGCCCCTCGGCCTGCACCAAGCTGGCGATGATGAGCGCCTCATAGGTCGAGAAGCCCTGTCCCTGGGCACCCTCGGCGAGGCCCGCGGACTTGGCGGCGGTCTCGTAGCGATCCACGATGCGTCCGATCAGCTGGGTCGCGGTCTCACCCGGGCTCACCTCATAGGTGGCTGGGAACAGGAATCCCTCCGCGAAGCCATCCGCGTACGACGGCAGGCCGATCGCATCGCCGTCCTTGAGCGCCTTGTCGACCTGCGACTTGCTCAGGTCCGTCGACCTCACGATCGTGTCGGCGCTCTCCCAGATCCGCAGGCCCTCCCGGAGCAGCAGGTCCGCGGTGATGCGAGAGTTGGGGTCGATCATCCGAGCGACGGCGGCATCGGCGCTCATCTGGGTCCGCATGTCATACAGGCCCGGCCCGATCGTGCTCGACTTGGGCTCGCGCTGGACTGCCGCGAGCCACGCGTCGACGGACGCCACGACGTCCTTGGCCTTGAGCGTCTGACCGATCTGGGTGAGGGTGTTGCCGGACACCACCTCTACGGTCACCGCGATGTTCGTCCCCTCGCCCGTGTAGTCGGGCGGGCCCAGGCCGAAGCTGGGGAACTTGCTGGCGAGCAGCCGGAAGCCCAGGAAGAGGGCGAGCACCACAGCAAGGCTCACCAGCACCGCCAGCCAGGACCGGCCCCGATGCCGAGCGCCCTTGGGCGGCTTGGAATCGCCGGTCAGCTCCAAGCCCACGTCGCTCATATCACTCCTGGATCAGCCTTCCCGGCGCGGCGCCCGTGGCCCGCTCGTGGTCAACAGCGTATTGGACCAATATCACGGCGGCCTCCTGATCGATCACGGGTCGGCCAGATCGGGCCGAACGCCCGGCCGAGTGCAGGTTCCGATGCGCCTGGACACTGGACAGCCGCTCGTCCACCAGCCGGACCGGCACCGACCCGGTCGCACGGGCAAGCTCCCGGGCGAAGGCCGCGGCGGCCTCGGCGGCCGGACCGCTGCGGCCCGACAGTCCCAGGGGCAGCCCGACGACCACCTCGATGGCCTCGTGCTCGGCCGCCAGCGCGGCGATGCGAGCGATGTCCCCCGCACCACGGCGCACGGTCTCCACGGGCACGGCCAGCGTCGCCGACGGGTCCGTGCGCGCGACCCCGATCCGGACCGAGCCCACGTCGATGCCCAGCCTGACGCCGGTCCGCATGACGATCCGACCTCAGCGCCGGGCAGCAAGCCAATCGCGGACAGCGCGCAGCGCGTCCTGGACGCCGCCGACCCTCGGCCCACCACCCTGGGCCATGTCGTCCCGGCCGCCGCCCTTGCCGTCGATGCTCGGCAGGGCTGCCGCGAGGATCTCCCTGGCCGAGAGCCTGGCAGCTCGGCCAGGCGCGTTGACGGCGGTCAGCAGGGAGACCCGGCCGCCATCCACGGCCGCACCGACCAGCACCACGGGCACGTCCGGGGAGACCATCCCGAGAGCCGTGGTGGTCGCCTCGCGCAGGTCCTGGGCGTTGCTGCCTTCGGGCATGACGTAGGTCCACACGCGCGTGTCGCCGATGTCGTGGCGCATCCCGATGATCCCGTCGATGTTGGCCACGATGGCCGCCCGACGCATCCGGTCGATGGTGGCCTCGGCCTCCTTGAGCCGCTCGAACAGCCCGCCGATCCGGTCGGGCAGCTCCTCTGGGCGGGCCTTCACGAGCTGGGACAGGCTGTTGAGCAGGATGTGCTCCCGCGCCAGGTACCGGTACGCGTCGGCCCCCACGAGGGCCTCGATGCGCCGAACCCCGGATCCGATCGAGGCCTCCGAGAGGAACTTCACGACGCCGAGCTGTCCGGAGCGTCCCGTGTGCGTGCCACCGCACAGCTCGCGCGCCCAGTCGCCGACCGAGACCACGCGCACCCGGTCGCCGTACTTCTCGCCGAACAGCGCCATGGCCCCGATCGCCCGGGCCTCGGCCTGGCTCATGTACGCAGCCGTCACCTCGAGGTCCTCGAGCAGGATCGTGTTGACCCGCTCCTCCACCTCGGCCATCACCGATGTGGGCACCGGCGCCGGGTTGGGGAAGTCGAAGCGCAGGCGCCCCGGCGAGTTCTCCGAGCCCATCTGCGTGGCGGTCTCCCCCAGCAGCTCCCGGAACGCCTTGTGGATCATGTGGGTGGCGGTGTGCGCTCGCGAGATGGCCAACCGACGTGGCACGTCGACCACGCCGAGCGCAGCGGCTCCCACCCGTGCCTGGCCGTCGGCGACACGGGCGCGGTGCACGAACAGCCCGGGCACCGGCTGCTGCACGTCGTACACCTCCAGCAGGGCACCATCGGCCAGGCGGATCTCCCCCTGATCGCCGATCTGGCCGCCGCCCTCGGCGTAGAAGGCGGTGCGGTCCAGCACGGCCTCGACGTGCGCGCCCGGCTCCGCGTCGGTGACCGCCTGGCCGCCGACGAGCAGGCCGCGCAGCGTGCCCTCGGACACCAGCTCGCGGTATCCGGTGAACTCGGTCAGGCCGGAGGCGTCCATGACGTCCCGGTAGACGGTCGCGGGGGTGAGACCCGCCTTTCGGGCTCGGGCGTCGGCCTTGGCCCGCTCCCGCTGCTCGGTCATGAGCCGCCCGAAGGCCTCGGCGTCCACAGTCAGGCCGGCGTCGGCCGCCATCTCCAAGGTGATCTCGAACGGGAAGCCGTACGTGTCGTGCAGGGTGAAGGCACGGTCCCCGGGAAGCTGGGTGCCCCCGGCGGCTCGCGTGCTGGCCACTGCTTCCTCCAGCAGGGAGGTCCCACGCTCCAGGGTCTCCCGGAAGGAGGCCTCCTCGCCGACCGCGACCTTGGTGATCCGGCCCGCGTCGGCGGCGAGCTCGGGGTACTGGGGACCCATCGCTTCGATGGTCGCGGCCATCAGCTCGGCCATCGCCGGATCGTGTGCTCCCAACAGGCGCATCTTCTGCACGACTCGGCGCATGATCCGGCGCAGCACGTAGCCACGCCCCTCGTTGCCGGGCAGGACCCCATCGCCGACAAGGAACGCCGCCGTGCGGGCATGGTCGGCGACGACGCGCAGGTTCACGTCGGTCCGGTGGTCGTGGCCGTACCTGGCGCCGCTGAGAGCCATGGCGCGCTCGAGGATGTGCCGGGTGGTGTCGATCTCGTAGATGTTGTCGACGCCCTGCAGGATGGCGGCCATCCGCTCCAGGCCCATTCCGGTGTCGATGTTGCGCGCGGGCAGGTCCCCCCGGATGTCGAAGTCGACCTTGCTGCGCACCGTGGCCAGCTCCGACTGCATGAAGACGAGGTTCCAGACCTCGAGGTAGCGGTCCTCGTCGGCGACCGGCCCGCCCTCGTGGCCATGCTCGGGGCCACGGTCGAAGTAGATCTCCGAGCACGGACCGCCCGGGCCGGGGACCCCCATGTGCCAGTAGTTGTCCTTGAGGCCGCGACGCTGGATGCGCTCCATCGGCACGCCGACCTCGCGGTGCCACAGGTCGATGGCCTCGTCGTCGTCGTCGAAGACGGTCACCCACAGCCGCTCCTCGGGGAACCCGTAGCAGCCCTCGGACACGCTGCCGGTCAGCAGCTCCCACGCGAACGGGATCGCGCCCGCCTTGAAGTAGTCCCCGAAGGAGAAGTTGCCCGCCATCTGGAAGAACGACGCGTGCCTCGTCGTCCTGCCCACCT
The DNA here is from genome assembly GCA_964638055.1 of uncultured Bifidobacteriaceae bacterium. Classification (GTDB taxonomy): domain Bacteria; phylum Actinomycetota; class Actinomycetes; order S36-B12; family CAIYMF01; genus Prado023. Next base: position 19,427 of record CAZWXF010000021.1, on the reverse strand, counting down.
CTTCGAGGTCCGGGGTGCGCACGCACTTCTGGACGCTCGTGGCGCGCGGGAAGGGCGGGGTGGCCTGGCCCAGGAAGTAGGGCTTGAACGGGACCATGCCCGCGTTGACGAACAGCAGCGTCGGATCGTCGAGGATGAGGCTGGCGCTGGGTACGGCCGTGTGTCCGCGGGCCTCGAAGAAGGCCAGGAACCGGCGCCGGATCTCGGCCGAGTCCATTGATTCCATGCGGGAGCACCCCTTGCTTCGTGTGGTGTTCGGCCTAGCGGCTGCGAGAGGCGCCGGGCTCCGGAGCGCCGCGCCCGACCTGCGCCCGGGATGCAGCCGCGAGTGCCCGCTGGCACTTCTCGGGGGCTGTCCTTGCCATGATGGCGGGTCCTAGCGCACGGAGACCAGGGTCACGGGTGCGGCCGGCTGCGTCGGGGCGCGCTCCGGGTCGCCCGTGCGGCGCCGGGAGCCTGGCGCGGTTCGCAGGTCGGCCACCCGGGGCGGCTCCACCTCGGCGGGGACCGCCTCGGCCAGCTCCGGGACAACCGCTGGCGCGATGACCTCCTCGGCCGACCCGATGACGAGCCGGCCCTCCCGTCGCGCCTTGACCTCGTTGATCCGACCCAGCCCGCTGGCCGTGTGCCCGGCGAGGCGACTGGTGGAGGCGGCAACGGCCTGGGCGGTCCCGAGCGGGCCGAGCTCTCGGGCACGCCGCGCCATACGCTCCCCCCGGCGGTATGCGGCGATCCCGCCGACGGCACCCACGGCCACCCAGAACGTGCGACTCATGGGCGAACCCTAACGGGCGGGTGCGGCATCGGAGGTCCGGGGAGCCGCCTGGCGGACATGCCCGCCGATGCGCCCCGGACCTCCGGGACCCCCATGCCGCGGCGGCGGACGCCGCGAGCGCGAGGGCCTACCCGCGCGCGGTCGCGCCATCACCCTGACCATCGTCGGGTCGCCGGCCCGTCACCGCCGCGCGCAGGCGAGCCACGAGGGCGCGCATCCTGCTCTCGGCGCCATGCTCGGTCGGCTCGTAGTAGCGCCGTCCCACGATGGGGTCCGGCGGGTACTGCTGGGCCACCACGCCTGCCGGGTCGTCGTGGGGGTACCGGTACTCGCCGGTGACGCCCATCTGCCTGGCTCCCGGGTAATGGGCGTCGCGCAGGTGAGCCGGGACCCGGCCGATCCGCCCGGCCCGCACGTCAGACCCGGCGGCGTCGATGGCCCGGATGACGGCGTTCGACTTGGGCGCCAGCGCCAGGTGGATCGTCGCCTGGGCCAGCGCGAGGCGAGCCTCGGGCAACCCGATGGTGGCCGCTGCCTGCATCGCCGCGACCGTGACCGGGAGGGCCGACGGGTCGGCCATCCCGATGTCCTCGCTGGCCAGGATGACAAGGCGCCGTGCGATGAAACGCGGGTCCTCCCCCGCCTCGATCATCCGGGCCAGGTAGTGCAGGGCTGCGTCGACGTCGGAGCCGCGGACGCTCTTGATGAACGCCGAGATCACGTCGTAGTGCTGATCGCCGGCACGGTCGTAGCGGACGAGGGCACGATGCACCGCCGCTGAGACGTCCTGTGCCGTCACCGGCACGACGTGATCGCCGCCGTCGTCGGTCACGTGTGCGGGCGCGTCGACGCGCGCGGCGCGCTCCTGCGCGGCGTCGGCAGCAGCTTCCAGGTAGGTCAGGGCGCGGCGCGCGTCACCCCCGGCGTACCGGATGAGGTCGTCGCGGGCCTCGGGGGCGAGGGTGACCGCCCCGGAGAGTCCCCGTGCGTCGACGAGCGCCCGGTCCAGCAGGACTCCCACCTCGTCGTCGGTGAGCGCTCGCAGCGTGAGGAGGACCGAGCGCGACAGCAGCGGCGAGACGATGCTGAACGACGGGTTCTCGGTCGTCGCCGCCAGGAGGGTCACCCAGCCGTTCTCCACGCCGGGCAGCAGCGCGTCCTGCTGGGTCCGGGAGAAGCGATGGACCTCGTCGACGAACAGGACCGTGGGGATGCTCGATGCGCGAGCCCCCTCGATGGCGGCCCGGACGTCGCGGACGCCTGCGCTCACGGCGGACAGCTGCACGAACCGGCTCCCCCGTGCCCGGCTGATCACGTGGGCCAGGGTCGTCTTGCCCGAACCGGGTGGTCCCCACAGGATCACCGACGGCGCTCTCTCCCCTGCGACGAGCCGGCTCAGAGGCGTGCCCGGCGCCAGGAGCTCGGCCTGGCCGAGGACCTCGCCGAGGTCGCGGGCACGCATCCTGGCCGCCAGCGGTGCCCTGCCGCGGCCCGGCTGGTCGAACAGGGTCGCCGCCGGCTCGTCCGCTGCCCATCCGGGAGCCTGCCCACCCGGGCGCCTGGACGTCGGCATCGGGCCATCGTAGGGGGGTCGCAACCCCCGGCTGGACCCTTGCCGCTGCGTAGTCGATCCGGTCAGCTCAAGGGACCGAATCGACTACGCAAGCAGCGAGTTCGGGCCCACGGCTACTCTGCGGCCATGAGGATGCGTCGGGCCGTGGCGGCGGTGCTCGTCATCGTGGCCAGCCTGCTGGCCCCGGTCGCTGTCGGTTCGGTGTGGGCAGCCAGGACGCTGACCAACTCCGACGAGTTCGTCGAGACCGTGGCCCCCCTGGCCGACTCGCCCCAGGTCCAGGACGCGGTCGGGGCGGCGGCCACCACGGCCATCCTCGAGCGCCTCGACACCGCCGATCGCCTGCGCGAGGTGTTCCCGAACGCGCCCCGGCTCACCGACGCCGTCGCCGTGAGCCTGGACTCCGCCATCTCCAACGCGATCGACTCGTACGTCCACAGTGAGCGGTTCGGTGAGGCATGGCTGCGGATCACCGAGGCGATGCAGCGGTCCTTCGTCGCCCTGCTCAACCATGAGAGCCAGGGCGTGGTGACCCTCCAGGAGGGGCAGCTCATCCTCGACACCAGGGTCGCCCTCGAGCTGATCCAGGCAGAGCTCGTGGAGCGGGGCATCCCGTTCGTGGCGTCCATCGACCTGACCAACGCCGGCCAGCAGATCGTCCTGGCATCCACCCCGAACCTCCAGATCGTGGCCGACGCGCTGGACATCTTCCTGCCCATCGCGGATTGGCTGTGGCTGGTCGTGGTGGCCATGTTCGTCGCGGCCATCCTGCTGTGGCCCCGCCGCTCACGGGGCCTGGCATGGGCGGGTCTGGGGCTTGCGGTGGCCTCGGTGCTGACGTGGACGGGGCTCGACCTCGGGCAGGCACATCTGGTCAACGCCGCCGAGACCCCCGAGCGCGGGATCCTGCTGGCCGAGGTGTTCGAGGTGGTGCTGCGCTTCCTGATCAACGCCCTGCTGGTGTGCGTCGCGGTGGGGGTGGCCATGCTGGTCGCCGGTCTGCTCGGCGGCGCCTCGGCCTCCGGAGTCCGGGTCCGCCTGGCCGTGACGCGTGTGGCGCACCGGGTGGGATCGCCCCTGGCGCCCGGCACCGTCGGCCGCGTGACCGCCCGGACCCCGCTGCTCGTGCCCGTTCTTCGCGGCCTGGTCCTGGTGGGCGCCGCCCTCTGGCTGGTGTCGGCCCATCGCCTGACGCCCAGCCTGATCATGTGGGCCGCGTTCTGGACCGTTGTGGGCCTGCTGGTGGTCGAGGTCATCGAGGGCGCCGGTCGGGGCCACGACCGTGCGAGCGCGGGGGCCCTGGCGGCCGACGCCACCTGAGGGCGCCGCCGCGGCGACTCAGTCCCCGCGCCGCGCCTGGTCGTTGAGGGCCTCGAGCTTGGCGTTGTAGGCACGCAGGTCCAGGTCGCCGTCCCGGTCGGCTCGCCGATCCAGGCGCCGCGCCCGCCGGTCGTCCGAGCTCGCCCACTGGAAGGCCAGCGCGACGGCCACCACGAGTGCCGGGATCTCACCGAGGCCCCAGGCGATGGCCCCCGCGTTGTGGCTGTCGGCCAGCGCATCCAGCCAGGGCGGGGAGACCACCGCATACCAGTCAGGGACCATCGGGGTGCTCGACATCATCATCGGCAGCGCGAAGAGCGAGTGGATGACGATGGACACCATGACCAGCATGAGGCGCACGGGGTGCGGCAGCTGTCGCGGGGCGGGATCTACGCCGATCACGACCCAGTAGAACAGGTAGCCGGCCAGCAGGAAGTGGACCTGCATGGCCAGATGGCCCAGGTGCCAGGACATCAGCCGGGCGTACAGATCGGTGTAGTAGAGCCCGTACAGCCCGACCGTGAAGACCACGAGCACGTAGCCGGGGTGGGTCAGGAACCGGGTGACCCGGCTGTTCAGTGCCAGGACGAGCCACTCGCGCGGTCCTCGCACACCCCCGGAGGCGCCGGGCAGGGCCCGAAGCGCGAGCGTCGTGGGACCGCCTAGGACCAGGAGGATCGGTGCCAGCATCGCCAGGGCCATGTGGGACACCATGTGCAGCGCGAACGAGACCGGCGCGTACCAGGCGATCCCCGAGCATGTCGCCCAGATGACCACGAGCCAGCCCGAGACCCAGGACACGAGCCTGCCTGCTGGCCAGCGGTCGCCCCTGACGCGCAGCCTGGCGAACGCGGCACCGTAGAGGCCCATCGCCAGCAGGGCCGTGGTGAGCCAGACCCAGTCCGGATGCCAGCCCAGCGCCACCGCAGCGACGGTCGGCGCCGGCGGATACGGGTAGCCGATGAGCTCCTCGCCGAGGGTGGCCAGCTCGACCCCCACGCGGGGGAAGGGCGTGCGGGCCAGGACCACCGCCAGGCCCAGTGCCGTGCCCAGGGCCCCCAGCTCCACGAGGAGCAGCCGCGACCGGGCGGGCCCGGGCGGGCGCCGGCGCATGGTCATGGCCATGGCCAGGCCGACGAGCATGGCCAGGGTCTTGAGCAGCAGGACGTGGCCGAAGGTGCTGGTCAGCAGCTCGCCGGGGCTGCCCAGCCGGGTGGCGGCGGAGGCGAAACCCGTGACGAGCAGCGCGACGACGCCGACGAGGGCCACGGCGCCGAAGCGACGGATCCGCTCCCCCAGCTCCGGCGTGCCCCACGCCCGATGGGCGGCGATCGTCACCACCCCGCCCACCCACAGGCTCGCGGTCACGGCGTGGCCGAACCCCGACACGAGCGCGAGCGCGTGGCTGCCCAGCCCGGCGGCATGACCGGCCAGCGACGGCAGGCCCACGGCCACGCCGGCCACGACCATCCACGCCGCCCCGGCTGTCAGCGACCGTGCTCGGGGCACGGCCAGGCAGATGAGGACCGCGAGGCAGGCGGTGACCAGGTGGGCCCGGCTCGTCGGCACGTCCCAGAGGTAGGTCTGCACGACCCCCGGGGCGCCGAGCTCACCCAGGGTCATGCCCAGGACGTCAGCCAGGGTGAGCAGGGACATCGACGCGCTGGCCAGGGCGAGCACACCGGCCATCCCGGAGGCCCACCGCATGTCGCGTAGGCCCTCGGGACCGAGGCACTCGCCTCGAGCGCCCGGATCGAGCAGGACGGCAGAGCAGAGGAAGCCCAGGAGGCCTGCGCCGGCCAGGACCGTGATCAGGCGCAGGACCGGGATGGCGTCGACGACCAGCGGGCCGGCATCGGGCAGACCCTCCGCGACCTGCTGCCAGCCCAGTCCGACGATCGCACCAGCCACGACCAGCGCGACAGCGGCCGTCCCCGACCAGACCAGCAGGGGCTTGCGCGCTGATGCCCGCAGCATCACATCCGGTTCGCCCGCCTCATGATCCACGTTCCGGATGCGGCCCCGACGACCACGACGACCCCGAAGCCGAGGATCCAGGCCAGCAGGTTGGAGCCGTCGTCGCCCGACTCCTCGGCGGGAGAGGTGCTCGGGGACTCCGTCGGCGACGCAGCGGCGGAGGTCGGAGCCGGCCCGACGGTCACCGTCGCTCCGCCGACCGGCAGGGTGATCGTGAACGTGATCTCACCCTCGACCGGATGGCCGTCGGCGCTGACGACCCGGTAGTCGACCTGGTACTGGCCCGAGGGCGTGCCCTCCGGCCAGTCGGCAGAGATGGTGTCGCCGTCGACGACCGCCGTGAGGTCGACGTCGCGGCCCGAGGTGACCGAGTGGGCCGTAAGCCCGTTGCCCTCGGCCATGAGGTCCTCCCCGAATGTCAGGCTGACCTGGGAGGGAAGCTCGGTGATCGTGGAGCCGTCGGCCGGATCGGAGGACTTCAGCTCCGCGTGGGCCGAGGCGCTGGACACCGGTGCGAGCAGGAAAGCTGCCAGGAGCAGGGCGAACAGGGCCAGGGGGCGCCGGCGGCCAGACGTCGAGGACATGGGGCGAAGCCTAAGCCGTCGCCGGACCGCGCCCGGCAGGCTTGGCATCGATCCCGGCCTCCTTGCGCTGCTGGGCGGTGATGGCAGTGGGAGCCCCGGTCAGCGGGTCGTGCCCGGCACCGGTCTTCGGGAACGCGATCACCTCACGCAGGGAGGCCGCGCCCGTCAGCAGCATCACGATGCGGTCCCAGCCGAAGGCGATGCCGCCGTGCGGCGGGGGGCCGAACGCGAACGCGTCCAGCAGGAAGCCGAACTTCTCGCGCGCCTCCTCCTCATCGATCCCCAGCACCGAGAAGACCCGCTGCTGGACATCGCCACGATGGATGCGGATGGATCCGCCGCCGATCTCGCTGCCGTTGCAGACCATGTCATAGGCATAGGCCAGGGCCTCTCCGGGCGACTCCTCGAATCGGTCGATCCACTCGCGGTTGGGCGAGGTGAACGGGTGATGCACGGCGGTCCAGCCAAGGACCTGGCCGTCCTCGATCGCCTCCTCGAAGACCGGGGCATCGACGATCCACACGAACGACCAGGCCGAGAGGTCGACCAGCCCGCACCGCTCGGCGATCTCCAGTCGCGCAGCGCCCAGCAGCGCGCGGGCTGCGGCGGGCGGACCCGCGGCGAAGAAGATGCAGTCCCCCGGCCGTGCGCCCGTGGCCGTCGCCAGTCCACCGAGCTCGGACTCCGAGAGGTTGCGCGCCACGGGACCGCCCAGGGTGCCGTCCTCGGCGACGGTCACGTAGGCCAGGCCACGGGCGCCGCGCTGCTTGGCCCACTCCTGCCAGGCATCGAACGTGCGCCGGGACTGCGACCCCCCGCCGGGCATGACCACGGCACCCACGTACGGGGCCTGGAACACCCGGAAGGATGTCCCGGCGAAGTAGTCGGTCAGCTCGCTGAGCTCCACCGCGAAGCGCAGGTCGGGCTTGTCCGAGCCGAAGCGGCGCATCGCCTCGGCGTAGGTCATGTGCGGGATGTCGCCGATCTCGTGGCCGATCGCGCCCGACCAGATCGCGCGGACGACGGCCTCGCCGATCTCCAGGACGTCGGCCTGCTCGACGAAGCTCATCTCGATGTCGAGCTGGGTGAACTCGGGCTGGCGGTCCTTGCGGAAGTCCTCGTCGCGGTAGCAGCGCGCGATCTGGAAGTAGCGCTCCATGCCCGCGACCATGAGCAGCTGCTTGAACAGCTGAGGCGACTGCGGCAGTGCGTACCAGTGGCCGGGCTGGAGCCGGACGGGCACCAGGAAGTCCCGCGCCCCCTCCGGTGTGGACCGGGTCAGCGTCGGGGTCTCGATCTCCAGGAAGTCCCGGGCGAAGAGCACCTCGCGGGCGATCTGGTTCACCTTCGAGCGCAGCCGCATGATCCGCGCCGGCTCCGGGCGGCGCAGGTCGAGGTACCGGTAGCGCAGCCGGGCCTCCTCCCCCACGTCCACGTGCTCGTCGATGGGGAAGGGCAGCGGGGCTGCCTCGGAGAGGACCTCCAGATCGTCGACCATGACCTCGATGTCGCCCGTGGCCAGCTCGGGGTTCTCGTTGCCAGCGGGGCGGGCCACGACCTGGCCGGTCACCCGCACGCAGAACTCGTTGCGCAGCGGATGGGCGACGGCGGGGTCGTGCACCACGACCTGCACGATGCCCGAGCCGTCGCGCAGGTCGAGGAACGCGACCCCGCCGTGGTCGCGGCGCCGGCCGATCCAGCCGGCCAGCGTGACGATCTGGCCGTCGTGCTCGGCACGCAGCGTTCCGGCCTCGTGGGTGCGGATCATCGGCTCTCCTCCTGAGCGGCGGCAGAGAGCCGCTCGACGCGCGGGTGCAGGTCCTCTGCGGGCGGTGACCAGGCGGCGGGGTCCGCGTCGACCTGCTGGCCCGAGCGGATGTCCTTGACCGATCCGGCCGAGCCTGGCTCTGAGCCGGCGGGCGCGGGGAACCACACGAACGGGATGCCCCGGCGGTCGGCGAACCTGATCTGCTTGCCGTACTTGTCGGCCCTCGGGGCCACCTCAGCAGGTATCCCGCGACCGCGCAGCCGCATGGCCACCTCGTTCGAGGCATCGCGGCTGGTCTCGTCGTTGACCGCGACCAGGACGCACGAGGGGACCGCACGCGTCGCCCTCACGAGGCCGCGACCCAGCAGCGCCCCCAGCAGCCGGGAGACGCCCAGCGATATGCCGACGCCCGGATAGGTCGTGCGGCCGTCCGCCGCCAGCGAGTCGTAGCGACCTCCCGAGCAGATGGAGCCGAAGTCCTCGTGGCCGACCAGCTCGGTCTCGTAGACCGTGCCGGTGTAGTAATCCAGCCCCCGCGCGATCCGCAGGTCGGCCACGACGGCGCCGGGCATGCGTCCGGCAGCCGCGCCGACGACCTGGGCGAGCTCCGCCAGCCCTTGGTCGAGCAGGTCGTGGCTGACGCCGAGGGCGCGCACGCGCGCCACGAACGAGGTGTCGGCGCTGCGGATCCCGGCCAGGGCCAGGCACTTCGCGGCGCCCTCGGTCGTCATCCCGGCCTCGGCGACGAGCAGGTCGCAGACCGTGGCCGGGCCGACCTTGGCCAGCTTGTCGATCGCGCGCAGGGCTGCGGCGGGATCCTCGGCACCGGCGCCCCGGAAGAACCCCTCGGCAAGCCGGCGGTTGTTCACCAGGATCACCGCCGGGGGCATCGGCAGGGCCCGGAACACCTCGGCCATGACCAGCGCCACCTCGACCTCGTGATGGAAGGCCAGCGTCTCGCGGCCCACGATGTCGATGTCGGCCTGGGTGAACTCGCGGTACCGGCCCTCCTGCGGGCGCTCCCCGCGCCACACCTTCTGGACCTGGTGCCGGCGGAACGGGAAGTCCAGGTGCCCGGCGTTCTGCACGACGTACCGGGCCAGGGGAACGGTCAGGTCGAAGTGGAGCCCGAGCCCGGCGTCCGGCTCGTCGGCGTCGGCCTGGTGCCGGCGCAGGACGTAGACCTCCTTGTCGATCTCGCCCTTGCGCAGCATCTGCTCCAGGGGCTCGACCGCGCGGGTCTCGATGGAGGCGAACCCGTGCAGCTCGAAGACGCGGCGCACGGTGTCCAGGACATGCTGCTCCACGATCCGCTCGGCTGGCAGGTACTCGGGGAAGCCGGAGATCGCAGCCGGCCGGCTCACCGACCGTCTCCCGTCGTGGGCGCCACGCGCGGTGCGGACGCGGGCAGGCCCCGCAGGTACGGGTTGCTGCGCCGCTCCTTGCCGATGGTGGTGGTGGGCCCGTGCCCCGGCAGGACGACCATCTCGTCGGGCTGCGACAGGACCACCCGCGAGAGCGAGCGCAGCATGGCGGCGTGATCGCCACCGGGCAGGTCGGTGCGCCCGACGGATCCGGCGAAGAGCAGGTCACCGGAGAGCATGACGGGCTGGTCGGGGGCGTCCATGAGCCGGAACGCGGTCGATCCCGGCGTGTGACCGGGGGCGTGGTCGGCGACGAAGCGCAACCCCGCCACCTCGACACTCGCCCCGTCCACCAGTTCGCGCACCTGCGAGGGCTCTGCGAAGGAGCCCGCGCCGATGGCGCGGGCGAGCATCACGCGCGTGTCCTGCGACATGCCCGCCCACGGGTCGGCGAGCAGGTGGCGGTCGTCGGGATGGATCCACGCGGGGATGTCGTAGCCGTCGCACACCGGAAGGACGGAGAACATGTGGTCGATGTGTCCATGGGAGACCAGGACCGCGATCGGCCGCAGGTGGTGCTCCGCCACGATCTCGGCGATGCCGTCGTGGCTGTCCATCCCGGGGTCGACGATGACTGCCTCGGATCCAGCGGACGGCGCCAGTATCCAGCAGTTCGTGCCGAACGGACCGGCCGGGAATCCGGCGATGAGCATGCGTGGGCCTTCCGTCTCCCCGGCCCGGTGACCGGGCGCCTCCAGACCGTCCCGCGACCTGGGACCAGCCGAACAGGGACGCCAGCCTAACCGCAGCGCGATGTCCCCAGCCACATCGCGACCTGGCGGGACGAGCGCCTCCCAAGCGAGACCGGTCGGGCCCCTACACTCTGCGCGGGACGAAGGAGCGTATGTGGCCAGAGCGCAGAAGCCCGGCACGGGGGCGACCAACAAGCGCCGCAAGGAGTTGGCGGCTGCCAAGCTGGAGCGGCAGTCGGCCCGTCGCGCCCAGCAGGCCGCCGTCAGACGTCGGCGTCTCCTGATCAGCTGGTCAGCCTTCGCGGTCGTCGCGGCGGCCGCCGTCGCGGTCGTCGTCATGTGGCCCCTCTCGGGCTCCGACTCGACCGCCTCTCCCACGCCCAGCGCGACACTCACCGACAACGTCGACATCGGGTGCGAACCCGCACCGCTGCCCCGCTCGGAGGCGCCGCAGTCCTGGAAGGAGGCGCCGGAGCTGCAGCTGGCCGACGACACCGACTACACGCTCACGCTTGCGACGAACTGCGGGTCCATCGTGATCGCGGCAGACAGCCAGGCCGCCCCGACGACCGTGAACAACATGCTGTGGCTCGCCCAGCAGGAGTTCTTCAATGCCACCCCCTGCCCTCGCGTGACCACCGAGGGCCTCTACGTCCTGCAGTGCGGGGACCCGCTGGGGACCGGCGGCGGCAACGCCGGGTACACGATCCCGGACGAGAACCTGCCGGAGGCCGCGGACAACAACTACCCCAGGGGCACCGTCGCGATGGCCAACAGCGGACCGGACACCAATAGCAGCCAGTTCTTCATCGTCTACCAGGACACGACCCTGCCTGCCAACTACTCGATCTGGGGCACGGTCACCGAGGGCCTCGACATCGTGGAGAGGGTGGCGGCGGCGGGCGTGATCGGGGGTGGCGCGGACGGCGAGCCCGCCGGGAGCATCGGCATCGTGACCGCGGTGCCCGACCCGAAGCTGGGCTGAGCCATGGATTCCGGGAGCATCGTGGAACAATCGCCGCCAGTGGCGACGAAGGGACGATGATGACCGACCACGACCACGGCCGAATCGCCGAGGACGGCACGGTCTACGTGCGCCTGCCCGACGGCCAGGAGGCGGTCGTCGGCCAATGGGCTGCATCCGGGGACCCGGCCGAGGGGCTCGCGTTCTTCGTCAAGCGGTACGACAACCTGCGCGGAGAGGCCGAGCTGCTGCTGACGCGCCTGAAGGAGGGAAAGGCCAACCCGGACGTGGTGACCGGCGTGGTCACCCGACTCAGCGACGCCGTCGCCGTGCCCAACATGGTCGGGGACCTCTCTGCCCTCCAGGAGCTCATGGGCCAGCTGGAGGCTGCCGGCCAGGCTCGCCGCGAGGCGGCCGCAGCAGCACGGGCCGCGGCGCGCGAACAAGCCCTGGCCGCCCGGCGGGCGATCGTGGAGGAGGCCGAGAGCCTGGCGTCGTCGACGTCCTGGAAGGTCACCGGCGAGCGGTACAAGGAGCTGCAGGAGGCCTGGACCGCACTGCCGCGTGGTGACCGGCCGAGCCGGGACGCCGAGCAGGAGCTCTGGAAGCGCTTCAGCGGCGCCCGTGCGACCTTCGACCGGGCCCGACGCAGTCACTTCGCCACGCTGGACTCCGCCCGCAAGGAGGCGATCACCGCCAAGGAGGCACTGATCGCTCGGGCGTTGGAGCTAGCCGACAGCACCGACTGGGCGGGAACGTCACGGGCGTACCGCGAGCTGCTCGACCAGTGGAAGGCTGCCCCGAGGGCGGCCCGGGCCGACGAGGACAAGCTCTGGGCGCGCTTCCGTGAGGCCCAGGACAGCTTCTTCTCTGCCCGGTCGGCGGCGCAGTCGGAACGCGACGGGGACGAGCGCGCCAACGCCGTGGCCAAGGAGGCCCTCGCCGCGGAGGCTGAGGCCCTGCTCCCCATCACGGATGTCCACGCGGCGCGCAGTGCGCTGCGAGGCATCCTGGACAGGTGGAACGGCATCGGGCACGTCCCGCGAGGCGATCGGGATCGGATCGAGGGCCGGTTGCGTCGGGTCGAGGACGCCGTGCGACAGTTCGAGGCCGATCGCTGGCGGCGCACGGACCCGGCCAAGCGGGCGCTTGCCGAGTCCACCGTGGCGACCTTCTCGGCGTCCCTGGCCAAGCTCGAGTCGGAGGCCGCAGCCGCTGACGCCGCTGGCAAAGCGGCGAAGGCCGCTGACCTCGCCAACCGGATCGTCCAGACGCGATCGCTCCTGGCCGCGGCTCAGCGTTCCCTGGACGAGTACAGCGCCTGAGAGCCCACAACACCTACCGCCTGGTCAAGCGGGCCGGGCTGGTAACGCGACAACGAGCGTCGTCCTCACGATGGGGGGCGGCGCTCGTGGCGTCGCTGCAGCAGCCGTCAGGCTCTGGGAGCGAGGGCCAAGCCGGGAGGAGCGGCCCCGTCAAGGCTCGCGCCCATGGATCCCAAGCGCGACAGAAGCGGCAGCAGGGCCACCAGATCGTCGTCCAGGCTCACGGCGCCAGGGACGGCTGCCAGGGAGGGGTCGGCAGCGAAGGCCAGCGTGGTGCCATCGACCTCGATGCGGGTGAGCCTTCCCCCCGTGACGTAGACATCGGCGGTGACGGGCTCGAGATCCTCGGACAGGCCCTTGTCCAACGCCGACTCGACCCTGTCGTGCACGTCACTCAGGTGGGGGGCTGAGGTCGTAAGCCCGGACCCGGCATCACCCATGAACTCATCCCAGGCGGCCAGGAGGTCCCTGCCAGCGGACTGGAGCTCCTCGGAGACGTCGGCACGAACCCCGTCCAGGGGCACCTCGACGCGGTAGTGCTGGGAGCCGTCGGACGGTGCAGCCTCAGGGATCGGCGTGATCGTCGCGTGATCGGTCATTGCCTGCCGCAGCGGCTCGGCCAGCCCCCGGCCGATCGAATGGAGTGTCTCGGCCAGGTGCTTGGCGGCTGCCTGAGGGGCGTGGGAGTCAGGCGAGCCCGGCGAGCCCATCTGGGCTTGTGCCAGCGCGGCCAACACACGGGAATCGGGCGAGACGTCGACGCTGACCCACTTGCCGTCCAGGAGCGCGCCGATCGACGGGTGGCCCGCGAGCAGCATGGCCGCCATGGGGTTGCTTCGAACGCCCTGGGACTCCTTGGCCTCGACCTTGAGGTAGAGGCGCTCGTCGACGAGGGCGGCCTCGACCGATGCGTCGCTGCCGCTGACGGCGAATCCGGCTCCCTGCGGCGTGCGGGTCAGGGTGAAGGAGTCCTTGCGTCCGTCCTCAGTGACCGTGACGGAGATGGGTTCGTTGCCGAGGCCCTCGAGTGCCTGGCGCACCGCCTGCACCGGGGTCGAGGCGACATGTGCGGCAGGCTCTCCGGTCGCGCTGGCAGTGGTGTAGACGAGGACGCCGCCGACAGCGATCCCGGTCGCCGTCAGGCCGGCCAGCAGCACACGGCCGGGCCGGCGTCGGAACCAGGAGCGCTTGGGTGCAGTGTGGCTCGGCACGGATCCGGGCGGCGCGGACTCGGGCGGCGCGGACTCAGGGAAGAACGGCATCAGGGCCCCCATGGAATCGAATGGGTCAATTCTACGGTGACTGCGGCGCAGAGCTTCCCGTTCGCCTGTGGACGGGAAGCCCCGCGCGCTGCCCGTACGGCCTCGCTGCCGAGCACCCGCAGGTCAGGACCGAGCCAGCAGGACGGCGGTCCTGCCGTCGATGCCCTGCGTCACCGCCGTTGCGAATCCCAGGTCCCGAGCGAAGGCTGCCGCCCCGGGCACCTGACCCCGGTTCAGCTCCACGAGCACGCACCCTGCCGGCGCCAACCACGGGCCAGCCTGGTCAAGGAGGCGCCGGACCTCGGCCAAGCCGTCCCACCCGCCCGCCAGCGCCGAGAGCGGCTCATGCTCGCGCGCCTCCCGCGGCAGGAGGTCGACGGCGCTCTCCGGGACGTACGGACAGACCGCCACCACGAGGGTCACTCGCCCGGCGAGCGCTCGGGGCAGTCCGGTGAGGCAGTCGCTGCGGTGGATGCCCGATCCTTCCGGGAGGTTGCCCCGGGCCAGACCCAGGGCGACCGGATCGACGTCGCTGGCATGCACCTCGATCCCCGGCGCGACCTCGGCCAGGGTCGCCGCGATCGGAGCCACCCCGCAGTAGGCCTCGACGAGCACGGGATGCTCCTGGGAGGAGACAACCCTCGCGGCGACCTCGGCCAGCAGGAGCGAGCGCTGACGGGGGACGAATACCCCCGGACCCACGTTCAGGCGCAGTCCGCCGAACTCGACCCAGCCCACGAGCTGCTCCAGCGGGTCGCCCCGTTCGCGCCCGCGCAGGAGCTCACCGAGCAGCTCGTCGTCTCCCCAGCTCGTCTCGACGAGGACGGCCGCCTCCGCCTCTGCGAAGACGCAGCCCGCGGCGCGCAGCCGGGCGGCCACCTGCTCGATGCGCACTACGCGCTGCCGCGGTGGTGGTCGTGGTGGTGGTCCATGTGGGCGTGGTGGCCCTGGTGCTGCGGCACGCACGCCTGCGGGGCGACATCGAGGGCGGGATTGCGATCGAAGAACCCGAACGGCTTGAGCCAGAAGGAGACCGTGTCGACCGGCATCACCGGCCAGTCCTCCGGACGTGGGATGTGGTGGATGCCGAACACGTACCAGAGCACGACATCGGCATCCTGCAGCGCCTCGTCGTCGCGGATCCAGGCCGTCATCCCGGCGTCGTCCAGGCTCTGCACCGGATAGGCCCCCGCGGGCCATCGCTCGTCGTCGTGATGCCGGGTCACCCACAGCTGATGGCCCAGGACGGGGGCGCGACGGCGCTGGGGGGAGTCGGGGTGCAGCATCAGCGGCACGCTCGCGCTGGGGACGAGCAGGTACCCCGGATGCCCGCCGAGCGCGTTGCGCCGACCCGGGTTCACCACCTTCCACGAGCGCTGGGTCGCCCAGTCGTGGTCGCGGCCGGCATGCGCCTCGCTGCCGATGACGGTGGCACGCGTCGTCACCGCCACACCGAAGGGGTTGGCCGCGCCGGCGGGCTCCGTGACGGAGTCCACCTCCAGCACGGTGTTGCCGACGCCGTCCACGTCCAGGTCGAGGCGGGCGATCAGGAAATGCTGATGGAAGGGCGCATACGTGCCCGCGGCGACGACCGTCCCGTGGGTCACGTCCAGCCCATCGAGCGGTACCGGGGACGTGATCATGATCCCCGTGGCGCGCACCTCGCACTCGATGCTGCCGTCCTCGTGGAAGCGCCAGTAGAAGAGGTAGTCGTAATTGGAGATCGTGGCCTGGAAGGAGACGACCAATCGACGCATCCGCCGGGTCGTGGCTCCAAGCCGGTCGTCGACGTGCTTCCAGAGCACGAGGTTGTCGTCCTCGTGGACGCAGATGGCATCACGGATGACGACCGGTTCGCCCCGGGCATCCGCCACCACCGCATCGAGGTAGCGGATCTCGCCGAGGCAGTCGCAACCCTGCTCCAAGGAGTTCGCGAGGCGTCCGATGCCCCACTCGCCCATGTCGAAGGGTGCCCGGCGGGCGTGCGTGGGGCTGGGATCCAGGTAGGGGACGATCATCTCGGCGACAGACATCCGGTGGGCTACCGATCTGCCGGCGAAGCTGACCTGATGCAGGACCAGTCCCTCGCGGTGGTTGAAGCCGATCCGCATCCGCCACTCGTGCCAGCTGAGCGAGTGCCCGGAAAGCACGAACCCCGGGCCCTCGAGCTGCACGATCTCAAGGGGCTTGCGGTCCTCCCGCTCGACCAGGCCGGGCACGAGCCCGGGTCCGTACTCCCCCATCACGGGTGCCACGCCGAGGGGCCCCGGATCGATGATGTCGAGCACCTCCATCGTGCTGAGGTCGACGACGACCCTCAGATGGGACACCGGGTGCGCGTACGGGTTCCCCGATGGCGATGCCCGGCGCCACGCCTCGACCCAGGCCAGGCGCCGCTCCGCGTGCTCCGGCGCGACGAACACCCCGGCGTGCGTCCAGACATCGAAGAGGATCAGGTCGAGGTCGCTGATCCCACGCGCGGCCAGGGCGGAGACGATGGCGGGATGTCGTCGAAGAGCGGCCTCGCACTCCGCGACCTCCTCCAACGTGATGTTGGGGATCACGCCGGGGATGTGCGTGAGCGAGAGCACCGACCCGGCCAGCACATCCACCACCGCCTCGAAGGTTCGATGCGTGCTCCGGTCCCAGAGCACCGCCAGCGCGGTGCGTGGAATCGCTACGCCGGGGGTCCAGGCCAGCATCTGCTCCTTCGGCGGCTCGACCAGCTCGATCGAGCAGAACCGGAACGCGTCCGTGACGGCTCCCTCACCCCGCAGCAGCCCTGTCACCGCCCGGATCTCGTGGGCGGTCAGCGGGTCGAGCGGGTGCGTTGACAACGTCGCCTCCGCGCTCAGGTGCGCGCCAGCGTGTCGAAGGCCTCGCCCAGCACGCTCAGCGCGTCGTCGAGCAGAGCGTCGCTGATGGTGAGTGGCGGCAGGAGCCTCATGACGTTCCCGAACGTCCCGCAGGTGAGCGTCAGCACGCCCCGGGAGTGGCAGAACGCGTTGATCCCGGCGTTCAGGTCCGGGTCCGGCTCGGTGGTGCCGGGGCGCACGAGCTCGATGGCGAGCATCGCGCCACGACCCCGCACCTCCCCGATGTGGGGATGGGAGGCGGCAAGCTCGAGCAGGCGAGGCCTGACCAGCGCCTCGATGGCTCGGGCGCGGGCCGGGAGGTCGAGTGCCTCCATCGTCTGGATGGCCGCGAGGGCGGCGGCGCAGGCGACCGGGTTCCCGGCGTACGTCCCGCCGAGGCCGCCCACGTGGATCGCGTCGAGCAGCTCGGCCCGACCGGTCAACCCGGACAGCGGCATCCCCGCGGCGATCCCCTTGGCCATCGTGATCAGGTCCGGCTCGACGCCCTCGTGCTCGCACGCGAACCAGTCGCCCGTCCGGCAGAAGCCCGTCTGGATCTCGTCGGCGATGAGCACCGCGCCCACGCTCCGGGCGTAGCCGGCCAGCGCGGGAAGGAACCCCGGGGCCGGGACCACGAAGCCGCCCTCGCCCTGGATCGGCTCGATGATGATCGCGGCGAGGTTGTCCGGGGCGATCTCGCGGTCGATCCTGGTGATCACCCGGCGCGCGGCCTCGGCACCCGTGAGGCCGCCGTCACGGAACGGGTAGGACATCGGCATCCGGTAGATCTCCGGGGCGAACGGCCCGAACCGGTGCTTGTAGGGGCTGCTGTTGGCCGTCAGCGCCATCGCGAGGCTCGTGCGCCCGTGGAAGGCGTGCTCGAAGGAGACCACCGCCTGCCGACCGGTCACGTAGCGCGCCACCTTCACCGCGTTCTCCACGGCCTCGGCGCCCGAGTTGAACAGCACACTGCGCCGGGGACCCGGCACCGGGGTGAGCCGGTTGAGGGCCTCGGCGACGGCGACATATCCCTCGTAGGGGCTCGCGACGAAGCACGTGTGCGTGAAGGCCGCCGCCTGCGCGGTGATGGCGGACACGACGGCCGGCGCGCTGTGGCCGACGCTCATCACGGCGAAGCCCGAGCCCATGTCGATGAGCCGGTTGCCGTCGACGTCCACGACTATCGCACCCTCGGCGGCCGCGACGTACACCGCTGGCGAGGGCAGCAGCCCGGAGCTCAGGGCGCCCTGCCGGCGGGCGTCCAGCGCGCGCGATCTCGGGCCCGGGATCTCTGCGGATCGGATCAGGCGCTCCTGCGGGATGGACATCTGCGCAGGGTAATCTCACGTCCATGGGAAACGGGGTTGTGATGGATGTGCGCAAGCAGCTATTCGTGGGGGGCCAGTGGCGGGATGCCGCCGACGGCTCGACGTTCGAGGTCCTCGACCCGGCCACGGGCAAGGCGCTGTGCTCGGTGGCGGACGCGACCGTCGCCGACGGCGAGGCCGCCCTGGCCGCGGCCGCCGACGCCCAAGCGGCGTGGGCGAGCACCGCTCCGCGGGAGCGCAGCGAGATCCTGCGCCGGGCGTTCGAGCTGGTCATGGCCAGGCAGGCGGATCTGGCGCTGCTGATGACCCTCGAGATGGGCAAGCCCCTGGCCGAGGCGCGCGGCGAGATCGTGTACGCCGCAGAGTTCCTGCGCTGGTTCTCCGAGGAGGCGGTGCGGATCCGGGGCGACTACCGGATCGCACCGGCCGGCGACAAGCGCATCGTCACCCTGCGCCAGCCCGTCGGTCCCTGTCTGCTGGTCACGCCGTGGAACTTCCCGATGGCGATGGGAACGCGCAAGATCGGCCCGGCCATCGCGGCCGGATGCACGATGGTCGTCAAGCCCGCCTCCGCCACGCCGCTGTCCATGCTGGCCCTCGCGGAGATCATGGCCGAGGCCGGCCTGCCCGCGGGTGTGCTCAACGTGGTGACCACGAGCCACAGCGGCGCGGTCGTGGGGACGCTGATCAAGGACAGCCGCGTCCGCAAGCTGTCGTTCACCGGCTCCACTGATGTCGGCCGGGGCCTGGTGGAGCAGTCGGCCCATCGACTGCTTCGGGTCTCGATGGAGCTGGGCGGGAACGCCCCGTTCATCGTCTTCGCCGATGCCGACCTGGATGCCGCCGTCGACGGGGCCGTCCAGGCCAAGATGCGCAACATCGGTGAGGCGTGCACGGCCGCCAACCGCTTCCTCGTCGCCAGCGAGGTGGCCGACGAGTTCGGGCGCCGTCTGGCTGTCAGGCTGTCGGCCCTGCGGATCGGTCCCGGTGTCGACGACGGGGTCCAGGTCGGCCCGCTCATCTCCGAGCAGGCGCGCACCGACGTCCTCGGCCTGGTCACAGAGGCCACCAGCGTCGGGGCTCGCGTGCTCACCGGAGGCCACGCCCTGCCAGGCGACGGGTTCTTCGTCGAGCCGACGGTGCTCGTCGACGTCCCGCGCCACGCCCGCCTGGTGAACGAGGAGATCTTCGGGCCAGTGGCCCCGATCCTGACGTTCGACTCCGAGGACGATGCCCTGGCCATCGCCAACTCCTCGGAGTATGGCCTCATCGGCTACGTGTTCACCGAGAGCCTCTCGCGGGGGCTGCGAGTCGCCGAGCGGCTCGAGGTCGGGATGGTCGGGCTCAACGCGGGTGTCGTGTCGAACCCGGCGGCACCGTTCGGCGGGGTGAAGGCGTCCGGGTTCGGGCGCGAGGGCGGCCACGAGGGCATCGAGGAGTACCTCGAGGTCAAGTACATCGGGATGCCGATCTGAGCTGAGCGGCCCACAGCACCCCCTCGCGACCGCGCCGGTCGAGCTCGTCCAGACCAGCGCCCCCACGCCGGTCGAGCTCGTCGAGACCAGCGCCCCCACGCCGGT
>CAZWXF010000020.1:0-30419 GCA_964638055.1 uncultured Bifidobacteriaceae bacterium | reverse complement strand
CGTCGAGACGGCGCTGGTCGAGCCCGTCGAGACCGAGCCCGTCACCTGAGCTGCGCCGGGCGGTTCAGCGCGTGTGTCCCGATGGGGGCTGGGGTCCAGGCGGCGCTGGTCGCCGAGGTGCCGGGCACTCGCCTGCCGGTGGGCCGTGGTCTCGACGGGCTCGACCGACGGGCCTCGCTGGTCGAGCTCGTCGAGACCGAGCGCCCGAGCGGGCCACGGATCCGCTGCGGTCCTGTGGGAGTGGTCGACCCCGGGGTGGCAGACTCCGGACGGGCCGCTAGCTCAACTGGCAGAGCAAGGGACTTTTAATCCCTGGGTTCGGGGTTCGAGCCCCCGGCGGCCCACAACGGAAG
The DNA here is from genome assembly GCA_964638055.1 of uncultured Bifidobacteriaceae bacterium. GTDB lineage: Bacteria > Actinomycetota > Actinomycetes > S36-B12 > CAIYMF01 > Prado023. The sequence continues at coordinate 30,066 of CAZWXF010000020.1, read as the reverse complement.
GTCGCGGGCACTTGCGCAGTGCCCCTCTTCGCAGATCGGGTCCGACCAACTGGTCGAAGCTATCCGTCGACGAAGACCGCCCGCGCGATCTGGGCCTGCCCGGCATGCCGCTGGGTCTCCGCGACCAGGTGCACGAGAACCTGATGCAGATTGACCTCCGCACGATCCGCAGGCCACCAAGGCACCCGGCCTGGCGAGCCGAGTCCGAGGGCGTCCGCCGTCTCGTCGCAGTGAGCCCAGACCCGCCGATAGAGGGCCACCACCGAGTCCAGCGAGTCGTCGACCGATGCGCCCAGACCGTCCGGCTCGGTGTCGCCGGTCCACCACGGCAGGTCCTCGGGCAACGGGTTGTCGAACACCTGGCCCAGGTACGCCGCCTCCATCGTCGCCATGTGCCTGACCATGAGCAGCAGGCTGGTCCCACTGCTGGCGGCGGGGCGCCCGGCCTGGTCATCACTGATGCCCTCCAGCGTCGCCAGCAGGGTCTCGCGGCCTGTCTGCAGGTACCGCCGCAGTTCGTCCTTGGCCACCTTGTGCGGGTCACTCATGCGGGCAAGCCTGCCAGTTGGCCCGCTCGACGATGGCCTGAGGTGGCCACGGAGGCCGTGTACTGGCCAAGCAAGGCTGATGGCCTGCCGGTGTGACCCTGCTGAGGAAGGACCAGCCACGGCGGGGACGATGATGGTGGTCGACTGGCGGGACAACCCGCGTCCCGGTGGGACGATCGGTGAGTGCGTGATCCCGACTGGGTGCCGTTGCCGATCGGGGCGATCGACCTGATGGAGACCCTCAGGCCCCTCGCCTTCCTGGCCGGCGACCCGACCGCGCGCCTCACGCCCGGGGCGTTCGTGCGGGCAACCGCGACCCCAGACGGCCCAGGCCTCATCGAGGTGCATTGGGGGTCCGACGACACCCGAACCAGCGGGGACGCGTCGTGGCGGGAGCGGCAGGCCTGGGTGCGGGTGTCCGGCCCGGGCGGGCGATGGCTGGTGGAACGAGCGCCTAGGCTTCTCGGTTGCGCCGACTCACTCGACGGCTTCGACCCGATCTCCGAGCCCATGCGGACCCTCTGGCGCCGTCATCGGGGCCTGCGGCTCACGCGAACGGCGACGCTGTGGCACGACCTGGCGTGCTTCATCGTGCAGCAGCGGATCAGCGGGCGGGATGCGGCCGACCAGTGGCGCCGCCTCGTCAGGGGCCTCGGGACGCCCATGCCCGGCACCCACCCGATGCCCACCGTGACCCCGGATGCGCTGCCCACGGTGTCTCCCGGGGCGACGCCCACTGTGACGTCGGGCGCGATGCCCACCGTGATCCCCGGCGCGATGCCCAGCGTGACTCCCGGCGCGGTACCCGCCGGCAGGAAACCCGGGGCCGATGTGCCGCCCGCACGGCGTCCCCACGATCGGGGCGCGCAGCCCCTCATCGCTCCGCCAGATCCGCGGCTGGTCGCCCGGCTCACCTATGCCGACCTGCACAAGTACGGGATTGAGCGGAGTCGCGCCAGCACCCTGATTCGGGCAGCCCGTGAGGTGATCCGGGTCGAGGCGGCAGTCGAAGAGGACCCGCAGTTCGTCCTGACGGCCCTGGGGATGGTCCCAGGGATCGGCCCATGGACCCTGACCTCCCTGGAAGCCCTGACATGGGCCGCGGCGGACACTGTCGTCGTCGGTGACTACGGGCTGCCGCGCCGGATCGCCTTCGCGCTCGTGGGTGAGCGAGAGGCCGACGATGCCCGGATGATCGACCTCCTCGAGCCGTTCCGGCCGTACCGAGCGGTGGCCGCCCGGCTGCTCCAGACGGCGCCGGGCCCGCCCCGCCGATCCCCCCGGGGTCGGCGGATGGACATCAGGAGGAAGTGACCGGCGGATCTCCCGATCCGGCCCACCCGGGACTGGTCCGACACCGCGGCGTGGCAGTCAGGGCGCCTGCGGCTGCGGCCGCTCGCAGCCTCAGGCCTAGGGACGCGATCTCATCCGGAACCCCCTCGGAGTCACAGTCGCACCGGCGGCCACCAGCGCACGGCCCAGCGGCTTGTCGAGATGCCCCAGCGCGGGTTCACCGTCGATGCGGGTGATCATCAGTTCGGAGACGCGGCCCAGCGCGATGGCCGTCCGAAGGGCGGTGGCGGCGGATGCCAGGACCTGCTCCGTTCGATCGAATGGGCCCTTGCCGTCCCCACCGGACCCGGGCCGACCCGCGGGCCAGGTCCGCCCAGCATCGGGGCCGACCGCGTGGTCCGGCCGAGGTGGATTCCTGGGTCCGAGATCCATGGGTGCTGGTCCTCGGCCGCTCTCCCGACTCTCGCCTCGACCCTGACGCCCGGACTCGCCGCCCGAGGATGCCGATGCGCCCACCGGGGCACCGTGGTCCGCGGCGAACGAGAGCAGGCTGTGACCGCCCCTCTCGATGAACAGCACGGGCAGCCCGCCGCACAGCACGACGTGGCAGCCTGCCGAGCGTGAGGGGCGGTGGCTGCCCGCCCGGGTCGCGGAACCGGGAGCCCCTGCCCCCGGCCCGAAGGGCACTGCCCCCGACCCGAGAATCCCTGCCCCCGGTGCTCCATCCCCTGGCCGCGGAGGTACCACCCCGGGCGTCGGACGGGCGACGGCGCCACTTGCCGGCTCGGCCGCAGCGATCCCATCGGCACGCTCGGTGGCGCGATCCGCCCCGGAGCTCTGCGCACTCGGTGGCCAGGGCAGCGCGGTCCCGAAGGGATTCGCCGGATCCGACGCGGCGAGGACGATCGCCTCGGGTGGGGGGTCGGCCCCGGCCGGGCGTTCCGAGGCGGCGAACAGCTCGCGCTCCACCTCACGAAGGCGGTCCACGACCCCGGGCAGGGCGAACTGGGACCCACCCAGGCCCTGCACGGCGTAGACACGCTGAGCTCGTCCACGAGACTCCATCTCCAGCAGGACGCGGTACGCAGCGCTGTACCCGCCCGGGATCCCGGATGATGCCGCGCCCGCACGTGTCGCCAGGCCGAACCGGTCGAGGAGGGCCTGGACGCGCAGGACGAGGGACATCGTCGGATCGGGGTCCGGGGCGGCCAGCGCGAACCATCGCCCGGGCAGGTCGGACGTGACCGAGGTGCCGCTCGAGGACGCACGGCCGAGCCCTCCACCCCCCGCCCACGACTTCCCGGCGGAGCCGGGCTGGCCAGGCCACCCCCCACGGGCCCGACCCAGGTCCGCGTATCGCCCGCGAGGCCGTCGACTTCGTGCATCACGAGTGGCACGGACGGTCCTGCCGGCACCCGCCTGTCGTACCGGGGCGAGCGTGTCGTTGCTGATGAATCCGCCCCACAGCAACGCCCGGATCGCGGCGGCCACCTGACGTTCGAGCCCCGCGCGAGCATCAGCTGGCCCCATCGCGTCCGGCTCATGCCCGAGTCCCCCGGCAACCGCCTCCGGCCCGAACACTCCGGCTGCCAGCTCCGCGGCTGGATCAGGCTCCGCCGGACCTCGCCCACGCCGCGCCGCCGCACCGGGCTCGACAGCCTCCGGCCCAGGTCCCGCAGCATCAGTGGAGCCGGCCTCACCGGCCTGAGAGGACCACGCGGGATCGGCGGCGGCCAGTCGTGTGATCTCGGGGGTGAACCAGCCGCCGCCGCGCTGCAGCAGCGACAGGACGATCCGCTCGACACTCGTCAGGTCAGACTCCGACCCTCGTGGGAGGAGCCCGGCGTCCTCCGCCGGGACGACGACTACCCAGCCGTCCCCGGAGGGCAGGCTCCCCGAACCGGTCCACAGCACTTCTCCCGTGGCCGTGAGCGCGTCGAGCAGCCCAGGCTCGTAGTCGCGTACCCGGGTGGGCAGGATCGACTGCTCCAAGGCGGTCGCTGGCACCGGCGCGCCGGCGAGGTCGCGCAGGGCCGCAAGGACACCGGCGGAGCCGCGCAGCCTCGGACCAGTGGGGCCGACCCCGTGCCATTCGGGAAGGAACCGGGCGAACGCCTGTTGGCTCACCGGCTCGGCCTCGTGGCGCAGCAGGGCCACGGTCCGACGCTTGATCAGGGAGAGCACCATCGGGGCACACCACTGCACACCCGTCGAACCCGGACTGAACCGGCCCTCCTGCATCTGCCCTGCTGCTCGTGACTGGCGCAGCCGCTGTTCGACGACCGCCAGCGGCAGTCCCAGATCGGTTGACGCATGGGCGGTCGTGAACGGGCCGTGCGTGCGCGCGTAGCGAGCCACGAGATCACCGACCGCATCGGCCACCGGCTCCAGGAACGCCCGAGGGATGCCCGGAGCCGCGACGACGCCCAGGCCGTCACGGAGCCGGGAGGCGTCCTCGGATGCGGCCCAGCGCGCCTGGCCCCCGATGCGCGCCCGGAACACCCGCCGCTGCATCTCGAGCTGCCCAAGCCACTCCTCGGGCACGCCCCGCAAGGCAGCCTCCTGCGTCGACAGCGGCCCCAGCGCACGCAGCATGTCCGCTGCCTCGTCCGGGTTGCGGGCATGGCGCTCAGGCGAGGTTCTCTGGATCAGTGCGATGACCTGGGCGATGGCCTCGGGTTCGAGCAGCTCGCTCAGGTCGGTCTCCCCGAGGAGCTCCGCCAGGAGGCTGGCATCCAGCGTCAAGGCGGCGGCCCGACGCTCGGCCAGTGGCGAGTCCCCTTCGTACATGAACGTGGCCACATAGCCGAACAACAGGGAGCGGGCGAAGGGCGACGGACTGGGCGGATCCGCTTGCACGACCCGGATCCGACGGTCCCTGACATCGGTCAGCACCCGGATCAGCGCTGGCAGGTCGTAGACGTCGCGCAGGCATTCTCGAACGGTCTCCAGCACGATCGGGAACTGCGGGTGCTGGGCGGCGACCTGCAGCAGCTGGGCAGATCGGAGCCGCTGCTGCCAGAGCGGCGCCCGTCGTCCCGGTTGCATCCTCGGCAGCAGCAGCGCCCGCGCGGCGCACTCCCGGAACCGCGCGGCGAACAGGGCCGAGCCCCCGACCAGCCGGGTCACCTCGGCCTCCACGTCATCGGGCTCCGGGAACAAGGCCGCGACGACCTCGTCGAGTCGATCGTCAGCCAGGTCGGGCAGGCGGACCACGAACCCGTCGTCACCCTGCAGGACGTCGGCGTCGATCCCGAGCGCCACCTGCAGCCGGTCGCGAGCCACCAGGGCCCACGGCCCGTGGACCCGTCCCCCGAAGGGAGTCAGGACCGCGATCCGCCAGTCCCCGACCTCGTCACGTGCCCGCTCGACCAGGATGGTCCGGTCCGACGGGACATGCCCGGCCACCTCCTGCTGCTCGTTGAGGAAGCCCATCAGGTTCTCCACGGCCAGCGGGTCCAGGCCGTCGGCCGCCAGGCGGGCCCTGGCCTCCTCCGGTGGCATCCCCGCGATCCGACGGGTGAACTCGCCCAGAGCACGGCCCAGCTCGGCGGACCGTCCGATCGCGTCGCCATGCCAGTAGGGCAGCCGGGCTGGCGTGCCGGGAGCGGGTACCACGTTCACCCGGTCGTGGGTGATCTCGACGATCCGCCAGGAGCTCGACCCCAGGGCGAACGTGTCACCCACGCGCGACTCGTACACCATCTCCTCGTCCAGCTCGCCGATGCGCCCGCCGTCGGCGACGTGGACGGAGAAGAGCCCTCGATCCGGGATGGTGCCCCCAGACGTGACGGCGAGTCGCTGGGCACCGGGACGTGCGGTGAGCACGTCGCGCACGCGATCCCAGACCAGGCGGGGGCGGAGCTCGGCGAACGCGTCGGCTGGGTACCGCCCCGAGAGCATGTCCAGGACGCTGTCGAGCACCCCCCGGGTCAAGTCCGCGAAGTTGGCCGTGGAGCGCAGCATGGCGAGGAGGTCGCCGACCTCCCACTCGTCCATCGCCACGCTCGCGACCACCTGCTGCGCGACGACGTCCAACGGGTTGCTCGGCATCTGGAGCGTCTCGATCTTGCCCTGGCGCATGCGTTCCACCACCACTGCCGAGGCCAGGAGATCGGCTCGGAACTTGGGCAGCACCACGCCGCGCGACACCGCCCCGACCTGATGGCCGGCGCGGCCCACGCGTTGCAGCCCTGATGCCACCGAGGGCGGCGCCTCCACCTGGATCACGAGGTCGACCGCACCCATGTCGATCCCGAGCTCCAGGCTGGAGGTGGCGACGACCGCGGGCAGTCGACCGGACTTCAGGTCCTCCTCGATCTGGCGACGCTGTTCGCGGCTCATGGACCCGTGGTGCGCCCGGGCGATCACCGGCGGCGCGCCCTCGCCCATCCCGGATTGGCCGGGGTGCAGCGCAGGATGTGGGATCACCAGCGCCATCCGCCGGTCGGAGGCCCCGTCCGAGGCGAGGTCGCCGCCGGCGCGATCAGGCGATCCGGGATCGGCGCCACGCCCGTGCCCCGATCCGGCGAGAGCCTCGGCCCCCCGGCTCTCCGCCTCGATCTCGTTGAGTCGGGCGGTCAGCCGCTCGGCGAGCCTGCGGGAGTTCGCGAACACGATCGTCGAGCGGTGCGCGCGGACCAGTCGCCAGATCCGCTCCTCGACATGGGGCCAGATCGAGGCGGTCGGCTCGCCTGACGCCGTGCTCGTGGGGAGATCGGACAAGTCGGGGACGGGTACCTCGACGCGGAGGTCCCACCGCTTCTCCGAGGGCACGTCGACCACCTCGACGGGCTGGTCCCCGGCCAGGAATCGCGCGGCCTCGGAAAGGGGCCGGACGGTCGCGGACAGCCCGATTCGAGGCACCGCCCTGCCCACGAGCCGGTCGAGCCGGGCCAGGCTCACCGCCAGGTGTGCTCCCCGCTTGCTGCCGGCCACGGCGTGGACCTCGTCGACGATCACGGTCTCGACGTGCTCCAAGGCCGATCGGGCACGGGACGTCAGCAGCAGGAAGAGGGACTCTGGCGTCGTGATCAGGACATCGGGAGGGCGTCGGGTCATCGCCTGCCGCTCGGCCGCCGGCGTGTCGCCCGTACGCAGGCCGACCCTGACACTCGGGATCGCCTGCCCGAGCATCCCGGCCTGCATCGCGATCCCCGCCAACGGTGCACGGAGGTTGCGCTCCACGTCGAAGGCGAGCGCCTTGAGCGGGCTGACGTAGAGCACCCGGACGCCCGCCTCCTGCCGCGCGGTCAGGCACCTGTCGATCGCCCACAGGAACGCTGCCAGAGTCTTGCCGGACCCGGTCGGCGCCACCGCCAGGACGCTTCGACCGGCGCGGATGTGCGGCCAGGCCGCGGACTGGATGGCGGTCGGCGTCTCGAAGGCTGCGCCGAACCAGGCCCGGGTGGGGCCCGAGAATCCGGCCAGCGCGTCCATGCCCGACATCATGGGTCAGGGCACTGACATTCACGAGGTTGTGGGAGGCCGGAGGGTGGCCTTGGCTGGGCGTCGGGTCTGGGGTCTCGACAGGCTAGACCAGCGGGGGGCTCGACCGGCGGGGGGCTGGGGTCGGTTTCGGCGGGCTCGACCGGCGGGGTCGGTCTGGTTCCGCCTCGCAGCGTTGGCCGGAAGGCCCGTGTTCCGCGTGTAGCCTTTGCCCGCAACCGACGTCCATGCCAGGAGCTCACATGCGCACCCACCGCCTCGCCGCCATCGTCGCGACCGCCGGACTGGCTCTGAGCCTCGCCGCGTGCTCGTCCAACAACGATGACACGACGGACGCGAACGCGGCCTACTGCCAGAGCTCGCAGGCACTGGCCGGCGAGCTCATGGAGCTCAGGAACATGATCTCTGCCGGGTCGGCCACTGTGGAGGACCTGGAGGAACAGCGGCGCCAGGTCCGGTCGGCCTACGCCCAGGTGCTCGATGACGCGGACGACCTCGCGCAGACCGTCCAGGACGACATCGCCCAGGCCAACGAGAACTTCTCGGAGGCCATCGACGGCATCTCCCCGAACGCCACGATCTCGGAGGCCACGGCCGCCTACAACTCCGCTGCCGCGGCCTACAACGACGAGATCAACTCGATCCGTGCGCAGGTGGGCTGCTGAGGCTGGCGGGCCTGCCCCGTGCGGCTGCCGGTCACCGTGCGGCTGGGCCGATCCGGCCCTCGCGCCATGCGAGCCAAGTCGTGATCACCGTAGCCTGCCCCCATGTCCGGTCCGGAGCGTGACGAGCCACGGTTCGGCGGCTCGGTGCGGCGAGCCCTCGATGAAGCGATGGACGCCACGGTCGGGCGGGCAGCGAACACCGTCTCCGACGCGGCCCGGGGGGTCACGGAGGCGACCGCCGAGCAGGTGATCGAGAACCTCGAGCCCTACCTCATCGCCGAGGTGATCCCGCGGATCGTCGAGGGGATCACGCCGTATCTCGTCGACGAGGTCATCCCGGAGGTGCTCACCGGTGCCACGCCGCGCCTGGCGGAGGATCTGATCCCGCCTCTGCTCGTCCAGCTCCAGCCCTTCCTGGAGCGCGAGCTCGTCCCGCAGGTCGTCGACGCGCTCCTGCCCCACATCGAGGCGAACGTGGCGCCGGCCCTCATCGACGCCCTCATGCCGAAGATCCGCGCTGAGATCGTCCCGATGGTCCTGGACGACATCGTGGACGACCCCAAGGTCCGAGACCTGATCCGCGAGCAGAGCCAGGGCCTGATCCTCGACGCCTTCGAGCACATGCGCCGGGTCCTGGCCGAGGCTGACGACCTGGCTGAGACCATCGGGCGCGGCATCCTGCTTCGCAGGGCACGCGTGGAGGGCGAGGCAGCCACGGAGATCTCCTCGGATGCCATGGTCGCGGCGGGGGAGCGGGCCGAGAGCGTCATCCAGGCCCGAACGAAGGTTCGCCGAGTCGAGTGGTCCAAGCTCCCACTCGCCACGCCGCCACCGGGCAGGGACCACGCGTACGCGGGGGCGGTGACCCGGGGGGTCGCCTTCGGCGTGGACATGGCACTGGCGATCTGGGTCATCGGGCAGGGGCTCTCCTCCCTGATCAACGTCCTGGACAGCCTGTTCGAACCCACGCCGGAGTGGCTGAGCGCCTCCATCGCGGCAGTGGCGGCCGCTGCCGCACCCATGTACTTCACGATCTGCTGGTGGCTGGTCGGGCGCACGGCGGGCTCGGCCCTCGTCGGCATCCGGGTCTGCACTCCCGATGGGCGGCGTCTCGGGCTGCTGCGGGCGCTGGCCCGAGCCTGGCTGGGGCTGGTCGGCATCATCGTGTGGGCGATCGGGATGGTCATGAGCCTGTTCGATCCCCGGCGCCGGGGCCTGCTGGATCGGGTCATGTCCACCGAGGTCCGATACGTGGTGCCCGAGATCCAGCAGCGCCGCCACATCCGCGACGCGCTGGCCGCACAGCGGGAGGAGGCCCAGGCAGCCACAACCGGGTAGCGTCGGGGCAACCCGAGCCGCTGGAGGTGGCATGAAGCACCGACCGGAGCCCTTGCCGGAGACGAGCATCCTGTTCCACGCCGGATTCCACAAGACCGGGACCACGGCCATCCAGTCGGCGCTGGCCAGCAGCCGCGATGAGATGCTGGCCCACGGCGTGCTCTACCCGGGCAAGCGCCGCTCCCACCACCGCGCCGCGATGGTGGTGACCAACCGGACCTGGGGTTGGGAGGAGCGCGGCGGTCGTCGGACGAACCCCGCCCACTGGACCAAGGTGGTGGCGGAGGTCGCCGATCACCCATCGCGAGTGGTGATCTCCAGCGAGGCGTTCGCCCTGGCCGATGACCAGGCGCTCGACCGGATCATCGCCGAGCTGGTCCCGCCCGAAGGGCTTCATCCTGAGCTGCACGTCGTCCTCACGCTTCGGCCGATGGCTCGCCTGCTGTCGTCCTCCTGGCAGCAGTACCTGAAGTACGGGCTGTCGATGGGCTACGAGTCATGGCTGCGCAGTGCCTTCGTCAACCCGCCAGCATGTCCTCCCACGCCGAACTTCTGGCGGCGCAACGACCACGCCGGCATCGCCGAGCGGTGGGCCGAGCGGGTCGGGCCCCAGCGGGTTCACCTCGTGATCCCCGACGAGGCCGACCGCGGCTTCCTGATGCGCACCTTCGAGGGCCTGCTGGACCTGCCCTCGGGGCTCCTGGTGCCCGACCCTTCCATCAGCGCCGGGAATCGCTCGATGACAGCCGCCGAGGCCGAGCTCCTGCGACGGGTGAACGCTGGCGGGGTCAACAGCTGGGAATGGCCCAAGTACGAGAAGCTGGTCCGACGCGGAGCGATCATGCGGCTGGTGGAGGGCCGCCGGCCGGACCCCGGTGAGGAGCCGGTAGGCACCCCCCAGTGGGCCGTGGACGCTGCCGCGCAGCACGGCGAACGAACCGCTGAGCGGATCGCCGCCCTGGGGGCCATCGTTCACGGTGACCTCGGCTCGCTGGGCCAGACGATCCCGGCGGGCCAGGCCCCGAGTGGCAGACTGACGATCCCGGTGAGCGCGGCCTCGGAGGCCCTTCTCGGGGCTCTCACCGAAGCCATGACCCTGCTTGAGCCCACCGAGCCGGCGGGCAGGCCGCCTGCCGATCCGTTGGCCAGCGATGCGGTCAAGGCCCTCACCACCGCTGACGCCGCGGCCCTGCTGCGCCGTCGCGTCGCGGAGGCTCGGCACCGGCGCGTGGCCCGGGCGGGCGCTGCCCTGCGCCGGCCGTTCCGCCGCCGCGCCGAGGCTGCAGGTGACTCCCCGCCCGAGGGGGCCGACCCGGGGCGGACCCGGTCCGCTGTGGCAACCGGCCGGCCCGACGTGGGGACGGTCAGCTCCGCGGTGGACCTGCGCGACCCCCAGCCGATCAGGTGACCGGCCAGGGCCCAGGCCGTCCGGGTGCTCACTCGGCCGGGTGTCTCACATCGGCCGGGTGTCTCACATCGGTGAGCCGGGCCAGTCGAGCAGCAGTGTCACGCACTTGATCCCGCCCCCGGACTTGCGGAACTCGTCGAACGGCAGGGCGATCACCTCGTAGCCTCGCTGCGCGAGGGCCCGGGCCAGCAGGGGGGCATCATCGGTGATGACGACTCGGCGCCCGTCGCACACCCCGTTGAGAGCCAGGCGGCTGGCCTCGTGCGCGGTCGCCGTGATCGCGTCCGGGAACAGGGACCGGATCAGGGCTGCGGACCGGCTCGTGAACGCCCCGGGATGGAACGCGACGGTGTCGCCGAGGACCATCAGCGCGGTGTCCAGGTGGTAGTACCTGGGATCCGCCAGCTCGAGTGAGGTCACGGGGACGCCCAGCAGACGGGCCGCCTCGTCATGGGCCGCGCGGGTCGTCCGGATGCCATGGCCGCCCAGCAGCCCCCCCGGCCACGGCAGCAGGTCACCTTGGCCCTCGCTGACCTCGCCGGGCTGCGCGGCGTCCGGGAACCCGTGCCCGTGCAGCCAGCGCAGGAAGTGCTCCTGCTCACCCCGACGCTGGGTGTGGGCGAACCTCACGCCCATGGCTGATCCAGCGGCGACGGTGGCGCCGTTGGCCGTGAAGACCATGTCCGGCAGGCCGGGGGCCGGATCGATCAGCTCCACCTGGTGTCCCAGGGACAGGTAGGTCTGTCGCAGGGACTCCCACTGGTCTCTCGCCCGGGCGGGGTCGATGGGTGCCGTGAGGTCCATCCACGGGTTGATGGAGTACTCGATCGCGAAGTGCTCCGGTGGGCACATGAGCAGGCGCAGTCGACTCACCCGGCGCGGTTCCACGGCTGGACACTATGGCTGACCTCCCGGGGGTCTCGGGTCGCCTTCTCGGCCCTTGTGGACGAGTACGATGGCTGCGGCCGTCGCACGCGACCCGCCCGCTGTGTGCCGAATCCGACACGTCGGATGTTCGGTGCAGGCTTCTGGGTCATGCACAATGTGTGACATGGATCTGCAGCGGCACCGGGTCAGCCGGCTGTCCGAGCGCGGTTACCGCATGAAGTGGTGGCTGGCGACGAGGGTCTGGGTCCTGCTCGTGGGGCTGGGCATGATGGCCAACAGCGACTGGAAGCACCTCTTCGACGACCTGAACGTCTACTCGAGGTGGGGCCACGGGCTCGCTCACGGGCACATCCCGTCGCACGACCCGATGTGGCAGTACCCACCCCTTGCGGCCTTCGTCTTCGCCGGGATCGGCCGGTTGGGCTCGGAACCCTGGATGTTCCTGATCCTCTTCGCCGTCGTGGACGTCGCGATAAGCGTCCTGCTCGCGTGGGACGCCAAGCGCCGTGGCCGGTGGAACGGATTCGCCGTCTGGCTGGCAGCCCCGATCCTCATCGGTCCGATCATGTACGGCCGATACGACTCGATCCCCACCCTCACAGCGATGGCGGGCCTGTTGGCCGCGTCCGTACCGGTCATGGCCGGTGCGGTGCTGGCGATCGGCGGTGGCCTCAAGGTGTGGCCGGCGCTCATGGCGATGGCGCTGCCCCTGCGGGACTGGTTCCGGGGTGCCTTGGGCGCGGCCGCGGCGACAGTCCTGGTCGTGGGCGCCGCCATCTACAGCTTCCCCAGCGTCATCAGCGGCTTCCTTGGCAACGGGGAGGCCCGCGGCCTGCAGACCGAGTCGGTGGCGGCGCTGCCGTTCGTGTGGGGCCGGATACTGCTGGGCGACGAGATCCCCGAGGCCTTCCGCTATGGCTCGTCGGAGGTGGGCGTCGGGTTGGCTGACTCGGTGGCCCCCTGGCTGGTCCCCCTGTCCCTGATCGGCATCCTCGGCCTGATCGTGGCGCGGTTCACCGGACGGCTCGACCATGCCCCCATCGTGGACATCGCCATGGTCGCGATCCTGTGGCTCACGGTGACATCCCGCGTGCTCAGCCCGCAGTACAACGTGTGGCTGATCGGAATGGCTGCCCTGGTCTGGGCATCGGGCAGCAGGCGAATGCAGATCGCCACCATCCCGCTGGCCGTCACGGCCATCACAGCACAGGCCCTCTACCCGTTCATGTACATGGACATCATCGACGGGGCCTTCGTCGGCGTCATGATCCACACGATCCGGATCCTCTCGCTGGTGGCCTCGATGGTCCTGGCGACCATGGCCCTGGTCAAGCGTCCCGATCTGGATTCACAGGACCGGAGCACTGCCGCGATCCGCTACACCAGCGCCTGATCCGGCTGCGGCGAACAGCCGAGTCCACGTGCCCCAGGCGCTAGCACCCACCCGCTTCAGACGGCCGTGGCCGGCGCGTATGAGGCGCGTGGTGCGCGGATGGACCCATGTCGTGATTCCCAGGACCGCTCACGCGCGCGCATGCCCGGGTCCTCTCGTCCTATCGTCGGCCTAGATCACGTCGGGAGGAGGTCGGCCGTGGCCATCGCATCATCGCCTCGCCGCGCGGCGGCAGGAACACTCGTCCTGCTGCTTGCCGCCGCGTGCGCGGGCCGTCCCACGAACGACGAGCCTCCCACCCCGTTCGCCGGCCCGATCGGGGCAGGTGAGGGCACTGTGAACGTTCTGGCATGGCCCGGTTACCTGACGCGGGCGGACCAGGACGCGGGCGAGGGGGACCCCGACTGGGTCACCGACTTCGAGGACACCACCGGGTGCGTGGTGAACCTGCGAGAGTTCGGCACCTCGGACGAGGCGGTGAGCCTGATGACCGCTGGGAGCTGGGACCTCGTCACCGCGTCGGGGGATGCCTCGACACGGCTGGTCGACGAGGGAGCGGTCCAGCCGATCAACACCTCGCTCATCAGCGGCTTTGACGACATCTTCCCAGCGTTGAAGGAACGCCCGTGGAACACGATCGACGGGACCGTGTATGGGGTCCCGCTGGGGCGCGCCGCGAACCTGCTCCTGTACAACTCCAAGACGGTCGACCCCGCGCCGAAGTCCTGGGCGGCGACGTTCGAGGGGGACTCGAAGCAGGCCGGCAAGGTCAGCGTGTACGACAGCCCGATGTCGATCGCCGACGCGGCTGTCTACCTCATGGCCAAGCAGCCCGATCTCGGGATCACTGATCCGTACTCCCTGGACCAGGCGCAGTTCGATGCGGCGATGGCGCTGGCGACCCAGCAGAGCACGATCTCCAGCGAGCGATGGAGCGACTACCTGACCCAGGCATCCTCCTTCGCGCTGGACGACTCGGCCATCGGGATGGGCTGGAAGGTCACGGCGGACATCGCCGCCCGGGACGTGCCGGTGAAGACCACCAAGCCCCAGGAGGGCGCGACGGGTCGAGCGGACAACTGGATGGTCAGCGCGCAGGCGCACAACATCAACTGCGCCTACCAGTGGATCGACTGGGCGCTCTCCCCGGAGGTGAACGCGGCCGCGGCCGAGCACGTCGGGGCGGCGCCGGCCAACGAGAAGGCGTGCCAGGAGACCGGCGACGAGGACTACTGCGAGAAGTCCCACGCCGCTGACGAGGACTACTGGCAGGACGTGTACTTCTGGCGGACCCCCAGCGCCCAGTGCCTCGACGGACGAACCGACGTGCAGTGCGTCCCCTACTCGAAGTGGGTCCAGGGGTGGAACGGGCTCACCGAGACGGCCTGATCCCCCGCGCATCTGCGGACTGCGCGACCGCAGGGCGGTATGGTCCGCCGACTCGCGGGTAGGGAGATCCGGGCCCCCATGTCGTGCCGGTAAGGCACCCGGCCCTGCGGCTCTCTGCAGCCACGACTCACGTCAGGGGGGTTCGGAGGCTTGTCATGTGGGTCGAAGTGGCGTATGCCTTGCGCATTCGCGGCCATCTTCCCTGCGAGCCGAACCCGTCCGTGCACGGAGAGGGGCTTCGATGAACGGTCACTTCGAGGTCATGCGAGCAGGGGCGCGTTCGCGCAGTCTCTGGGAGTCGGCCTCTGCGTTGGGGGTGGGCGGTGCCGCTTCCACTGCACTGGCCGGGCTGGCCGGTCCCGCACACGTGACGGCCGGTCCTGTGACGGCCGGAGGCGTCCTCGCATGATCGTCACTGTCACGCTCAACCCGAGTCTGGACCGGACGCTCGCCATCCCACGGCTCGCCCGGGGGGAGGTCATCCGGGCGGATTCCACGCTGGAGGATCCTGGGGGCAAGGGCGTCAACGTGACACGGTTCCTTGCATCCCATGGTTCCGCGTCGATCGCCATCCTGCCCGCCGGTGGCCCGATCGGACGGGCGCTGCTGGCCCTTCTCGACGACTCGGACATCCCCTACCGGGCGATCCCGGTCCCGGGCCGGACGCGCTCGAACGTGACTGTGGTCGAGCCCGACGGCACCACGACCAAGCTCAACGAGCCGGGCCCGCCGCTGGGCGAACCCGAGATCCAGCGGATCCTCGACGAGATCGCGGAGCTCGCCCGCGCGGGTGGCTGGGTCGTCCTGGCCGGGAGCCTCCCTGGCGGGCAGTCCACGGATGTCGTGCTCCGAGTTGCCCAGGCCGCACGGGCAGCAGGGGCTCGGTTCGCCTTGGACGCCAGTGGGGCCGCCCTCGCCGACGGGCTGGGCGCGCATCCCGACCTCATCAAGCCGAACGCAGAGGAGCTCGGCGAGATCCTCGGTCGCGAGCTCGTGACGCAGGACGAGGTGTTGGCCGGTTGCGACGAGGCGCGGCAGCGCGGAGCCGGTGTGGTCCTGTGCAGCCTGGGGGGTGACGGTGCTGTGCTTGTCGACGCGAGCGGTCGCTGGCATGGACGGGGGCCCCGCGTGCCCGTTGTGAGCACCGTGGGCGCCGGCGACAGCCTGCTGTCGGGATTCCTGCACGCCGGCGGAGGCGGACCGGAGGCCCTGCGCATCGGCATCGCCTGGGCGACGGCAGCAGTCCAGACACCGGGCACCGGCATCCCCCCCGCGCAGCTGATCCATCCCGATGAGGTCTCGGTCGACGCCCTCGCCCCCACCTCCTCCATCTGAACCCCCCAACCGGAGGAGACCGATGAGCTGATCACGACCGAGCTGATCGAGCTGGATCTCGACTCGACTCGGACAGCAGGGACAGGGCGATCGATCGCCTCGCGTCCCGCACGGGGGCGTATGGGCCATTGGCCGGATCTCCCACCCGCTGATCCGCATCCTGGCGATCGTGATCGGGACGGCCCTGGCCGGGTTGCTGGTGACCGCCCTCAAGAGCCGCAGAACGCTCACGGCCGAGGCGATCGAGGAGCAGCTGCCACTGCTGCGATCGCCTGACCCATCCGGCCTGGCTCAGGGCCGCGCGTGGACCAGCTCTTCCTCCTGCGCGTCGGCTTCGACTCGGCGCTCGGTGCCGCTGGGAGCGCCCAGAGTGTCGGGCGGGCTTGTGACGCCATCCGGGCCGCCGGCCTTCGCGGGGGGGCCCGGGGAGGGGACGTCGCGGGTGCTCGACCAGACGTCCAGCGAGATCCAGCCCGTCCGTGCCCGGTGCTCCCGCATGAGTATCCGCGCCCGCTGAAGCGCCAGGAACGAGAAGGCGATGGTCAGCAGTCCGATGGGCGAGGGCAGCCAGGGGATGGTCGGCAGGACCAGCCGGAAGGGTCGTTCCGGGGCAGTGGGTGCGTCGCTTGTGTTGCGGGAGAGCAGCTCCCCCGAAGGGATCTCCCCCTTCGGGGGTAGGGGCCGGACGCTGCGGTCGAACGTCGGCTCAGGTCCGGTCGGCTTGGGCAGGGAACCGACCGGCGTGAGCCGGGAGTAGTTCGCCAGGCCCCACCTCAGCAGCCGCTCCGGTGTGCGGTACGTGTTCCCGCCGATGCCCAGCATGGCCACGATGAGCCGGTGCCCGTTGCCCTCGGCCGCGCCCACGAAGGTCCGCCCGGCCCCGCTGGTGTATCCCGACTTGCCGCCCAGGGTCCCGGGGAAGCCGCGGGTGAGCATCAGGTTGTGCGAGTAGATGGGATACATGTACCGCCCATCGCCGACCTTCTTCCCGGGGAAGTCCACACTCGTGAGCTGGAGGTAGGCGGCGATCTCGTCGTCGTGGAGCGCGGCGCGCCCGATCGTGGCCATGTCGCGGGCGGTGGTGAGCTGGCCGTCCGCATCCAGGCCGCTGGGATTGCGGACCGTGGTGCTCGTCGCCCCGAGGCGCTCGGCCTCGTCCTGCATCTGGGACACCGTCCGGTCGATGCCGCCGTTGGCCCGGGCGATCGCGTCGGCCGCGTCGTTCGCGCTGGGCATCAGGGCGGCGTGGATCAGGTCGGAGACCTTGTATCGCAGCCCCGAGTAGAGGACGACCCGGTTGCCCTCGGCGCTCTCGTCGGCCGCAACGGCTCGGTAGGGCTGGTCCGGGCTCAGGCGGGGGGCGACCGTCATCACCGTCAGGAGCTTCAAGGTCGATGCTGGCCGCCGGCGCTCGTCCGGCTGGTACATCGCCAGGATCTCACCGCTGTCGAGGTCGGCCAGGACCCACGCCTTCGTGCGGAGGCTGGGCAGGACTGAGGTGCCCGGTCGGGGGGAGAGCACGGGTTCGGGAGCGGGCGTGGCAGGAGCCACGGGGGCCGGGGCCGCCGGCGTCGCGCCTGCTTGTGTCGGACCTGGCTGCTGCTCCGTCGTGGCTGCTGCCACTGCGGGCGGGAGTCCCGATGCGGTGGGCGATACCAGGGCCAGGGGGCCGACGAGGGCCGCGAGCGCCAGTGCGCGTCTCAGGTGAGCCATAACGCCGCCAAGGCTAGGCGGGCCCGTCCGGCGAACCCGGCAGCGACGCGATCATGCCCCGACGGGGACACTCGAGGGCCGCCCCCGCCTGCGGAGGAACGTTGCCGCCTCCGGTCGGTGGATACGGGAAGACCCGTCCTCGCGGGGGCTCGACGGCTCCGAGTGCGGCAGGGCAGAGCTCAGCCCCGGTAGACCAACGCGCGCTTGACCTCTTGGATCGCCTTGGTGACCTCGATGCCGCGCGGGCAGGCCTCGGTGCAGTTGAAGACGGTGCGGCAGCGCCAGACACCCTCCCGTGAATCCAGGACCTCGAGGCGCTGCGCCGCTCCCTCGTCACGGCTGTCGAAGATGAACCGGTGCGCGTTGACGATCGCCGCCGGACCGAAGTACTGCCCGTCGGTCCAGAACACCGGGCACGAGGACGTGCAGCAGGCGCACAGGATGCACTTGGTCGTGTCGTCGAAGACGGCGCGCTCGGCCGCGGACTGGATGCGTTCCCGGGTGGGGGCGGCTCCTGTGGTGATCAGGAAGGGCATCACGTCTCGGAACGACTGGAAGAACGGCTCCATGTCGACGATCAGGTCCTTCTCCAGCGGCAGGCCCTTGATCGCCTCGATGATGATCGGCTTCTTCGCGTTGAGGTCCTTGATCAGGGTCTTGCACGCCAGCCGGTTGCGCCCGTTGATGCGCATGGCGTCGGATCCGCAGATCCCGTGCGCGCACGAGCGCCGGAAGGTGACGGTCCCGTCCTGCTCCCACTTGATCTTGTGCAGGGCATCGAGTATCCGGTCGGTGGGGAAGACCTCGACGGTGAAGTCCTGCCAGAAGGCATCGGGGGACTCGTCAGGCAGGTACCGGCGCAGGCGGATCGTCACCGGGAACGGCCGGGGGATGGTGACGCCATGGGGCGCCAGCTCGGGGCTCTCGTCGGCGTCGGCCTGGACCGGGGCCAGGGACTGGGCAGTCATCAGTACTTGCGCTCCATCGGCTGGTACCTGGTCACGGCGACCGGCTTGTAGTCCAGCCGGATGGTGTGCGTGCCGTCGGGACGGGTCTCACGGTAGGCCATCGTGTGCTTCATGAAGTGGGAGTCGTCGCGCTTCTGGTAGTCCTCACGGGCGTGGCCGCCGCGGGACTCCTTGCGGGCCAGCGCGCCGACCACGAGCAGCTCGGCCAGGTCCAGGAGGAACCCGAGCTCGATGGCCTCGAGCAGATCTGTGTTGTAGCGAAGGCCCTTGTCGTGGATGGCCACGTGTGTGAAGCGTGCCTTGAGGTGGGCCAGATCGGCCAGGGCCTGGGACAGGGTGGCCTCGTTGCGGTACACCTGAGCGTTGTAGTCCATCGTCTCCTGCATGGCGCGCCGGATCTCGCCGACCCGCTCCACGCCCGTGCTCTCCTTGAGCCCGTTCACCATCGCCACGACCCGGCTCGCCCCGACCTCTGGCAGGTCGACAAGCTCGGCTGTCTGGGCGTACTGCGCTGCAGCCAGGCCGGCGCGCCGCCCGAACACGTTGATGTCGAGCAGCGAGTTCGTGCCCAACCGGTTCGCCCCGTGCACCGAGACGCACGCGCACTCCCCGGCGGCGAACAGCCCCGGGACGATGGCGTCGTTGTCGGCCAGGACCTCGGTGTCGATCGTGGTCGGGATGCCTCCCATTGCGTAGTGCGCGGTGGGAAAGACCGGGACGAGCTCGCTGATCGGGTCCACCCCGAGGTAGGTCCGGGAGAACTCCGTGATGTCGGGCAGCTTCTCCTCGATCTGCGCGGCCGGCAGGTGCGTGAGGTCCAGGTAGACGTAGTCGCGGTGCGGACCGGCCCCGCGCCCGTCGCGGACCTCCTGGACCATCGCTCGGGCGACCATGTCGCGCGGGGCAAGGTCCTTGATCGTGGGGGCGTACCGCTCCATGAAGCGTTCGCCTGAGGCGTTGCGCAGGATGCCGCCCTCGCCTCGGGCTCCCTCGGTCAGCAGCACGCCGAGACCGGCCAGGCCCGTGGGATGGAACTGGTAGAACTCCATGTCCTCCAGCGGCAGGCCCTGCCGGTAGATGATCGCCATCCCGTCGCCGGTGAGGGTGTGCGCGTTGGAGGTCGTCTTGAAGACGCGCCCGAACCCGCCGGTCGCGAAGACGACGGCCTTGGCCCGGAAGATGTGCAGCTCGCCTGTGGACAGCTGGTAGGCCACGACTCCCGCGGCGCGGCGCCCCCCCTCGACGTCGGCGAGCAGCAGGTCCAGCACGTAGTACTCGTCGAAGAACTCCACGTCCTTCTTGATGCAGTTCTGGTAGAGCGTCTGCAGGATCATGTGCCCGGTCCGGTCGGCCGCGTAGCAGGCCCGGCGCACGGCTGCCTCGCCGTGGTTGCGGGTGTGGCCGCCGAAGCGACGCTGGTCGATGCGGCCCTCGGGCGTGCGGTTGAACGGCAGGCCCATCTGCTCCAGGTCGATGACCGCGTTGATGGCCTCCTTGCACATGACCTCTGCCGCGTCCTGGTCGACCAGGTAGTCACCTCCCTTGACCGTGTCGAAGGTGTGCCACTCCCAGTTGTCCTCCTCGACGTTGGCCAGGGCGGCGCACATGCCGCCCTGTGCGGCCCCGGTATGGGAGCGGGTCGGGTAGAGCTTGGTGAGGACCGCGGTGCGAGCCCGGGGGCCGGCTTCCAGAGCCGCGCGCATCCCAGCGCCGCCCGCCCCGACGATCACGACATCGTAGATGTGGGTCTGCATGGGGAGACCAGGCTCCGATCAGGTGATGTTGGGGTCGAAGGTGAAGATCACCAGGGTGCCGAGCGCGACGATGACGACCGTGGCGACGAGCAGCGTGGTCCGCAGCCAGAAGCGGATGCGTGGCCCGTCCGCGTAGTCGTTGATGACGGTGCGCATGCCGTTGCCGCCGTGCAGCATCGCCAGCCACAGCTGCAGCAGGTCCCAGAACTGCCAGAACGGGCTGGACCAACGACCGGCCACGAAGGCGAAGTTGATCCGGTGGACGCCTCCGTCGAGGATGTTCATGATCACGAGGTGGCCGAGGACGAGGATGACCAGGACCACGCCGGAGATCCGCATGAACAGCCACGAGTAGCGCTCGTAGTTGACCCGTGTGGCCGGGCGCGTGGGCCGGGACCGGGGATCGGCGATCTCCAGGCTCATGACGCCGCCCCGAAGATCGTCTCGATCGTGTGCTTGGTCATGAAGAAGGCCGCAGGGACCATGAGCGTCAGCCACACGATGACGATGGCCCGGAACATGCCCTTCTGGTGCCGGGGCCCGCGCGACCAGAAGTCGACGAGGATGATCCGGATGCCGTTGAGCGCGTGGTAGAGCACCGCTCCGACCAGTCCGACCTCCATGACGTTCACGATCGGTGTCTTGTAGGTGGCGATCACGGTGTCGTAAGCGTGCGGGGAGACCCGTACCAGCGCCGTGTCGAGCACGTGGACGAGCAGGAAGAAGAAGACGGCGACCCCGGTGATGCGGTGGAAGACCCACGACCACATGCCTTCGCCGCCGCGGTACAGGGTCCCCGCCGGGACGCTTCCCATCGTGGCGCCTCCTGTACGGATCGAGGGGTGGCAGCCGCAGGATCGGCGCCCTCCTCGGCGATTCTAGACCCGCGATGCAGTGGACACTTCCGGCCTCCCTCGCCCTGCCGGGGCCCGACGAAGGGCCGGGTGTGCCCGCCTTAGCCTTGGGTTCATGGCGTCGACCGAATCCGGGCTCCCCTTCCACCCCCTCTACGACGAGCAGTCCCTGGCCGGCCAGGACCAGGCCCGGATCGGCGAGCCCGGGCGCTACCCCTTCACCCGGGGTGTCTACCCCTCGATGTACACGGGACGGCCCTGGACGATGCGCCAGTACGCCGGGTTCGGCACGGCCGCGGAGTCGAACGCCCGCTATCACCAGCTCATCGCGGCCGGCACGACCGGGCTCTCGGTGGCCTTCGACCTGCCGACGCAGATGGGCTACGACTCCGATCACCCGCTCGCCCACGGGGAGGTCGGCAAGGTGGGAGTGGCCATCGACTCGATCGATGACATGCGCGTGCTCTTCGACCGGATCCCACTGGACAGGGTCTCCACGTCCATGACGATCAACGCCCCCGCCTCGGTCCTCCTGCTGCTCTATCAGCTCGTCGCCGAGGAGCAGGGGGTGCCCGCCACGGCCTTGAGCGGCACGATCCAGAACGACGTGCTCAAGGAGTACATCGCGCGCGGGACCTACATCTATCCCCCGGCTGCGTCCCTTCGGCTGATCACGGACATCTTCGGCTACTGCGCTGCGGAGCTGCCGAAGTGGAACACCATCTCCATCTCCGGCTATCACATGGCCGAGGCCGGCGCAACCCCCGTGCAGGAGGTCGCCTTCACCCTGGCCGACGGCATCGAGTACGTGCGTGCCGCCATCGCCGCAGGCTTGGAGGTGGACGACTTCGCCCCGCGGTTGGCGTTCTTCTTCGTCTCGCGGACGACGTTGCTGGAGGAGGTCGCCAAGTTCCGAGCGGCGCGTCGGATCTGGGCCTCGGTGATGCGTGACGAGTTCAGCGCGAAGGACCCGAAGTCGATGATGCTGCGCTTCCACACGCAGACCGCAGGGGTCCAGCTGACCGCACAGCAGCCCGAGGTGAACATGGTCCGCGTCGCCATCCAGGCGCTGGCAGCCGTGCTCGGCGGCACGCAGTCGCTGCACACCAACTCCTTCGACGAGGCCATAGCCCTGCCGACCGAGAAGGCCGCCCGACTGGCGCTGCGGACCCAGCAGGTCATCGCCTACGAGAGCGACATCACGCGCACGGTCGACCCGTTCGCGGGGTCCTACGCCATCGAGTCGCTGACCGACGAGCTGGATGCGGCCGCTCGTGAGCTCATGGCGCAGATCGCCGGATTCGGTGGTGCGGTGGCCGCGATCGAGCGCGGCTTCCAGAAGTCCGAGATCGAGCGTTCCGCGTACGACGTGGCCCAGGAGATCGACGACTGCCGCCGGGTCGTGGTCGGGGTGAACCGGTTCGCCCTCGACCAGGAGGAGCCGTACGAGCCGCTGCGCGTGAACCCGGCGATCGAGGCCGAGCAGCGGGCGCGCCTGGTGACGCTGCGCGCCGAGCGCGGCGACATCGCCGGGCTGTTGGACGACATCCGCAAGGCGGCTGCCACAACGGACAATGTGCTGCCGCCCATGCGCGAGGCGCTCCGCTCGCGGGCCACCGTCGGCGAGGTCTGTGACGCGCTGCGCGAGGTGTGGGGGCAGTACGTCCCGCCGGACGTCTTCTGAGGCATCGCGTGGGAGGACCGACAGGCCCCCGCGGCTGCGCGATAGCGTCGTCGTCGTGGCGGTCTCTCTCGGACAGTGCCGGGCAGCGCCGAAGGTGCTGCTGCACGATCACCTCGACGGTGGGGTCCGTCCCACCACGATGCTCGAGCTCGCCGCGGTCGGCGGGCACGCGATGCCCGCCGACGATCCCGACGCCCTGGCGGCCTGGCTCCGTCGGCCGGACGCCCGGGGATCGCTGGGCCGCTACCTCGCCGGCTTCGAGCACCCCATCGCCATCATGCAGAACGCCGCGGGGCTGCGGCGGATCGCCCGGGAGGCCGTCGAGGATCTGGCAGCCGACGGGATCGTCTACGCCGAGGTCCGCTTCGCCCCTGAGCTGCACACCCGCGAGGGCCTTGACCTCGCCCAGGCGGTGATGGCCGTCATCGAGGGGCTCGATGAGGGGGAGCGCAGCGCGGAGCGCTCGGGGCGGGGCATCCTCACGCGGCTGCTGCTCGTGGCCATGCGTGACCGGCGCGCCTCGCCAGAGGTCGCAGGGCTGGTCGGCCTGACCGATCGAGTGATCGGATTCGACCTGGCCGGTCCCGAGGACGGTCACCCGGCCAGCGACCATGCCGCAGCCCTTCGCGCGCTGCGCGAGCGTGGAGCGCACCTGACTCTGCATGCCGGTGAGTCGGATCGCGCCCGCGCGGTGGGACGGCCGGGCACAGGCTCGGGGCCGCAGGGAGGCCCGGACGATCCGGTCGCACAGGACGTGCCAAGGGGCGTCCATCGTGGCCTGGCGGATGTCGGCGAGGCCGTGGAGCTGGGCGCCGAGCGGATCGGCCATGGTCTGGCACTGGCCGACGACATCCGATATCGCGGGTACGAGCCCGTCCTCGGTCCGGTGATCTCGAAGGTCCGGCGGCTGGGCATCGCGCTGGAGATGTGCCCGTCCTCGAATGTCGACACCGGATCGTGCCGCTCGATCGAAGACCATCCGTTCGACCTGCTGCGCCGCCTGGGCTGCCGTGTCACCGTGAACACCGACAACCGGACCGTGTCCGGCACGACGCTGAGCCGGGAGCTCCACCTTCTGGCCGGCTCCTTCGACTACGACCTGGCCGATCTCGCCTCGTTCACTGTGACCGCCATGCAGGCGGCGTTCGTGAGCGAGCGCGTCCGCGAGGACATCATCGAGGGCGTGATCCGCCCTGGATTCCGGCTTCTGGCGGGAGCATGACCACCGGCGGCCGTCTGACCCCAGCAGGCCCGGCTGTCCGGGCGTCGGCTCCAGGAACCCGACCCCGGGTCTCGACGGGCTCGACCGGCGGGGT
Organism: uncultured Bifidobacteriaceae bacterium; assembly: GCA_964638055.1. Taxonomy (GTDB): domain Bacteria; phylum Actinomycetota; class Actinomycetes; order S36-B12; family CAIYMF01; genus Prado023. The sequence goes on along the minus strand of CAZWXF010000020.1, from coordinate 6,072 downwards.
CTCGACCGGGGGGGTCTCGACGGGCTCGACCGGCGGGGTCTCGACCGGGGGGGTCTCGACGGGCTCGACCGGCAGAGTCTCGATCGGCGGGCCGCGGGTACTGAGGTTGGCGGGGCGATGACGGGCGGCCACCGCCCGCACCGGGAGAGGCGCTCAGGACAGCCCCCACACGTGCCGCGCCACCGTGCTGTCCGACCTCCTCACGGCGACGTCGCCCGACGACCGCCTGACGTTGAGGCCAGGCTTGCCGCGGCTACGATCCGGGCTGCTGCGCCGGGCGTCGCCGCTGCGGAGGTGGCCGTGATCCTCGGATCCGGCTGGGCGGACGCAGCCTCGCGCATCGGGTCAACCGAGGTGGAGCTGGACGTTCGACGGATCCCCGGCTTCGTCGCCGTCCAGGTCCCGGGCCAACTCGGACTGCTCAGGATCGTCCGGACGGCCAAGGGACGTGCGGTGCTGGTCCTGCTGGGCCGGACGCACCTGTACGAGGGACGGGGAGTCGACTCGGTCGTCCATCCGATCCGGACGGCCGCCGCACTGGGGTGCAGAAGCATGCTCCTGACCAACGCGGCGGGTTCTCTGCGACCCCAGTGGGCTCCCGGTCAGGCGGTGCTCATTCGCGATCACCTGAACCTCTCGGGACAGTCGCCGCTGACGGGGCCGGAGTTCATCGACCTGACCGACCTCTACTCCCCTGGCATGAGGGCGGCCTGTCGCCTGGAGGACCCGGGGCTGCCCGAGGGGGTCTACGCCCAGTTCCGAGGGCCGCAGTACGAGACGCCCGCAGAGATCCGCATGGCCGCTGCCCTCGGAGCGGACCTGGTCGGCATGTCCACCGCGATCGAGGCGATCGCGGCCCGGGCCGCCGGGATGGACGTGCTGGGCATCGCGCTGGTCACGAACGCCGCCGCGGGGACACTGGCCGAACCCATGGTCCACGAGGATGTCCTGGCGGCGGGACGTCGCGCCATGCCGCGACTGGGTGAGTTCCTGGCACGCGTGGTGGACCGCATCTGACCTTGGCCCTGCCGTGACGCGGAGGCGCCTCGGGAGCCATCGGCGAGGGGAGCTATCGGCAGGGCCGGTCCATGAGGTCGCGCACGTACTCGCTGGGAGCTCCGGCGGCCAGTGCCGCGTCGGCGAGGTTGTACAGGTAGCGGGCTGACGGAAGGCCGCCCTCGTACGCGTCCACGACGTAGAGCCAGGCGGTCTCGTCCCCGGCAAGGGTCGAGACACGCACGCGGATCTTGCGGTGCGCGCCCATGTCCGAGCCCTCCCAACGGTCCAGGGCCGCCTCATCCTCCTGGGAGATGTCGTAGAGCATCACGTAGACGGCTTCGCCCGGCTCCTCGACCACCGTCGCCAGGGCGCCGTCCCATCCGAGATCCTCGCCGGCGAAGGTGAGCCGCCAGTCGATCAGCCATCCGGGCCCGAGGATGGGCGAGTGCGGGGCGCGCTCAAGCATTGTCCGCGGATCCAGGTTCGACCCATACGCGGCGTAGAGCACCACGCGCCTCAGGGTAGTCATTCGCCCAAGGCGTCGTAAGTCTGGCACCACGTCGCCCGTGTCGCGGTGCTGCCATGATCAGGTCATGGCCAGGGTGGCGATCGTTGGTGGGGGTCCGGGGGGCTACGAGGCGGCGCTGGTCGCCGCGCAACTGGGGGGCGAGGTGACCCTCATCGACTCGGGTGGGATCGGCGGCTCGGCGGTCCTCACCGACTGTGTGCCGTCCAAGGCGCTGATCGCCGTCGCCGGGAGTGCGACGCAGATCCGCGGCAGTGGCGAGCTGGGCATCGTCGGGGCGGCCGGGGCGCTGGGTGTGGACCTGGCGGCCGTGAACGCCCGCATCCGCTCCCTCGCCTCCGCCCAGAGCGCCGACACGGCCGCTCGCTGCCAGGCTCAGGGGGTCCGCGTGGTCCGGGGCAGTGGCCGGCTGGTCGGGTCGGATGAGCTGAGCGTGACCCACTCGGACAGCAGCGTCGAGCGGATCGAAGCCGACTGCATCCTGCTGGCCACCGGAGCTCGCCCCCGGATGCTGCACTCGGCGCTCCCCGACGCAGAGCGCATCCTCACCTGGGAGCAGGTCTACGACTTGAAGACGGCGCCCGAGCGACTGATCGTCGTTGGAAGCGGCGTCACAGGGGCGGAGTTCGCTTGCGCCTTCCAGGCATTGGGGTCCCATGTGGTTCTCGTGTCGAGCCGCGACCTGGTGCTCCCGGGCGAGGATCCTGACGCCGCCCGTGTCCTGGAATCGGTCTTCGAGCGGCGCGGGATGGAGGTCAGGCGCCGCAGCCGCGCCGTGGCTGCTCGCCGCCACGGCGACGAGGTCCATGTCGAGCTCTCCGACGGCACCTCGGTCATCGGTTCCCACTGCCTCATGGCCGTCGGCTCGGTGCCCAACACCGAGGATCTGGGCCTGGCCGAGACGGGCGTGCGCACCACCCCATCGGGCCACATCGAGGTGGACCGGGTCTCGCGGACATCGGTGCGCGGGGTGTACGCGGCAGGGGACTGCACAGGCGTCCTGCTGCTGGCGTCCGTGGCAGCCATGCAGGGACGCATCGCGATGTGGCACGCGCTGGGGGCCGCAGTCTCCCCGCTGGACCTGCGGACAGTCTGCTCGAACGTCTTCACCGACCCGGAGATCGCGACCGTCGGGTACACGCAGGCGGACGTCGATGCGGGACGGATCAACGCCGAGGTGGTCACCCTGCCTCTGGCGACCAACGCCCGAGCCAAGATGGAGGCCATCGTGGAGGGCTTCGTCAAGGTGATCTGCCGGCGGGGAACGCGCATGGTCATCGGCGGAGTCGTGGTCGCCCCACACGCCTCGGAGCTCATCCACAGCCTCACGCTGGCGGTCGAGCAGCGGCTCACCGTCGACGAGCTGGCTGCGACCTTCACCGTCTACCCGTCCCTGAGCGGGTCGATCGCGGAGGCCGCCCGCCGTCTGCGCGCGGTCTAGGGTGTGTCTCCATATCCACTGACGTTGCGAGCGGCGTTCGGTGCTGTGCATCGCAAGGCGGCGCAGTGAGTCGGGCTGGTGGCCCGGCGAGCGACGGCAACGCGGCGAGGTGCAGTGCCCGGGCGTCGCGCAGCCGGCAATCGGGATATGGAGACACACCTAGTGTCCTGCGCCTGAAATGCGGGGGATAAGTAGTAGGGTGGGGTATGGCTCGTTCCGGACGCCCGAAGGCCGTGTTGGTGCTCGCTGACGAGGAGCGGGATCAGTTGTCCCGGTGGGCGCGGCGGGCGAAGTCGTCGCTGGCGTTGCGGTCGCGGATCGTGCTGGCGTGCGCTGAGGGGGTGGACAACAAGACGGTGGCCGCGCGGTTGGGATGTTCCGCGGCGACGGTGGGCAAGTGGCGGGCCCGGTTCGTGGCCGACCGCCTGGATGGGCTGGTCGACGAGGCGCGCCCGGGGCGTCCGCCGACGATCACCGTGGAGCAGGTCGAGGACGTGATCGTGGCCACGTTGGAGTCCACGCCGGCCAACGCCACGCACTGGTCGCGGGCGAGGATGGCCCAGCGCACGGGGCTGTCGAAGTCCACGATCGGGCGGATCTGGCGTTCGTTCGAGCTCAAGCCGCACCGGGCCGACGGGTTCAAGCTGTCCAATGACCCGCTGTTCGTGGAGAAGGTCCACGATGTCGTCGGGCTCTACCTGGACCCCCCCGAATCCGCAGTCGTGCTGTGCGTGGACGAAAAGAGCCAGGTGCAGGCCCTGGCCCGCTCGCAGCCCGCCCTGCCGATGATGCCGGGGATGCCCGAGAAGCGGACCCACGACTACGTCCGCCACGGCACCACCAGCCTGTTCGCCGCGCTGAACGTCGCCGACGGGACCGTGATCGCGGCCACCCACCGCCGGCACCGCGCGGTCGAGTTCCGCAAGTTCCTGACCCGCATCGATGCCCAAGTTCCCGCCGACCTGGAAGTGCACCTGATCTGCGACAACTACGGCACTCACAAGCACCCGATCATCGTGGGCTGGCTGGCCGCGCATCCCCGGTTCCACATGCACTTCACCCCCACCTACTCCTCGTGGATCAACCAGGTCCAGCGGCTGTTCGCCTACGTCACCACCGACCTGCTCCAGCGCTCCGACCACCGCAGCGTCCAAGCCCTCGAAGCCGACCTGCGCGCTTGGATCAAAGCCTGGAACGACGACCCCAAACCCTTCATCTGGACCAAGACAGCCGACCAGATCCTGCACTCCATCGCCCGACTACTGCACCGAACTTCCGGCGCAGGACACTAGATCTGCTGGGCGGTGGTCAGTGCTGAGCGTCGCTACGCCCGGTCAGCGGATCGGGACCACGTGCGGCGGGTGAGTGCGTCGTTCACCCAGTGATCATTGCTGCCCGCTGGAGGAATGGGTCCTCCTAGACTGCAGGCGTGGGTCACCATCGCTTCGTTGTCCAGGTGAGGGCGCCACGGGAACAGGTCTTCGATCTGTGGACGGACCTGGATCGAGCGCACGAGTGGATCGAAGGGCTGACTCGGATCACCGACGTGACAGGACCTGTCACCACGGCGGGGACGCGCTACACCGCGTGGTTCGGCCGGATGCGTAGCCCGAGCGAGATCCTCCAGGTCGACCGGCCAACGCTGGTGAGAACTCGTTTCGGCAGCTGGCTTCTCCAGGGCGTCGAGCAGGCCACCTTCGAGGACCAGGCCGACGGCACGCGCTTGACCCAGGAGCTTTGGACGAACGGGATCATCTCCGCGGTCATGGCAAGGATCTTCGCGTGCGGGTCGTACAAGGGCAGCTTCCGCGGCGAACTCAAGTCCTTCGCTCGGCTGGCGGAGCGCGAAGCACGCTCTGGTCCGCTCTGAACCCCAAGCCTCGATCCGGGGACGGGCGGTGATTCTCGGGCTCGGATCAGCGGGTCTGGACGTGTTGCTTGCCCATGTGACCGACACGCCCGCGTCACCGGCGCACCATGTGCGCGACCTCTTGCTCAGGTTCTCGAGGCCGACGACTGTGCGTCGCGTGACACAGGACCCACACGTGGGATGTGCGAGGACGCCCAGCGTTCCGCTCGCTCCGCGCTTCACCCGCTGGACTGCCTCACGCCGACCTCGATGCACTGTGCTTCACCCTCCCGTCCAGCCCGGACGGGTCGAGGAGTCGGCTGTGCCCGTTCTGGGGGATGACCCACCAGTGGGGGTGTTCGAGCGCTCCGGGGGGCGGGTCCTGGTCGGGTTCTCGGCGGATGAGCTCGAAGCGGCCGAGCTCGATCTGTCGGTGGTGGACCCAGCAGCAGCTGGCCAGATTCTCTTCGTCTGTGGTGCCCTCCCAGTTCCAGGGGGTGACGTGATGGGGCTGGGTGTAGGCGGCGGGGATCTGGCAGCCGGGGATCACGCATCCCTGGTCACGCTGCTGCAAGGCGCGGCGTTGCGCGGGGGTGGCCAGGCGCACCGCCCGGCCCACGGCCAGTGGTTCCACCGGGGTCTCGGAGATCAGACCCAGGGCCGATCCGAGCGCGGCGTCGGCGGCCTCGGCCGTTCCGCTCGTTCCGCTGGTCCCGCCCGTTCCGCCCGTTCCGCTCGTTCCGCCCGTTCCGCCCGTTCCGCTGGTCCCGCCCGTTCCGCTCGTTCCGCCCGTTCCGCTGGTCCCGCTCGTTCCGCTGGTCCCGCCCGTTCCGCTCGACCTGATCGTTCCGCTCGACCTGATCGTTCCGGCTGATCCGCTCGGGCTTGTCCATCCAGCCTGCTGCCCGGACCTGTCCTGCTCTGCTGATCCGCCGGCTCCGGGCGGTTCGGCGGGCCGGGGTGTGCGATGGACGCCTGGGGTGGGTGGGTGCCCGCGCACGTCCACGATCGCCGTCCCCTTCTGGGTCACACCCCCAGGGTCGGCACGACCCTCGGCCTGCTCCCCGCCTGCCACAACCGGATCGGCACCGGCCTTCATCGGCGGCCTGCCCACGCCCGGCGGGGCGCTGCCGCTGCCGCGGGGTCCGATGATCATGGGGGTGATCGCGGCGGCGCACAGCCCGAAGCGGACCGCGGCGTCCCCGATCGTGTGGGTGGGGCCCCGGGGTGGGTCGTCCACCATCGCCGGGCCCCGGG
>CAZWXF010000019.1:23706-31552 GCA_964638055.1 uncultured Bifidobacteriaceae bacterium | reverse complement strand
ACCATCACGTCAACGACGCGACCGCCCCGCGAGCCCGGCTAACTTCGATGAGCCGGTTTGAGGCCGACGCGTCCGGGGAACAGGAAAGGCATGCACACAGTCCTGCGATGGCTCAGCCTGGCGCTGGGTGCCGTCCTGTTGGCGCTGGGGGCGCTGTGGGTCGGCGCTGGGGTCCAGGATCACGTCGCTGCGGCAGATGCCCGCGCGCAGTCAGAGCAGGCGGTCGACCAGCTCGAAGCCGATCGGGCCAATTCGCTCGAGGAGAAGGATCCCGCCACGAACAAGGCGTGGGCGACCATCACCATCCCGACCATCGATCTGACGGACGAGGTCGTGCTCGAAGGCGTCGAGGCCAAGCAGATCAATGTCGGCGTCGGACACTACGAAGGGACCGAGTTCCCGTGGGACGGCACCGGCAACGTTGCGCTCGCCGGCCATCGGACGGGCTGGGGGCAGCCGTTCAACAGGCTCGACGAGCTCTCCACCGGTGACACGATCGAGGTCGAGACGGCGAAGGCGACGTACGTCTACTCGGTCACCGGATCCACGGTCGTCTCCCCCCGTGAGACCTGGGTTCTGAACGACCTTGCACCGGAGGTCACCGGAGCGAGCCCGGATACCCCGGTCCTCACCCTCACCACCTGCGAAGGCCCTGACAATGCGCAGCGGCTCATCGTCTTCGCCGAGCTGACCGACGTCGTGGCGACCGTCTGATCAGCCGTCGAAGCGCCGAGGGACGGCACACCGCAGGCACTCTTGCCCGCGAGGCGACCTGCCTCCTGGCAATCCCGGGAACACCTTCAACGCAGCTCAGCTCGGCAGAGCGGCCGACTTCCTGCTCACAGCGAGGGCACGGAGCGACCGCGACGCACGAGGTATGGGTGGAACAACGGGGCTGTGCAGCGGTGGAGACCCTTGCCGATTCCGTAGACGATTCCCGCCTCCGCGAGTCGTCCCAAGAGCACGTTGACGTAGCCACTGCGCTTGTCGGGGTGTGGTCGCGCAGCTCGGGCACTCGCAATGGCGGACACGAGCCACCGGCGGCGGCTAGACGGCGAAGGACTGCGAACCGGCATCGAAGAAGTCACGATCCAGCCGTCCGACGATGCGGTTCCGGATGGCGTTGAGGGCGGCGAGCGTCAGGGCGCCCTCCCCCGGGCACCGTCGCATCCGGAGAGCTCCGCCCCCCAGAGCCGAAGGAAGTACGGGTACCCGTCCACAGCTGCGACGACTTCCTCGACAAGGTCGTCGTCGGCACGGACTCCCGTGCCGACGAGTGGTCGCACCAGGGCCTCGATGGCTTGCCGATCCTCGAGTGGGCCGCGTGTGCCCCGCGCGGCCCGCCCGCCAACCTGTTCGGGCCTGAATCCGATGGGTGTCGCGTCCTTCCTCACACTTCGCGGCGGTGACCGTCACCGCCGCACGGCCTGGCGTAGGCGAGCCATCGCGGGCTAGCGCAGCGATTCCCGGACCGACTGGCGCGCGGTGTGCACCGGGGTCCAGCCCAGCTCGGCCTTGGCGCGGGAGGTGTCCATGATCGCGGGGTGGATCAGCACCTCGACCCACTGCGCCACCGCGGGAAGGGCCGGCAGCCGCAGGACCGCCCGGGCAGCGGTCCGCGTCACAGCTGAGGGAGCCTGCAACGGCCGGACGCCGACCTCGCGTGCGACCTCGGCCAGGCTCATGACGTCGTCGGCTGCCACGTTGTAGGCACCGGGCGGTCCAGCGGCCACCACGCACTGGAGCAGGGCGCGACCGACATCCTCCTCATGGATGAACTGGACCTGCACATCCGGCACGACGACCGGCGCGTGCAGGCTCGCGGCCGCGTGCACGACCGCCTGGCCCAAGGCGGCCAGCGGTCCGAACCCGCCAGCCTTCGCGCCCACCGTGTGCGGGCCCAGGACGATCGGCGGCCGAAGCAGGTACAGCGCCATGCCCGTGTGCTGTTCGGCTTCCCGGCGCAGCAGCTGCTCCAGCTCGGCCTTGTCCCGGGCGTAGGACAGCCGGGCCGCCGGGCGGGTCGGCCACTGCTCGGTCATGGGGACCGGGTTGTCGGTGTGGAAGCCGTACGCAGACACCGACGACGCGTAGACGAACCGGCGAGCACCGCTCGCGGCTGCGGCCCGGAAGGTGTTCAGGGTGCCCTCGACGTTGATCGCCTGCGTCGCCGCCTTCGAGCCGCCCACGACCAGGAAGGCGAGGTGAACCACGACATCGGCCCCAGCGAACGCCTGGGCCAGCGCGCCCGGATCTCGCACGTCGCCACGGCGGTACTCCAGCTTGGTCCAGCCGTGCTCTTTGGGGTCGAACGGGCGGCGGGCGATACCCACGATCCGCGCCACGCGCTCATCGGCCTGCAGGAACGGCATCAGCCCGAACCCCAACGTCCCCGTCGGACCCGTGACAGCCACGACGAGGCCGGTCTCAGCTGATCCACTCACGTGGACATCCCTACCATCCGCCGTCGGCCCATGCCCGAGACCGCGGCTGTCAGAGGGCTGCAGTCGCGATCGCGCGGCACTGCCAGTGGCATCACCCGGCACGATTCCAGCATCTGCCCGTCAGCGAAGCAGTCCCCGCGGCGGTCGAACTACTCGGCCAGGTAGCAGGGAGCCTTGGCCAGCCTCGAGCCCCCGATGAACGCGAACCCGGCATCCTCCAGCGCGTTCAGGTTCGCCGCGGAGCGCGGCCAATCGGCCACGACGATCGTGATCTGCCACGAAATCCGCGTTCTCACGACCGCCTTGGCCGCGCAACAGTCTCTTGCGCTCGGAATCCACGTTTAGACCGCCCTGCTGACGCCCAAAGAGTGGATAGCGAGCGCAGAAGCGGAATGTGGTCCTGGAGCGGGCTCCCAAACGGCGGATATCGAGGCAGATTCGTGACGACTGACGATTGAGCCGACCCGAAGTGGCTCGGCGGATGGTGGCGTGGGTTCGTGGCGCTGCCACCGGGCGTGGGGAGCGGAGGACGGGGGTGGACCCCCCCGCAGCAGGTAGGAGGAAGGGCCGCAGCAGTGCGCCAGGCACCGAACCTCCTGCGGGTGTGAGCCGAGCCCGGGTGATCGGTGGCCACCAACCGCGCGCTGTCCCTGGTCACCACGTGCACCGCGACCGCCCCGACGAGGCCCGCACCCCGCTTGCCCAGCCGCGAACAGCACCGCACCGGACCGGTCCCGCGGCGTGGCAGGCTCGTCCTCATGCGGATGCGGCTCGGACGCCCCTCGCTCGCAGCGCATGCGGGGCTGTTCACCCTCCCGGAGGCGCCGCCCGGTCGACTGTCGGTGACGTTCCTCGGCGTGGCCACACTGTTGATCTCCGATGCCGATTCCGCTGTGCTCACCGATGGCTTCTTCAGTCGCCCAGGCCTGGCCCGGGTCGCGCTGCGACCGCTGATCCCCAACGAGGCCCTGGTCGACGCGGCTCTGTCACGGGCTGGGATCGCCCGACTCGACGCTGTCGTCCCCGTTCACACCCACTACGACCACGCCCTCGACAGTGCCACGGTGGCGCAGCGCACCGGCGCCCCGCTGGTGGGCGGACGATCGGCGGCCAGGCTTGGACGCGCTCATGGCCTGCCCGAGAAGCGGATCGTCCTCGCCGAACCCGGACGCACGATGACCCTCGGCGGCTTCGACGCCAGCCTGATCCCAGGAGCTCACTGCCCACCCGACCGCGCCCCAGGCGAGATCGCCGAGCCGTTGAGGCTGCCGGCGCGCGCAACCGCCTACCGGTGCGGCGAGGCGTGGTCCCTCATCCTGCAGCATCGGCCGACCGGGCGCAGCCTGCTGATCGTCGGAAGCGCCGGCTTCATCCACGGAGCCCTGGCCGGCCGGCACGCCGAGGTGGCCTACCTGGGCGTCGGGCAGCTCGGCATCCAGCCGGAGGAGTACATCGTCCAGTACTGGAACGAGACCGTGTGCCGCGTCGGCGCAGACCGCGTGGTGCTCATCCACTGGGACGACTTCTTCCGCTCCCTGAACCGCCCTCTGCGCCCCATCCCGCGCCAGTTCGACGACCTTCACCGCACCGTACGGATCCTCGCCTCGCTGGCCACGCGCGACCGCGTCGCACTGCACCTGCCCACGCTGTGGCAGCGCGCCCACCCCTGGACCTGACTCCCCGTCCCATCGGCGTCACAGGGGACCGCGATCCCATGCTGAACGCCACACATCCGCCAGGTCATGCGGCCGCCCGGAGGGTCGGGCATGCGGGTCTGCCCGCTCCCGAGCCGGGTGCATGGGGGGGCCGGTGGGGCTCGCCAGGCGACCCCTGGCGTGGCTACGGTGACAGGCCTGCGGGGTCCCGTCCGGGGACTCCACTACCCCGAGGAGATCGCGTGCACGCCTGGCCCGGCAACGCCTACCCGCTCGGCGCGACCTTCGACGGCAGCGGCACGAACTTCGCCCTGTTCAGCGAGGTCGCCGATCGTGTCGAGCTGTGCCTCTTCGACGCCGACCGTCAGGAGACGCGGGTCGAGGTCACCGAGGTCGATGCGCACGTCTGGCACTGCTACCTGCCGCAGGTGCAGCCGGGGCAGCGCTACGGCTACCGCGTCCACGGCCCGTTCGCGCCCCAGAACGGGCACCGGTGCAACCCGAACAAGCTCCTGCTCGACCCCTACGCCAAGGCGACCGACGGGCAGGTCTCCTGGCACCCCTCGCTGTTCGGCTATGACCTGGGCCACCCCGACTCCCGCAACGACGAGGACTCCGCGGCGCACATGATCCTGGGCGTGGTCACCAATCCGTTCTTCGGCTGGGAGGGCGACCGCCGCCTGGCGATCCCGTACAACGAGTCCTTCATCTATGAGGCCCACGTGAAGGGAATGACCAAGCTGCATCCCGACGTGCCCGAGGAGCACCGCGGCACCTATGCGGGGATGGCCCACCCCGCGGTCATCGAGCATCTCACGAAGCTCGGCATCACCGCCGTCGAGCTGATGCCGGTCCATCAGTTCGTCCACGACGCTCTGCTGCTCGAGCGCGGCCTGAGCAACTACTGGGGCTACAACACGCTGGCGTTCTTCGCGCCGCACTCGGCCTACGCCAGTGAGGGCGATGGTGCTCAGGTGCAGGAGTTCAAGGCGATGGTCAAGGCCCTGCACTCGGCAGGCATCGAAGTCCTGCTCGACGTCGTCTACAACCACACGGCCGAGGGCAACCACCTGGGTCCGACACTCAGCTTCAAGGGGATCGACAACGCCGCCTACTACCGCACGGTCGACGGCGACCGCCGCTACTACATGGACTACACGGGGACCGGAAACTCCCTGAACGCGGGGCACCCGCACTCCCTGCAGCTCATCATGGACTCGCTGCGCTACTGGGTCACCGAGATGCACGTCGACGGCTTCCGGTTCGACCTCGCCTCGGCGCTCGCCCGCGAGTTCTACGACGTGAACCGCCTCGCGGCCTTCTTCGAGCTCGTCCAACAGGATCCGGTCGTCAGCCAGGTGAAGCTGATCGCGGAGCCGTGGGACATCGGACCGGGCGGCTACCAGGTGGGCAACTTCCCGCCGCAGTGGAGCGAGTGGAACGGCAAGTACCGCGACACGGTGCGCGACTTCTGGCGCGGGGACGGCTCCCTGGGCGAGTTCGCCGGCCGTATCGCAGGCTCGTCCGACCTGTACGAGCACTCGGGCCGGCGCCCGTTCGCCAGCATCAACTTCGTGACGGCCCATGACGGGTTCACGCTGCGCGACCTGGTCTCCTACAACGACAAGCACAACGACGCCAACGGCGAGGGGAATCGCGACGGCGAGTCCCACAACCGTTCCTGGAACCGCGGCTTCGAGGGAGAGACCGATGCCCTCGACGTGCGCACCCTGCGGGCGCGGGCGCAGCGCAGCTTCCTGGCCACACTGCTGCTCAGCCAGGGCGTGCCCATGCTGTCGCACGGCGACGAGCTCGGGCGCACGCAGCTGGGCAACAACAACACCTACGCGCAGGACAGTGAGCTGACGTGGGTCGACTGGAGCCAGGCCGACAAGCCGCTCATCGCCTTCACCTCCGCGGTCGCCAGGCTTCGCGCCGGCCACCCGACGTTCCGCCGCAAGCGGTTCTTCACCGGTTCCACCGTGCACACCACGGACGGAACGCATGAGCGGCTCAACGACATCGTCTGGCTCCACCCCGAGGGCCGCCCCATGGAGGAGGGCGACTGGCACGACAAGAACGCCCGGACGCTCGGGATGTATCTGAACGGGCACGGCATCGCCGGCCTGGACGCGACCGGCAACCCGATCGTCGACGACCATTTCCTGCTCTACCTCAACGGCGGACACGAGCGTGCCATCGTGGTGCTGCCGCAGGACGAGTACGGGGCGGCGTGGGACGAGATGGTCGACACCGCGGGGGTGGCCCTGACCAGCGAGGCTCACAAGCCGGGCGCGAGGCTCGTGCTGGAGGCGGGGAGCATGCTGGTGCTGCGGGAGCACGCAGCGCCGCAGTCCGAGCCGGACCCGTCGGTGGCGGCCTCGCTGCTGGCCCTCACCGACCGCGTCGACGCTCCGGCGCCGAGCACCCCGGCGAAGGCCACGACCGCACGGGCACGAACGAGGGCCGGGACCGCGAAGCCCCGCAAGCGTGCCTGACCGAGCCCCGCGGCGCCGCGACGCGCGCCAGAAGTGAAGGAGGCGGGCGTGCGCGTCCCGGCGAGCACCTACCGACTGCAGATCACCGCACGCTTCGACCTGCTCGCGGCCGCGAGGACGCTGGCGTACCTGCGGCAGCTCGGCGTGGACTGGGTGTACCTGTCGCCACTCCTGGCCTCCGAGTCGGGCAGCGAGCACGGCTACGACGTCATCGACCACCGCACGATCGACCCCTCCCGGGGGCGCGCGTCGGGCCTCTCGGCGCTGGCGAGCGAGGCGCGCCGCCTGGGCATGGGCGTGCTCGTCGACATCGTGCCCAACCACGTCGGCGTGGCGCGGCCGTGGGAGAACGAGTGGTGGTGGCACGTCCTCACCCACGGCCGGGACTCCCAGTACGCGGGCGCGTTCGACATCGACTGGGACGCCGGGGCGGGGCGTGTGCGCATCCCGGTCGTCGGCGACGACGACGTGCTGGAGCCGTCGGGCCAGGGGGCGCCCCCCGGGATCGCCAACCTGACGGTCCTTGCGGGCGAGCTGCACTACCACGACCTCCGATTCCCCCTGGCGCCTGGGACGGCCCAGGACCCCGACGAGGACCCGAACCTCGTGCACGCCCGGCAGCACTACCGGCTCATCAGCTGGCGCCGCGCGGACCGGGACCTCAACTACCGCAGGTTCTTCGCGGTGAACACCCTGGTGGCGATCCGAGTGGAGGCCGCCGAGTGGTTCGAGCGCTCGCACGTCGAGGTCAGGCGATGGTTCGACGAGGGGCTGGTCGACGGCCTGCGCATCGACCATCCTGACGGGCTGCGCGACCCGGGCCGCTACCTCGACGACCTGGCCGAGCTGACCAAGGATGCGTACGTCCTGGTCGAGAAGATCCTGGAGCCGGGCGAGGAGCTGCCGCGGGGCTGGGCCACCGCCGGCACGACCGGCTACGACGCGATGGCCCTCGTGGACCGTGTGCTGGTCGACCCCGCCGGCCAGCCTGCTCTGGACTCCCTGGAGGCCCGGCTGCGGGGCGGCGCAGTCGTGTGGCCGGACCTGATCCACGGCACCAAGCGCGCCGTCGCCGCCGGCATCCTGCGCTCGGAGACGGCGTGGATCGCCCGCGAGCTGGCGGCGTCCACGCCGGTCGAGCCCACGCCGGTCGAGCCCGTCGAGACCAACCCCACCCCGGTCAAGCCCGGTCTGACGCCGGTCGAGCCCGTCGAGACCAGCGCGACCAGATCCACGCCGGTCGAGCCCG
>CAZWXF010000019.1:0-23606 GCA_964638055.1 uncultured Bifidobacteriaceae bacterium | reverse complement strand
CGAGCCCGTCGAGACCAGCGCGACCAGATCCACGCCGGTCGAGCCCGTCGAGACCAGCGCGACCAGATCCACGCCGGTCGAGCCCGTCGAGACCCGCCCCGGCCCCGATAGGGCATCGAGCCCGCCGAGCCAGGCGGACCTGGAGGACGCGGTCGCCGAGCTGCTCGCCTGCTTCCCCGTCTATCGTTCCTACCTGCCCTTCGGTCGTGAGCACCTCGACCACGCGCTGGCCGAGGCCCGCGACCGACGCCCCGACCTCGGCAGCACGCTCGATGCCATCGCCCCGACCCTCGCCGACGGATCGGCCCCAGCGGCCCAGCGGTTCCAGCAGACCAGCGGCATGGTGATGGCGAAGGGGGTCGAGGACTGTGCGTTCTACCGCTGGTCGCGGCTGACCTCCCTGAACGAGGTGGGTGGCGATCCCAGCGTCTTCTCGGTGAGCCCCGCGGCCTTCCACGCGGCGATGGCGCGCCGACAGGCCGACTGGCCGTACGCCATGACCACCTCGACCACCCACGACACCAAGCGCGGCGAGGACGTCCGCGCGCGCATCAGCGTGCTGGCGGAGATCCCGGACGCGTGGGATGGCGTGCTCACCCGCCTCCTCGACCTGGTACCGGTGCCGGATCCCGGCTTCGGGAGCCTGCTGTGGCAGGCGATCCTGGGAGCGTGGCCGGCGCAGGCGTCGTCAGCGGGGCTGCGCGAACGACTGCACGGCTACGCCGAGAAGGCCATGCGTGAGGCAGGCGACCGGACCGGGTGGATCGATCCTGACGCCACCTACGAGGCCGCGGTCCATGAGGCGGTCGACTCCGCCGTCGACGATCCTCTGGTGCGAGAGGTGCTCGAGGGCCTCTTGGAGCGGGTGGCGCCCGCGGGTTGGAGCAACGCACTGGCCGCGAAGCTGCTCACCCTCGCGGCCCCCGGCGTTCCCGACGTGTACCAGGGCAGCGAGCTGTGGGAGCAGAGCCTGGTCGACCCCGACAACCGCCGTCCGGTCGACTTCGGGCACCACGCAGCGATGCTGGAGCAGCTGCGCGTGGGCGAGCGGCCTGCCCTGTCTGCCGGACCCGACGACGACGGAGCCGCCAAGCTGCTGCTCACCCATGTGGCTCTCAGGGCGCGGCGGGAGCATCCCGAGCAGTTCACCGAGTACACCCCGCTTCCGGCTGAGGGGCCGGCTGCCGAGCACGTGCTCGCGTTCGACCGGGGCGGGGTGGTGGCGGTCGTCACCCGGCTGCCGATCGGACTGGCAGCCCGAGGGGGCTGGGAGCAGACCCGGCTGCTCGTGCCGCCTGGGGCATGGCTGGAGCTGCTGACCGGCCGACGCCTGACTGTCGGGGAGCAGGGCCTGCTGCTCGCCGAGCTGCTCGTCGACTACCCGGTCGCCCTGCTGCGCCGCGAGGAGACCTGAGACACCACGGGTATCGCGTCGCGAGGCCGGTTCGACGCGCAAGTGCAGGAGGCGGAGTCGTTCGATCTGCCCGGCGGCGATCGGGTCGGGCGCTGGTCGAGCCCGTCGAGACCGCGCTGGTCGAGCCAGTCGAGACCAACACCCTCACAGCACCGGATCCCACACAGACCAGTGCACGAGCAGGCCGCGTCCTGCGCTGGTCGAGCCAGTCGAGACCAACACCTTCACAGCACCGGATCCCACACAGACCAGTGCACGAGCAGGCCGCGTCCTGCGCTGGTCGAGCCAGTCGAGACCAACACCTTCACAGCACCGGATCCGACACAGACCAGTGCACGAGCAGGCTGCGGCCCGGGGCCAGCACGTTCCCCCCGGCTCTCACGAGCGTCGTGGACGCGGTCTCGGGTCTCGCGAGCGAGGTGTCCAGCTCCAGGCGCCACAGGTCCGACGGCCGATCCGCAGGTGACGTGTCGGGGACGCGGAACTCCACGGGATCCGCTTCCCCGTTGACCAGGACGAGAAGGTTGCGGTCCACCAGCTCCTCCCCCCAGCGGTCATGGTCGGGGGCGACGGACCCGTCGACGAAGACCGCCACACTGCGCCGCGCCGGGTCCTGCCACATCGGCAGGGACATCGCCCGGCCGTCCGGGGCGAACCACACGGAGTACCCGGGGTCGGCCAGATACCGAGGCCGACGCAGCACAGGATGCGCCCGACGCATCGCGATCACGCGCCGGACGAAGGCGAGCAGGTCGTCGTCGACGTGCTGCCAGTCGAACCAGGAGATCTCGTTGTCCTGGCAGTACGCGTTGTTGTTCCCCCGCTGCGTACGGCCGAGCTCGTCGCCGCCGAGCAGCATCGGGACTCCGCGGGACAGGAAAAGCGTCGTGAGCATCGCCCGCACGTCGCGTGCCCTGGCGGACTCCACCGCCGGGTCGTCGCTGGGGCCCTCGACGCCGTGGTTCCACGAGATGTTGTCGTTCGTCCCGTCCCGGTTCTCCTCCCCGTTGGCCTCGTTGTGCTTGCGGGCGAAGGAGACGAGGTCGCGCAGGGTGAAGCCGTCGTGGCAGGTCACGTAGTTGATCGAGGCGTGCGGGCGCCGCCGGCTCGGGCCGTAGATGTCCGACGACCCGGCGACCCGGGTGGCCAGCTCCGGGAGCGTCCCGGGGCGCCCCGACCAGAACGCCCGGATCGTGTCGCGATAGCGCCCGTTCCACTCGCTCCAGGTGTCCGGGAACTCCCCCACGCTGTAGCTGTCCCACTGCCCGACGTCCCAGGGCTCGGCGATCAGCTTCACCCGACTGATCACGGGATCCTGGTCGATGAGGGCGAAGAAGGACGAGAGACGTTCGAACCCGCCGTCCTCGCGTGCCAGGGCGGTGGCCAGGTCGAAGCGGAACCCATCCACGTGCATCTCGGTGACCCAGTACCGCAGCGAGTCCATGATCAGCCGCAGGCAGGAGTGATCGTCGACGTTGTAGGAGTTGCCCGTGCCGGTCGTGTCCAGGTACCGGGACGGGTCAGACGGATCCACCCGGTAGTACGCGTGGTTGTCGATTCCGCGGAAGCACAGGGTCGGGCCGAACTGGTCACCCTCGGCTGTGTGGTTGTAGACCACGTCGAGGATCACCTCGATACCCGCGGCGTGCAGGGCCAGGACCATCTGCTGGAACTCCCGCACCTGGTGACCGACCAACCCCGCCCTGAACGCGGCCGAGTACTCCATGAGTGGTGCGAAGAAGCCGATCGTGTTGTAGCCCCAGTAGTTGGACAACCCCGAGCGCGCCTGCGCGCTGGCAGTGATGAACTCGTGGACGGGCAGCAGCTCCACCGCTGTCACGCCGAGCGATGTCAGGTGCGCCACGGCCGCGGGATGGGCCATGCCGGCGTAGGTCCCGCGCAGTTCTGGGGGCACACCCGGGTGGGTGGCCGTGAACCCCTTCACGTGCACCTCGTAGATGACGGAGTCCGCGTAGGTGGTCCGTGGAGCGACGTCTCCGGCCCAGTCGAAGGTCGGGTCCACGACCAGGGACTTCGGCATGTGCGCGGCGGAGTCCAGCAGGGAGATCGTGTCCGGGGCGCTCCAGTCGTAGTCGAAGACTTCGGGGCCCCAGCGGAGCTGGCCGTCGAAGGCCCGGGCGTAGGGGTCCAGCAGCAGCTTCGCGGGGTTGCACCGCAGTCCCCGGCTGCGGTCATAGACGCCGTGCACCCGATACCCGTACCGCTGCCCGACGCCGACCCCAGGCAGGTAGCAGTGCCAGACGCCGCTGTCGTACTCCCGCAGCGTCACCTGATCCTCGTGGCCTGCCTCGTCGAACAGGCACAGGACGACCCTCTGCGCCACCTGGGAGGCAAGGGCGAAGTTGGTGCCCTCGGCGTCGGGCGTCGCCCCGAGGGGGTAGTGGCTTCCCGGCCACACACGGCGCTGCATGTCGGCAGGCTCCCACCGACTCGGCCGGGGCGCCAGGTGCGTCACCCTCGAGGAGGCGGGTGGTGCTTCTTCTGTGCTTGCGCGATGTCGTCCAGGGCCGAACCTTCCGGCCGGTGATGACCGGCGAGATCGGACTCCGAAGGCGTCGGGGCCTTGGGGCCCTTGATGAGGCTCGCTATCACGGTGATCATCAGCACGGCGATGATGAACACCAACGACGCGCCTGTGCTGATATGGAACTCGATCCAGTCGCCCGCGTAGAGCGCCGTGATCATCAGCTTCACGCCGATGAATCCGAGGATGATGGCCAAGCCCTGGGTGAGGTACACCAGCCGGTCACGCATGCCATCGAGCACGAAGTAGAGCTGTCGCAGTCCCATGAGTGCGAACGCGTTGGCCATGAAGACGATGTACGGCTCACTGGTGAGACCGAAGATCGCGGGGATCGAGTCCAGCGCGAACATGATGTCGGTCATGAAGATGGCGCACATGACGATGAAGAGCGGAGTCACCGTTCGGACCCCGTCGATGCGCAGGACGAACTTGCCCTCGTGGTACTCGCTCGTCGTCGGCACGAGACGCTCCACCATCTTGAGGATCCTGTTCTCCGTGGGATCCGCCTCGACGCCGTGATTCGTCACCAGCTTGGCCGCTGTCCAGATCAGGAACGCCCCGAAGAAGTAGAACAGCCACGAGAACTTCGCCAGAGCCGCACCCGCCACGACTATGAAGAAGAACCGCAGGATCAGGGCACCGATCACTCCCAGCTGAAGCACCTTCATCTGGTGGATGGCGGGCACTGCGAAGCCACTCATGATCACGAGGAACACGAACACGTTGTCCACCGACAACGACAGCTCGGTGATGTAGCCCGCGAAGTACGCGACCGTGTGCTCGACGGCATCCTGATGACTCAGCTCTGGCTGCGCACTCGCCCACGCATACAGCAGGAACCCGAAGGCCACCGCCAGGACGACGAAGAAGACGATCGTGATCGACGCCTCTTTCATCCCGACCACGTGCGGGTTGCGTGCCGCGCGAATGAAGTCGATGGCGTATATCGCGATGACGAGCAGGATGGAGACCGCCCAGACCGTGCTGCCGAGCGGCAGCGGCGCGATGGTGGCCTCGGAGGCCGAAGATGCGGCCAGGAGCGGTCCACCACTGGGAGGCAGCACACCAATGGTTGCGAACATGTCGTCTCCCTGCTGCCGCTCGGACATCCCAACCCGGAGGCTGACCTCGTCGGAGAGCCGCGTCGTCAGAGGCCCCGCCGCATCGCCGACGGCAAGCCTAGCCGGGGGGCAGGCGCCTGGACGGCTCAGCGCGCTCTCCGGAGCGCCGCTGGGTGCGAGCACCGCAGGGATCCAGGCGCGTACCTGCCGCACCTGCCCGACCTGATCGGGACCCGGCAGATCACCCCGGGCAATCCCCGCGCCAGGTGCTGGGATCTGCTCTGCACATCGACAAACGGCTCACCGAGATCGAGAGCTTGAACCTGCTGGCCTGAGTCAGCTCAGGGCTGCGGGGATTGTCGTGAAGGCGTAACCCGTCGGCGCGGAGCTGGTCGATGATCGCGGGCAGGGCTCATCGGCATCCAGCATGGAACAGTCGTCAGGGTGAGCGCCGACGTGCATCAGAATGATCTGACTGGGAGCTCGGCGGCGATGACCAGAGCGACGATGCTGGCTTCGCCCCCCCTCCCGAGCCACCAGCGTCTCCTAGTGTCGCCACGCGCTTAGGCGCTGGTTGATATTCCACGACACGACCGTGATCACAACTCTGATCATGCCCCATGCCCACGGCTCCGTCCGAGGTGCCGGACCAGTGACGCCGATCGGGACGAGGCTGTCCCCGGAGCCGGGTCCTCTGCGGCGTTCGAGTTCTCGAGACCTGACCGGCGATCGATTCTCCCTACCCGCGGCGACGTCCCCGATCACCGGGACGAGCGCACGGCTGCCGCCTGCCGTGTTCGCCGCGAGGCGTCGGAGGGTCCGATCTGTGCGTCGGGAGCCCGTGCGTCTCCGCGTTCAGAGGGGGCGGTCGGGCGTCGGATCCGGTCGATGGCTGTGGGAAGCAAGGTTGCTGTCAGCGCGCCGAATTCAAACGCCGGCGAGCCACTACGAGTGGCTCTTGACAAAGGCTCGCTCGCGGCGGCGGGACCGGCGCAATGCCGGCTCCCTTCTGGTGTCAAGCCGGTGGCTGGGATGCGATCGATGGGGTGCGGCTTCCCGCGCGGGGCATAAGCCGAACCGGACCGTAGGGCGTGATACACCCGGAGCCGGGCATCACTCGCGCACGGGCACGACCGCGACAGGTGATGGCGAGTGCTCGATGACGGCGCGGCTGACCGAGCCGAGCAGCAGGCCACCGAACCCTCCGTGCCCCGGCTGCCGACCACGGTCAGTGCCGCGCTGCTGGCCGCAGTCACGATGTTGTCCGAGGCGCGGCCGGTGAGGAACATCTCGGTCACATCGACGGCTGGGTACTCGAGGCGGCCGGCCTTGAGGGCGGGTGACATCTCCAGCAGCTTCGCTGACGGCGGGTGACTCACCGAGACCGTGCCGGCGGGGCTGCTGGTGGCGGCAGAGAGCACCTGATCATCGGTCGTGTGGACTGCCACCAGGGTCAAGCCGTGGCGCGTGGTCGCCTCGAACGCGAACGCGACCGCGGCTTCGGAACCGGCGGAGCCGTCGACACCCACGACCACGGGGCCTTCGCGCCAGGCCTCGCCGTCTCGGCGCACGTCACTGCGCACGAGAACCACGGGCAGCTCCGCATGCGTGACAACCGCGTTGGACACCGAACCCATTACCAGACGGCCGACCCGACTGCGGCTCTGGTTGCCGACGACAACCAGCGCCGCGTCGGTGGAGCGGTCCAGCAGCGCCTGTGCCGGCTTGCCGCGCACCAGCTCCCCCCTCGACCCCCACGCCGGGGACCTCGTCGCGCAGCTGGCGAACCGCCTCATCCAGGACCCGCTCAGCGTGTGCGCGGTCGAGGTCGGCCGCCTCAGACAGCGGGGTGATGCCCAGGGTAGGCATCCCCCAGGCCATCACCACCCGCAGCGGACGGTGCGTCGCGGCCGCCTCCTCAGCCGCCCACCGCAGCGCCGGCCAGGCGGACTCGGCGCCTGCGTAGCCGACCACGATCGGACGTGAGCACCAAGCCCAGCGCCACGTTGTCCCGAGCCAGGTACGTCATCACGTTCGAGGTCGTCCCACCCGACGTGGCGGCGACCAGGACCAGCCCGATCGCCAGCGCCGGTGGAGGGTTGAAAATGGCAACCACCAGGAACCCAACAGCGGCACGCCCAGCAGCTGGCCGACGAGCCCCACCACCGAGGGCAGCGGGGCGCTCCCGCTGCCGGGCGAAGTCCTCGATCTGCAGGGTCAGGCCGATCCCCACCATCACGACCGCGAGGACGCTCGGGAGGACGACGTCGATCAGGAGGCTGCCCTCGAGCATGTGTTCATCATGGCGCGGGCTTTGATACTGAGGTAGACGCTAGGCGTATCGAGTCCTCACGGCTTGCGGCGGTCCTCAGCTTCGGGACACGAAAGAGCTGGCCGTGCTCCGGGGATGGTGAAGCTCGTCACCGACCCGGCAGCTGGGGCCAGTCACGCTCGTCCCCGTGCCTCACGTGATCGGCGGGGCCTTGGTCCACGTTGGCCGACTCCGCGCCGGTCATCACAATCAGGCACCGGGTCATAGAGTAGAGGTCGTCTCCGAGAGCCAGCGAGGTCGTCAGCATGTCTGCCACGAATCCTGTCGCTCCGGCGCTGGGGCAGCCTCCGCACGCCCTGCCTGCCGCGGATGTGCTGGCGGGGCTGGATGCCACCGAGGCCGGGCTCAGTCAGGCGCAGGCCGCCCGCCGGCTCGATCAGCACGGCCCCAACCGGCTGCCCGAGCCCCAACGCGATTCGGCCGTCAAGCGGTTCCTCAAGCATCTCGACGACATCCTGATCTACATCCTTCTGATCGCCGCCGTCCTCAAGGCGCTGCTTGGGGAGTGGGTCGACTTCGGGGTGATCCTGGCGGTCGCGATCATCAATGCGACCGTCGGGTTCGTGCAGGAGGGCCGCGCCGAGAACGCGCTCGAGGGCATCCGGAACATGCTGTCCGCCAACGCGCACGTGCGCCGCGACGGCGAGTGGGCCTCGGTGCCCGCCGATGAGCTCGTCCCCGGGGACATCGTGCGCGTGTCGGCCGGTGACCGCGTCCCCGCCGACATCCGCCTGACCGAGGCCACCAACCTGCGTGTTGAGGAGGCTGCCCTCACCGGGGAGTCCGTGCCTTCGGAGAAGAGCCCTGCCCCCGTGCAAGCGGACGCGGGCGTGGGCGATCGCAGCTCCATGCTCTTCTCCAGCAGCATCGTCTCTGCCGGTCAGGGTGTTGGGGTGGTCACCGGGACCGGCTCCCAGGCTGAGATCGGGCGCATCACCACGATGCTGGCCGAGGTCGAGGACCTCGACACCCCGCTGACCAAGCAGATGAAGGGCTTCGGCCAGCTGCTGGCCTACGTGATCCTCGTGATGGCCGTAGTGATGGTGTTCGTCGGGTCCGTGGTCCACGACCTGCCTTTCGACGAGCTCGTGGCCGCCACCATCGGCTTCGCCATCGCCGCGATCCCTGAGGGCCTGCCCGCGCTGGTGACGATCACTCTGGCCCTCGGTGTGCAGCAGATGGCGCGACGCAACGCGATAACCCGGAAGCTCCCGGCGGTCGAGACTCTGGGCGCGGTCACCACGATCTGCTCGGACAAGACCGGCACCCTGACCACCAACGAGATGACGGTTCGGGAGGTCGTGACCCGCGCCGGTGCGTACGCGGTCAGCGGACTGGGCTACCAGCCCGAGGGCAGCATCGAGCGCGACGGCCAGCCGGCCAGCATCGAGCAGCGGGGCGACCTGCGCTCGTTGGTCACTGTGATGGCCACGGCCAATGACGCGGAGCTGGTCATGGCCGACCGCGGGTGGAAGCTCGTCGGCGAGCCGACCGAGGGTGCGCTGCGCACCCTGGGCCACAAGGCAGGGTTCGACCACGCCAGCTACCCCCGCGTGGCCGTGCTGCCGTTCGACTCCGAGCACAAGTACATGGGCACACTGAACCGCACGCCGGGGGGCAACCGCGTCATCCTGGTCAAGGGCGCCCCGGACCGGTTGCTGGACCGAAGTGCGGCGGAGCTCGGCGTGGACGGCGATCCGCAGCCTCTGGACCGGGCGTTCTGGGAGCAGCAGATCGACGTGCTCTCCGGTGAGGGCCTGCGCGTCCTCGCGGCTGCGATGCGCCCGGCCGGCCCGGAGCAGTCGGGGCTGGAGCCCGACGATGTCACCCAACTGGTCTTCGTCGGACTGACCGGCATCGTCGACCCGCCGCGGCCTGAGGCCATCGAGGCTATCCGCGTCTGCCATGAGGCCGGCATCCGGGTCAAGATGATCACTGGGGACCACTCGGGAACGGCGCTGGCGATCTCCCACGAGATGGGCATCGTGCGCGACCCGGGCGCCCGGGCGATCACCGGGGACGTCCTCGAGTCGGCCACCAACACCGACCTGCGGCACATCGTCGAGGAATCCGACACCTTCGCCCGGACCAGCCCCGAGCACAAGCTGCGCCTGGTCAAGGCGCTGCAGGCCAACGGCGAGATCGTGGCGATGACCGGCGACGGTGTGAACGACGCGCCAGCGCTCAAGCGCGCTGACGTCGGCGTGGCCATGGGGATCAAGGGCACAGAGGCGACGAAGGAGGCGGCCGAGGTCGTCCTCGCCGACGACAACTTCGCCACCATCGAGTACGCGGTGGAGGAGGGGCGGCGGATCTACGACAACCTGCGCAAGTCCGTGCTGTTCCTGCTGCCCACCAACGGCGCCCAGTCGCTGGTCGTGCTCATCGCAATTCTGGTGGGCATGGCGCTGCCCCTGGACCCCGTGCAGATCCTTTGGGTGAACCTCATCACCGGGGTCACGCTGGCGTTGGCCCTTGCGTACGAGCCGGCCGAGCCCGACATCATGGCCCGCCCGCCGCGCGATCCGAAGGCTCCGCTGCTCGCCCGCCGATTCGTTCCGCGGATCGCGATCGCCTCGGGGCTCATCGCAGCCGCGACCATGGCGAGCTTCCAACTTGCCCGGGGGATGGACCTGCCGACCGCCGAGGCGCAGACATGGGGTGTCAACACCCTGGCGCTGGCCCAAGCTGCCTACCTGTTCAACTCCCGGTTCCTGCGCGAGTCAGCGTTCCGCCGCGAGGCGATAGTCGGCAACCCGCTGGCCTGGGTCGTGGTGGCCACCCTCATCGTGCTGCAGGTGATGTTCGTCTACGTGCCGCTGCTGAACAACTGGTTCAACTCGGCACCCGTCGATGCCATGGGCTGGCTGATCCCGCTCGGCTTCGCCATCGCCGTCTTCCTGCTCATGGAGCTGGTCAAGTACCTCTTGCGCAGCGTGGAGCTGGCCACAGCGGACCGCGCACCCGCCAACGCCCGGCTCGCGCGGCCGACCAAGGCGGCCTGACCGGGCGGAACCGGCGGCCCCGGCGCAACCCGGATGGGGCTGTCCGCAAACCAGGAGATCCCGCTGTCCTTTGACATGTGGACGCCGGGCGGAGTTGTCTATTGGTCCGGAAAGGCGAGCCAGTTGACGAAAAGCCACGCTCCTGATGCTCGCTTTCGGACGGACCCGGATTCGGTCCTTGGTGGAAGGGGTGTCCCAGCAAGAGGTCGAGGACGCGTTTC
This sequence comes from uncultured Bifidobacteriaceae bacterium, assembly GCA_964638055.1. GTDB lineage: Bacteria > Actinomycetota > Actinomycetes > S36-B12 > CAIYMF01 > Prado023. The sequence continues at coordinate 13,028 of CAZWXF010000019.1, read as the reverse complement.
CGGGCTGGGAGATGCTCGCCGTTCTCTCCGCGCGGACACCCGGGGGCTGGGCTGGCCGATGAACAGGACACGTCCTCAGTGGTACCGACTGCGCCGCCGGACCTCGAAAGAAGGCGCCAGGTAACCAAGGAGGGCTCCAAGGGAGCCACACCGTCGCGTCACTTCGGCCGTTCATGACCGTCGAGCCGTACCGGCCTACCTCAGTCCGGTGCGCGGTGGAACGGCCGACCCGGTGGAGCCCATCTCCTCGGGGACGATTCGGCGAGCGAACCTTGATCAGGCGGTGGTCTGGGTGAAGGTGACCTGTGTCGCGCCGTCGGTGTCGCGCAGCCTCAGCTGGTTGCCCTCGACTTGGTAGGTGGTCACCTTGGCCAGGGCAGCGAAGTACTGCTGCTCGGTGTCCATCATGTCCTGCTCGCAGGCCTTGAGCTGGGACCCCACTGGGCCGATGGTCAGGCCGTCGGGTGGCGTGGTGGTCCAGGTCGAGGTGTAGCTGTTGCAGCCGCCGAACCCGCTCAGGACGCCGTCGGTGCCGAACTGAGCGGTGACCGCCGACGTCGTGGCGTCGGATACGACGGCCTGCTTGCCGTTGTTGATGCCGGTGGCCGTCCACGAAGTGGCCCCGAGCCCGGCCAGGCCGGGGGTGTAGGTGAGCAGCTCGGCGCCCTGCGCATCCTTGAGGACGAGGTTGTCGGAGGCGACCGCTGCCGTGGCGACCTTGCCCAGGGCGGCGATGACGGCCGTCTCCTGTTCGCCGGCCGGACCGGCGCAGGCCATCTGGGTCATGGCGCCCGTGGTGATGGACAGATCCTCTCCCGACTGCTCGTACGTTCCGGTGAACCGGTTGCAGCCGGTGGACCCGGCCAGCTCGCCGCCGGCCAGGAAGCTCACGGTGCCCACGGAGGGCTCGGTGACAGCCGGCGTCGGGGTGCCGTCGGCGCCGGCGTAGGAGGTGAGGTCCCAAATCGTGCCGGCAAGCTCAGGCACGGAACCGCCGGACGGGGTAGGAGCGGCAGCGTCACCCGACGCACACGCGTTGAGCAAGCTCAGGGCAACGGCAGCAACGGCGATCCTGGTGGTCCTCACCGCCTCATGTTCGCGCACGGCCCTCAGCGACACACCGCGGGGACCATCCCGGCCCCGGTGCACGTGCGGACGGAGGCGGCGCCCAGCCGCGCGGCCGCCAGGGAGCCAGGCCTTCGCGTCGTGGATAGGCGACAGGTACGACCGGCCCGACGAATCACTCAGCGAGGACCGACGCCAGGTCGAAGAGCAGAATCGCCAAGGTGCCGACCGATCTCACCATCGAGATGCTCGTCGGCGACGTCGTCGGCTCCACGGGCCACCGCTACGGCCTGACCGACAGTGCCGGCAACACGATGGACACCGTCAAGATCATCGCGAGTCCGTTAGGCGGCTACCTCGGCGCGTACCACACCGGGGACACGGTGAATCTGGCCAGCAGCACGGATCTGCTGAACTGGAGGTTCAGGCGCACCCTGGACGACCGGGCGACCCAGCCGACGATCTGTCCGCTGCCGACCGGCGGCTACCTGACCGCCGCCGAGTACAACGATCAGGCCGGATCCGGCGGCCTGCTTCGGTTGCGGCACTACGTCAGCCTGCGGGCGCTGCTGGCCGGCGCGGTCGACCGTGAGCGGACCCTTCCCCGATCACTGTCGACGTGCAACGAGGGGACACCGAACTTCCAGTCGGTGATCCTGACACCCGACCTCGACCACTCGATCATCAACCTCGGGTTCCATTACCAGCGCAAGTGCGACCTGGACCGGCAGGGCCGTGGCCGGTTGACCAACTTCACCACCTGGGCCGCCGCCGAGGACCACGGCGCGGACAGCCTGCTCACCTCAGCAGCCCGGCTCCAGGGACGGGCCGTCAGAGGGAACATCGGAGGCCGCGACACCGCGGTGTTCGACAGCATCCGCTACACCCTGTACGAGGTGCAGTACGTGAAGGGAGACTTCGGCAGTTGGCGGCTCTACCTGCACAACGGGCAGACCGGCACAGCGGACCATCTGCCGGTGGCCACCCACGGCGGAAGTACCGCGTTCGCGAACCCCACCATCACAGCCATCACCTCCCCGGGGGGCAGGCCGGCGATCGTCGCCACCCTGTTCATCCCTCACGAGGGCGCGGCGCCGGGCGAGGCCGGCCAGCTGGTGTACTACCGCGAGACCTGACCCGCCCCAGCCCTGCCTGGCCTCACGAATCGGTGGGCTGGTGATCCTGCCACGCGGTGGTGAGCGCGTGCGCGAAGGCCTCGACCGGCTGGGCCCCAGAGATGGCGTACCTGCCGTCGAAGACGAAGAAGGGAACTCCGGTGATGCCGAGCTGGTGAGCGATCTGGACGTCGCGGTCGACCTCTTCGCCGTACGCGTCGGAATCGACAACCTCTCGCGCCTTGTCCCGATCGAGACCCACCTCGTCGGCAAGATCGGCGAGCACCTCGACGTCGCCGATGTGGAGACCGTCGGTGAAGAAGGCGCGGAAGAGACGCTCGACCATCTCGTGCTCCCGGCCGTGAGCCTTGGCGAAGTGGATGAGTCCGTGGGCAGCTCGGGTGTTGGTGGCGATGGCTCTGCCCGTGTCGAAGACAAGTCCGATCTCGGCGGCGCGGGCCGAGACCCTCGCGTTCATGGCCGCGGCTTGGGCACGAGGGAAGCCGCGCTTCCTCTCCAGGATCTCGGCGAGGTCGGAGCCGATCCCGGCAGGCAGCTCGGGCATGAGCTGGAAGGAGTGGTAGCGAATCTCGACGGGACGGCCGAGCTGCTCGACGGCGTGGGCGAGCAGGGTGTCACCCATGTAGCAGAACGGGCACATGATGTCGCTCCACACATCCACGACCACGTGATTGTCATATGTCTCGAAGGGTGTGGTCACGCACAGTCTCCGTTCAGGTCGCAGACGCCGACTCCATCGGCGCCCGGCAGCAGGGTGAAGGCCGGTGTCAAGGCCGGCTCAGGGTGTTCGCGGCGAGCGACCTCGGCTCGAACGGCGGGAGCGACCTCCGTGCCGAGCAACTCGATGGCGCGCAGCGTGTCGCGATGCGCGATGGTGCCGACGGTCAGCTGCAGCATCGTCCGTTGATGGCCGACGACCTCGTGATGGGGCACTGTGGGATCGCTCACCGGAAGATCCGTGAACGTGAACCAGCCGACCTCCGTGGCGCTCACTGCTCGTCACCCGTCTCGTGCAGACGCATGAGGGCGTGCGAGACCTTGTCCGGCGAAGGCGCCGGAGGCAGGGCGGCAGGAGTGGGGAGCCCGAAGCCGGCATACAAGTAGGCGCGCAACCGGGCCGAGAACGCGGGGCCGACTTCGCCGGCGACGCTGACGACGCCGGCATGGGCCAGGAGCAACAGCACGATGTCCTCGGGGCTGAAGTCCGCTCGGAGCACGCCCTCATCCTTGGCCCGGGCGACCAGCCTCTCGATCGAGGCATAGGAGTTGCGGCGCAGCTGCTCACACCGCATCGAGCGGGGGAAGGTCGTCGTGAGCACGTCGGCGAATCCGCGGTCGACGATCTGCATCTCGGTGATGGCATCGAGGAAGCCCCTCATCGCCGCCGCGCAGTCGGGCTGGGCGAGTGCGCGCTCGGCCAGGTCGGCGTAGACGGCGACCTTGTCCTCGAACGCCTCGGCGACCAGCTGCTCCCTGGAGGCGAACCTGCGCCGTAGCGTCGGTTCGCCCACGCCGGCCCTCTTGGCGATCTGCCGCAGCGAGACCTCGAGCCCCTCCTTGGCGAACAGCTCGCGCGCGGCGTCAAGGATCAGCTCCTTGTTGCGGGCTGCGTCGGCCCGAAGTGTCTCGTCCGTCACCATGCGCGTCTCCCGGTTAAGTGAGGCACCTGCGCCGGTTAGCGTACCGTGGAACCGACGCAGCCGCGTCGGTTCCCTCGAAGGCAGCGGAGATCACATGAACGTCGCCCTGTGGATCGTGGCCGGCCTGCTGGCGGCTCTGTTCCTGTTCGCCGGCCTGGCCAAAGCCACACATCCCAAGGACGAGCTCCAAGCGAGGATGCCGTGGGTCGAGGACTTCAGCCCCGGGGCGATCAGACTCATCGGTGTGCTGGAGGTGCTCGGCGCGCTCGGCCTCATCGTCCCGGCCTTCATCGATGCCATCGACTTCCTCGTGCCGATGGCCGCGACCGGCCTCGGGATCACCATGGCGCTGGCCATCGTCACCCACATCCGCCGAGCGGAACTCCCCGTCGTCCCCGGCAACCTGGTGCTCCTGGCGCTCTGCGCGTTCGTCGCATGGGGTCGGTTCGGGCCATACGCCTTCTAGCGCGGGCCCTTCCTGGTCACAGGCTGTCGAAGACGGGGTCGCGCACCAGTCGTTGGGTCCGGGAAGGCAGGTCCGGTCGAAACGCCCTGCCTCGCCGTTGCGGTGCGCCCGCGGTGCGCGTGTTGTGGGCGGACGAGGCTTGCCGTGCAGGGACGTGGGCAGGGCATGATGGATGGGAACGGCCCGCGGCGGCGTGGCCTGCTCGCAGTCCGAGCGCCTTCGAGGCCAGGAGGATTCATGATGAGCCACTCGGAGCCCGACATCGGCGCCGGACGTGTCCTGCGGGTGCTGGTCGGCTATGACGGATCACCAGCCGCAGCGGAGGCGATCGCCGTCGGCGCCTCGCTGCTGCCTGGGGCCACGGCGTGGGTCGCCTATCTGTGGTCGCCGCCCTTCGCGAGCCCTGAGCTGTTCGAGCACCTGCGACGAAGGGCCAGCAACCCGAACGAGCTCCTCGAACTCGTCGAGGCGGAGGGCGGCGCCGAGGCTCAGCGCCTGCTCGCGACCGGGGTTGCCGTGGCCCGGGCCAAAGGATGGTCCGCAGACAGCGTGGTGCGCCGCACCTACGGCGGTGAGGGCTTCGAGATGGCCGCGCTGGCCGAGGAGCTGAAGGCCGACGTCATGGTCGTCGGCTCCCGAGGACTCGGCGGCACCAAGGCCGTACTCGGCAGCGTGTCCGACGTCATCGTGCACTACAGCACGACCCCGGTCCTCGTCGTGCCCTGCCCGCTGGCCACCGCCTCCTACGATGCGCTCGCCGCTGGTCCCGTGGTGGTCGGCTGGGACGACTCGCCAGGGGGGGATGTCGCCCTGGCATCGGCAGCCGACCTGTTCCCCGACCGTGAGCTGATCGTCGTCGAAGTCCGAACCCAGGACGACCGGGAGGACCTCCGGCAGCCGGACGAGCTTCCAGCGCGGGCGCGCTTCGTCCGGCTGCCGCTCATCGACCGATTCGGGTACAGCCGGGCTGTCGCCGAGCAGCTGGACACCATCGCCGGCGAGCGCGCCGCTGCGGCCGTCGTCGTCGGGTCACGTGGCCGCGGCGCCATGCGAGAGCTCCTGCTCGGCAGCGTGGCCAAGGCGACCCTGCACAACGTCCGGCGGCCAGTCCTCGTCGCACCGAAGCCCCGGTACGAGGGCTAGGGCGTGTCTCCATATCCCGATTGCCGGCTGCGCGACGCCCGGGCACTGCACCTCGCCGCGTTGCCGTCGCTCGCCGGGCCACCAGCCCGACTCACTCCGCCGCCTTGCGATGCACAGCACCGAACGCCGCTCGCAGCGTCAGTGGATATGGAGACACACCCTAGCCCGACCCCGGGCTGGCCTTGGCGGATCAGGCCGGGAGGGTGTAGCGGGCCTGGATCAGCTCGAGGACGATCTGTCTGGTCTGCCATGGCTCGACGTCGTTGCGTCGTTCGATCTGCTCTGTCGCGTCGGCGAGATAGTCGTCGCGCACCGCGTGACGGAACCACGCCGAGTAGTCACCTCGGTGCAGGTGGAACATCCAGGTCTGCTCGTCGACTCCCTCGGCGAGCTGACAGAAGACGGCCAGGTTCTGTGCTCTGAGGTTGAGCCTTTCGTCCGGACCGCGGAAGTAGAAGCTGTGCCAGCGCAGGTCGCCTTCTGCGTACTTGCGCCGGTGGCGGATGCGCTCTGCTCGCCCCGCCTGGGGTCGCATCGAGAACGCCCTCGTCGTGGCGTCCTCCAGCAGCCAGGCGACCACACGCCGCGGCTGATAGGTGAGCTCCTCATCAGGCGCCGGGCGCCCGGCAGCCCCGGCGAACGCGGTGAGAGTCTCGTGGGGTGACGGCCCGACCGCCACGACGACGTCGACCGGGCGAAGCACGGTCGGGTCGACGTGCGCTGGATGAACGGTGACAAGCATCGTCTCGGCCAGCGTCATGGGCAGAACCGCCGGGCTGTGCCCCCAGGTCTCAGGCAGCAGGTGGTGGGCCTCGTCCAGGACGATCCAGTGCGGACGACCAGTTCGGGCGCGCATAGCCTGTAGCGCCGGTACGAGCTGGGCTAGGAAGGCGGGCCGGTCACCCAGTGGGATGCCGAGGATGTTGACGCTGACGTTGACCTTCGGGTCCTCAAGGATGCCCGTGATCTCGCTGACGCTCGGTGCACGCCACTGGTTGCCGAGGGCCACGACGTCGCGCAGCGTGGAGTAGTCGCCCTCCGGGTCGATGACGCACACCTGATAGTCCTTGTCGATCAGCCGCTCGATGACGCCGGCCACGAACGTCGACTTGCCACTGGCGGACGGACCGGCGACCAGCATGTTGTGCCCGTACGGCGCAAGGCGCACCTCCGCTCCTTCGGCGTCGGTGCCCAACCTGATCCAGTGCTGGGGCAGCCTGCCGCCCAGCCGGCTCAGGTCGTCGTCGATGACCTCGTCGATCAACTCGACGACCCCCGCGCCGTTCTCGCCCTGGGTGACGAAGGCCGCGACCTCCTTGATCGACGGCGACGCGTTGGCCACAGCCACTGCACACTCGCTGTGGCGCAAGAACGAATGATCGTTCTCGGCGTCACCGACCGCCACGACCTCGTGTCGCGACAGGCTCATCTCACGCAGCGCGTGGGCCAATCCGCTGGCCTTGTTGACACCGGCAGGCAGCAGCATCACCGCACTGCGGTTGCCGATCACCTGCACCTCCAGGCCCAGCTCCCAGATGACGTCCTGAACCGCGGCACGGTGATCGGCCCGAGTGCCGACCAGCACCTGACCGACCTCGAGCGGGTCCACCCCTCGGTCCCTGAGGGCGTCAAGCAGACGAGCAGGCAACGGATCGGCCAGCCGGGTGCGTTCCAGGGTCCTCGGGTTGTAGAGGACCGCACCGTTCTCGGCGACAACGCGGGTGAACAGTCCCACGCAGGTGCAGTCCTCGAGCAGGTGGTCCACTCGGCGGCCCGTGACCAGGATCGCCCGGCGACCCGACGTCCTCAGACGGTGCAGGGCCGCCACAGCAGCATCCGGAACCCTGTCGTCCCGGGCCAGCGTCCCGTCGAAGTCAATCGCGACTGCCAGGTAGCGCATAGCACCCCCTCAGAACTCGTAGGGCTCTGCCGCGAGTCTGAGGCAGGCCCAGTCCTCCCGAGTGCTCGGAGTCGCGATGGCCCGGGGAGGACAGCCTCACGTGTCGATCCCATCCAAGCCCCAATCACCGATCGAGGCTTGATCGAGTGCGCTGCGCTGACGTGAGGCTGCCCGCGGGTTGGGCCTCGGAAGACGGATCCCGTGCCCCACCAGCACATCCTGGAAGCCGACGTGGACCTGGCCGTACTCGTGGGGCACACCTCGATCCCGGGCTGCTCGCTGATCCGAGCAGCCAGTCCCCCGCGACTGTCGAGGGACTGCTGCGGGGCGACCTCGGGATGTCCCGAGACTCCACCGGATCACGCGTCGAGCCGGCCCGTTGCCGTGCCGTCCATCAGTGCCAGGAGCTCGCCCGGATACTCGAGCCAGTGATCCACCTGCGTGCCGTCGATGCCCTGAGCCTGGTGGCCCCAGCCGGCGGCCACGGCCAGCACGCCGGCCGCGCGGGCAGCGACCATGTCTGCCGGTGAGTCGCCGACGAAGACCACCTCGTCCGGACGCACGCCGAGCCGATCGATGGCCAGCAGGATCGACGCCGGGTCGGGCTTGGGACCGGACACCAGATCGACCGTGACGACAGTGTCCAGATGATCGGCCAGGCCGTGCGCGCCCAGCACGATCGCCGCGGACCGACCGTCCGAGTTGGTCGCCACGCCGGTCCGATGCCCGCCCTCGCGCAGCGCGACCAGTGTCTGGACGACCCCTGGGTAGGGCTCGATGCCGTGCAGCGCATCGGCCAGCGCGGTGTGGAATCGGTCGTCTTCGGCGTCGGTGGCCTCGTGTCCGAGCAGGGCGCTGACGAGGTTGCGAGCCGCGCCAAGGTGCGCGACGGGCTCGAGCTCGGCCATCGTGATCTCGCGGCCCACGGCGACGGAGTAGGCGTGCAGGGCGGGGATGAACGTGTCGAGCAGGGTGCCGTCCTGGTCGAAGACGACGGCTCGGTACCTGGACATGGTGGAGTTCCTCTCGTGCGCGGGCACCCGGCGGCTCAGACGCTGATCCGGTAGATGCGTGCCTCCCATGGCCGCAGCATGCCGGGATCGGCGCCGTGCCGATCCACGTTGGTGATCAGGAGCTCGGCTCCGGCGATCGCGCCGAGGTCGGGCTGGTCGGTGACGTCGACGGGCTGGTCGGACAGGTTCGCGGCGACGAGCCACTGCTCGGTGCCGAGGGTTCGACTGAAGGCCCAGAGGCTGTCGTGCTGTGGCGCGAGCAGGTGGAACTCGCCGAGGGAGATCACGTCGTGGTGGTGGCGTAGATCGATCAGTCGTCGGTAGTGGGCGAGGACCGACGTCTCGTCGCCGGCCTGGGCGGCCGCGTTGACCCGGCTCGCGTTGGGATTCAGCGGTAGCCAGGGCATTCCGGTGGTGAAGCCGGCATTGGCTGAGACGTCCCACTGCATGGGCGTGCGGGCGTTGTCGCGACTGTTCTGGAGCAGCCCCGCAAGCATCAGCTCAGGTGCGATCCCCGTCAGCCGGGCGCGTTCCCACGAGTTCAGCGCGTCGACGTCCCGGAAGTCCTCGATCCCGGCGAAGGGGTAGTTCGACATCCCGAGCTCGTCGCCCTGGTAGACGTACGGCGTTCCCCGGTGCAGATGCAGGACGGTGGCCAGCAGAGTCGCCGAGCGTTGCGCGTACTGGGGGTCGCGGGATCCGAACCGGGAGACCGAGCGCGCCTGGTCGTGGTTGCCGAAGTACAGGCTGTTCCAGCCCGAGTCGGCCAGGCCATCCTGCCAGCGGGTCATCGTCTGCTTGAGTCCGATCAGGTCGAACGGCTTGGGCGTGTACCTGCCGGCCCAGGTGGGTGCGTGGTCGACATCCATGTGCTCGAAGGTGAAGATCATGCTCAGCCGTGGGTTCTCGCCGCCGGTCACGGCCCGGGCGTCCTCGATGGTCGCGCCGGGCATCTCGCCGACGGTCAGCAGCTCCTTGCCCGACGGATCCAGGACCTGCGCCTTCAGCTCGTCGAGGAACTCCAGCATGCGGGGTCCGCAGGTGTACTGGTCGAAGGCGTCGGCGTAGTCCGCGCCGTCAGCGACGGGGACGTCGACGAGTGGGTAGCGCTTGGAGATCAGGTTGATGACGTCCATCCGGAAGCCGTCCACGCCTCGGGCCAGCCAGCGCCGCAGCATCGCATACAGCTCCTGACGCACCTCGGGGTTCTCCCAGTTGAGGTCGGGCTGCTCCCGGGTGAACAGGTGCAGGTAGTACTCGCCGGTCGGCTCGTCGTAGGTCCAGGCGGACTGGGCGAAGAACCCCAGCCAGTTGGTCGGTTCGGCGCCTGGGGTGCCCGGCTCCGCCCCCGGCCGCGGGGGCCGCCAGATGTACCAGTCGCGGCGTGGGTTGTCCCGCGAGCACTTCGACTCGTGGAACCATGCGTGCTGGTCACTCGTGTGGTTCAGGACCACGTCCAGCACCAGCTTCATGCCGCGGGAGTGGAGGTCGGCGACCAGGGCGTCGAAGTCGGCATCGGTGCCGAAGGTCGGATCGATGCCGTCGTAGTCGGAGATGTCGTAGCCGTTGTCCGCCTGCGGGGAGGGATAGAACGGGGTGACCCAGACGACGTCGGCGCCCAGGTCCTGGATGTGGTCGAGCCGTGAGCGCAGGCCGGCCAGGTCGCCGAGGCCGTCGCCGTCGGAGTCCGCGAACGAGCGCAGGTAGACCTGGTACACCACGGCCTGCCGCCACCACGGTTCGGTTGTCGCGCGTCGCTCGGGCATCTCGTTCGTTCCTTTCCCTTGGTTAAGCGCATCAGTTAAGCGCATAACCACGATACCTTGACCACAGTCGGGCAGTCAAGGGCCAGCCACGCTCCGGCCAAGGCATCGTGGCTGCAGTCGGTGTCCGGGGGAACGGGAAGGGGGGTGGCGGACATGGCTCGACGCGTCACGCTCTCCGACGTCGCCTCGGCCGCGGGCGTCTCGACGGCGACCGTGAGCTACGTGCTGAACGACCTGCCTGGCCACTCCATCCCCGAGGCCACGCGCACCCGAGTGCGAGACGCGGCGCGAGAGCTGGGGTACACGCGCTCGAGCGCCGCCCGGACACTGGCTCGGGGACGCAGCGACATCGTGCTGCTCCTGGTCCCGGAGCTGCCGCTCGGGCACGTCCTGGTCGGCATCATGGAAGGACTCACACGCGGCTGCGCCCGCCTTGGCCTGCAGCTGCTCGCTCGTTTGCAGCTGGCGGGTGAGGACGTCGAGCTACTGTGCCGCGAGATCATGCCCGCTGCGGTGATCGTCCTGCTCGATCCGGACCCGCGGCCACTGGCGCAGATCCGGGCCCTCGGGGTACCGGTGACGCAATGGCGTGCCGGCACAGAGTCGCCGTCGGGGGAGGGTCCGGACGAGGTTCGCGTTCCCACCGACGCGATCGGCCGGCTCCAGGCCGAGACGTTGGTGACCCATGGGCACACTCGGCTCGCCTTCCTGGGCCCGGCCGACGCTGGGCTGCGGACGCTGGCAGAGGGTCGCTTCGCAGGAGTCAGCGAGTACTGCGCCGAGCACGGCCTCACAGCACCCATGGAACTGCGCGTCGAGCGCGGCCGGGCGGCACCGGATCTGCTTCGACGCTGCGTCGCCGCCGGCGTCACCGGCGTCTGCGTCTACAACGACGACCTGGCTCTCAGGGTGCTGGCCGCGGCTCACGCGGCGAAGCTGTCGGTGCCCGGGGACCTGGCGATCATCGGCGTGGACGACATCCCGGCCGGGCAATGGACCGACCCGCCCCTGACCACCGTCGCATTCGAGCTTGACACCATCAGTGCACGCATCCTGAACAACGTGGCGCGGGCCCTGGGCCTGCCCGCCGCGGCGCTCGACGGCGCCGGAGGCCCCGAGCTGTCAGTGCTGATGCGGGGGACCGTCGGTTGAGGATCGCGCAAGAACGTCTCCCCAGAGCGTCGGTGTCGCCGACTGCGGCCGCTTGACCTGCTCGGACAGTGCGCCGATGGCGTCCACCGGCAGGGCATCCGCAGCCTGTCGGAAGCCATGATCGCGTGTTGCGGCTACGCCTGCCACGGATCGCTTGCCAGCTCGGGCCGACCCGTCGACGCGGCGAACCCTCAGCACACCGGCCACGCGCTCCGCAGCCAGGTGACCAGACATCTGGCTGACAACTCCTTGACCGGTCGAGGCTGGCGCACTGCACGCGGCTTCCCGCGACGGGTGTCATCGATGCCCAGCACCCTGACCACGGGCAGCGGCGCGGCCAGCGGACCGGTGATGTGACCGCTCAGCGCCGCCTGGGCCACCGGCCAGGACACCCGATAGTGCAAGGCTGCCGCGAGCACGCAGCTGAACCGGTCCGCGGCCGCCTCACCCACCTCCGTGCGCAGCCGGGCGGTCAGCCGGGCCCGGGCCGGGACCGCCCCGATCGACTCGGTGAACGACCCCCGCGGACAGCGACCCTCACGACACCGCCAACGGCCTTGTGCCACACCAAACCGACCGACCCCTGCCCATAGGGCAGGTCCCGCGGATGAGTGCGGACCCGGCCCTTGCGCGACGTCGAGACCACCCCACACGCCGGGCACGCCGGCGGTACCCCGTCGTCGGTGACCGCATGCACGATCCGCCCACCATCGGCGCCGACGCCGACCCCCACAACGGTCAGCCCATCAAGCCCGAGCAGCCTCGTGGCACCCTGCTCGCCCTCGACCAAGCCCCCATGCACCTGCGTACCCTCGAACACGCCCGTGACCTCACTTCGTGATCATGAACTGCTTCGCAACAGCCATGAACCCGAGGTCACGGGCACCCTCACGTCAACGACGCGAGCCAGCGCCTGCCCGGTCAAGTTCGAAGAGCCCCTAACACCGCCCCAGTTCCTGCAGTCGGCTCCGCCGGTTGGCTCGGATCGTCCCATGCGGGCGCGCCTTAGTTTCGCGCGGCACGCCGACGGCGGTCGCGTATACTAGCCCATGCGTTGGGGGCGAACTCACCGGGGGTAGTTGCGCCCTGCGTTACGACATTGGGGGGCCTTTCATGATCTGTGCGGCGTGCGACACCGTTGTGCCCAGCGCACCGTACTGCTTGCAGTGTGGAAGGAAGTCCGAGCAGTATCAGGAACGGATGCAACAGCAGCTGGCTGCTGACGTGAAGCGAGCGCGCCGCAGCGTGGATGACATCCTGACCGTGATCCTTGTCGTGATTCTCGTAGGCATGGGTGCCTTCGCCGCCTATGCCGTGAGCGAGAACAACGCAAGGCATGCCGAAACCGAGCAGATGCTGGAAGACCATTACCGTCGAACCCTCAGCCCGTGACATAACCGCTTTCGCGGAGCCAAATGCACGATAAGCCCCCGGAGATGGCATCCCTTATGGTGTTGTGCCGGCGGACTCGAATCCCCCAGGGTCAGGCATCGGCGCGAGTCCAAGCGGCAGGCGCCACGTTCGCGCGAGCGGTGGAGGCACCAAGACCTCGTGCGGCTTGCCCAGCGATCCGGTGGAATCGCGCCCGCCAGTCGGTGACGGTGTCGATGGAGCTGGTGTAGGCGTCGAGGGCTGCGAGGGTCCAGACGATCGCGGCGGTCTCGGCGGCGCGGACGGCGAGGACAGGGAGGGGAGGGACAGCATCGCGAGGGCGATGAGCGCTTGTGGTGATCTGAATCCGAAGGCG
>CAZWXF010000018.1:25394-32333 GCA_964638055.1 uncultured Bifidobacteriaceae bacterium | reverse complement strand
CCGACGTGAACTGCAGCACCAGGATCACCGGCGTGACCAGCGCTGATGCCCCCCGGCCGGTCCGGGGCACGGAGGAGTAGGCCAGTCCGAGCAGCGTCCACGTGGCCAGGCCGAGGACGCTCAGCCACGCCAAGGCGGCCCACCTCTCCGGCGTGCTGGGCAGATGGATGTCGAAGAGCAGCACGCCGATGGCCATGAGCAGGACCAGCTGGCCGACATAGGTGATGACGACCTGGCCGATCTTGCCGAGGAAGTAGGCAGCCTTGGGCATCGGCGTGCCCGCCAGGCGCTTGAGCGTGCCGTCGTCGCGTTCCTGCGGGACGGCGATGGCGAGGTTCTGGAAGCCGGTGTAGACCATGCCGGAGGCGATCATCCCGGCGACGAAGTACTGGGCGAACGTGATCCCGGAGCCATCCAGGGACTGGTTGCCGAACACGGAGCCGAAGATGAGCATGAGGATCATCGGCAGGGCGAAGTTGAACACCGCCGACTCGCGATCGCGGAACATCTGGCGGACCTCGACCCCGACGCGCGCCCAGCCGATCCGCAGGGTGCTGGGCAGGGGGGTCCCGGCGTGCTCAGCGGGGCCTCGGCCTGCGCGGTCGGTGGGGACGTGATCGGCGGGGGCGTGGTCCGAGCTCATGGAGCCTCCTCCCGGGAGTCGACCAGGCTCAGGTACGTGTCCTCGAGGGAGGGACGGGTGATGGCCAGTCCCGGGATCTCGCCGCCGAACCGCGCCGCCAGCGCGGCCACCAGCGCCGTCGGTGTCGCAGTCGACTCCGACCGGGCCTGGCCGTCCTCGATCCAGCTGACCCGTGCCAGCCCCGCCTGTCTGTCGCCCAGCTTCGCGGGAGTGTCGAACGCCACGAGCCGTCCCCGGTTGATCACCCCCACCATGTCGGCCAGCGCCTCGGCCTCCTCCAGGTAGTGGGTGGTCAGCAGGATCGTGGCGCCCTCGGCCTTCAGCGAGTCGATCAGCCCCCAGAAGTCGCGGCGCGCCTCAGGGTCGAACCCGGTGGTGGGCTCGTCGAGGAAGAGCAGCTCGGCTCGACCGATGATCCCCAGGCCCACGTCGAGGCGCCGGCGCTGGCCGCCCGAGAGCGTCCTCACCCGCGCGCCCGCCTTGGACCCGAGCCCGACCGACTCGATGACCTCCGCCACCGGCCTCGGATCGGGGTAGTAGATCGCGAAGTGCGTGAGTGCCTCACGGACGGTGAGCTCGGTCAGGTCGGACACCTGTTGCAGGACGATCCCGATCCTGGCGCGCCAGGCACGGTCGCCGTCAGCAGGATCGACACCGAGGACGTGCACGTCCCCAGCGTCACGCCGACGGTAACCGGCGAGTATCTCCGTGGTGGTCGTCTTCCCGGCGCCGTTGGGCCCCAACAGGGCCACGCACTCCCCGGTGCGGACCTGCAGGTCGAGGCCGTCGACGGCGCGCAGGTCGCCGTACGTCCTCACCAGTCCTCGCGCACTGACGGCGATCTCGGCGGCCATGGCGCCCACTGTGCCAGACGTGGAGCATCGGCTGGCGGCGCCGCAGGAGCCCACGGACACCGGCCGTAGGACGCCAGCGGGGTGGGTCCGCACGTGGGTGCAGCCGCAGCTTCCTCAGGCGGGAGTGGCGACCGGGTCGGCGTCAGCCGCGCCGGCGACGGACGCGACGGTGTGCGGATGCCCGTGCCTGTGCTGGTGACCGTCGTGGTCGTGGTCGTGGTCGTGGTCGTGGTCGTGGTGCGCATGCTCGTGGGAGTGACCGTGGTCCTGCTCCCCCTCGGGCACGGGCCCCGCGGCCAGGGTGCGCCGGCGCAGCGGGGGCAGGGTGGGCGGCGGGTTGCGTCGCGCTGGCAGCTCGGCGAGGAGCTGGGTCGTGGCGGCAGCCACCCTCGCCACGGCCGCCAGGAACGCGGCCTCAGTCGTCGCCGAAGGATGGGTGATCCCCGAGACCTTCCGCACGTACTGCTCGGCAGCGGCCCGGATCTCCTCGTCGGTCACAGCCGGCTCAAGCCCTCGCAGGGTCGTGATGTTGCGGCACATGCGTCCAGTCTGCCGCCCCGGGTCGAGGCGCGCAGCCATGGCCGAGCCGGCTTGACGAATCCCGGGAGCAGACCAATACTCAAGTCAGTGCTTAAGTGTGCGGACGACCTGGATGCCCGGTTCGCGGCTCTCGCCGACCCGACGCGACGGGGGATCGTGGAGCGGCTGAGCAGGGGGCCGGCATCCGTGAGCGAGCTTGCCCAGCCGTTCCCGATCACGCTGGCGGCGGTCGTCCAGCACGTGGGGGTCCTGGAGGCCTGTGGCCTGGTGTCGACCCAGAAGTCCGGACGCGTGCGGACCTGCCGGCTCGAGCCCGCCGCCGTGGCGGACGTCGAGGGGTGGCTGCGGGAGCGCCGGCTGTTCTGGACCACCCGGCTCGATCGGCTCGAGGCGCTGCTCCAGGCCGAGTCGGGCCCCGGCCGGCCGCCGCAGCCGCACGCCCGTCGAGCAGGCCAACCAGACGACCTGCCACCACACGACGACCCGCCACGTGACCCCCACTCCGGGCCCCACCCCCGGACCGCCACACCCTGAGCCACCGTCCAGAGGAGGACACCATGAGCGTCACTCACGGCTCGTTCGTCATCGAGAAGGAGCTCCCCGCCACGCCGGAGCGGGTGTTCCGCGCGTACTCGGACCAGGCAGCCAAGGCTCGCTGGTTCGCCCATCCCGACCGGGTCGGCACGCCCGACTGGCTGTTCGACTTCCGGGTCGGTGGCCGCGAGGTCAACAACTTCGCCTACTCCGACGAGCAGGTCGAGGGCACGCCGTTGCCGCAGGGCTCCACGGGGACGTTCAACGCGGTCTACTTCGACATCGTCGACAACCAGCGCATCGTGTTCGCCTACGACATGATCATCAACGGTCGGCGGATCTCGGTGTCGCTGCAGAGCGTCGAGCTCGTCCCGCTGGGTTCGGGGACGCTGCTGCGTCTCACCGAGCACGGCACGTTCCTGGAGGGTGCCGACGGGACCGAGATCCGCGAGCACGGGACACGCGAGCTCCTCGACGCGCTGGCCCGAAGCCTGGCCGTGGCGCCTGCCCCGGCGTGAGCGGGCGCTCGCCTGCCTCGGAGCGGTGCGGCTGGGCTCCCGGCTGCGTTCTGATCCGCACAGAGGTCAGGTGGTCGGCAGGCCGGTCACGTCACAGGGCAGCGGCGTGCTCGGGAACCGCGCCTCGAATCGGGGCGTCATCAGCGAGTCGGCGAGCTCGAGCTCGGTCGGGTGCACCTGGATGATGCCGTCGTACTTGTTGTCCATGTCGATGATCACCGCTTGCACGAGGCCCAGGCTCAGCGTGAGCGCGATGAGCGCGCCCAGCTGGACGCGACGGGCGACGTAGGGCAGCGTGAAGGCGGCGATCCCGAGGATCGCGGTGGCGCTGATCGCCAGGAGCAGCAGCTGGATGGCTTCCGGGACCGCGGGCTCGGCCTGCACGAGCCGGAGCCGACGGCCCTCGGCGCGTTCCTTGTCGGTGGTCAGGAGCGTGCCGTAGGGCTGGCCGTTGGCGGTGATCCGCAGGGAGGCCAGCGGTCCGTCGAGCTGCTCTCCCCATCGGGTCGTCGTCGGGTCGAGCTGGGGGTCCCCGGCCAGGAGCGGCCACTCGTGGTGCGTGACGGCCCGTGCGTAGCAGACGAGAGCCTCCTGCATCGGCAGCGCGACGTCGTCGTCGTAGTACCCGGAGAGCTCGAACTCGTGGATGACCCGGCCGGCCTCCACCCCGGCTGCGTCCTTCGAGGCCTTGAACCCGGCGAACACCTGCACGAGCACGAACGCCAGCAGGAGCACGGTGAGCATGAGCAGGGGCGAGATCAGGAGCTCGAGCTTGACGCCCTGGACCTCCGACTTGGCGAAGGGCCGCACCCGCGTGTTCGCCCACATCCCGGCGACCACGGCGACGGCCAGGACGCCCAGCACGATGACGGTCTCCATCTGCATGGGCCCTCCCACGACAGGGGGCCCGTGGCAGGCCCGAGCGCACGGTACCGATCCCCGACGAGCCGGTCGCTGACCTGACGCTCTTCGGCTCGCTGCGTCGGCTCATGGGACCTGCGCCTCCTGCCGAGCGCAGCGTCGAGAGGCGTCGCGGCCCGAGCTCGACCGCGGCTCGGCCGGTGCGCAGCGGGTCCCGACCTCGCCCACGACTCCGGGGTGGTCCGACCGCGTGGTCAGGTCCGATAGGTGCCGCGCTGATGGATCAGGGCGGGCGCATCCGTGATCTCGATCCGGTCGATCCTGGCGGCCACCTCGCAGTACCAGCCGAGCTCGGCGACCCGGGTCACCTCGGCGCCGAGCCAGCTCACCCCCTGCCTGACCGGCCCGAAGTCGCTGTCGACCCAGGTGCCCGCGGTGAACGGGCCTCCAGGGGCGGGCGCGAGGCCCGCGAACGTGTCGGCGAGCAGGGCATCGCCGGTGGTGAGCACCGAGACCGCGATCCTCACGCCTTCGCCAAGGACCTCGCCGAGGTCGCTGAGCGGGTCGACCATCAGGACGACGAGGGCAGGGTCGCCCTGGACGAGGAGCAACGAGGACACCGTCAGTCCGACCGGCCTCCCGGCAGCGCGTGTCGTCACGACCGTGACCGGCGCGGGCAGGCGCCCGCGGAGCTGCCGAACGACATCGCGCTGGTCGGGGGGCGGCAGGAACGGGTGCTCGGTGTGGAAGGTCACCGCACAACGGTAGGGGCGTGGTCGGGCTGCGCGGCGGCGAGCTGGTAGTAGAAGCCCTTGCCGCGCCTGGTCGCGCGGGAGGGGATCAGCTGGCCGTCGTCCTCGAGGCCCTTGAGCACACCGCCGAGGTTGGTCGCCGAGGCTCCCACCAGGCTCGCCAGCTCGGTCGTGCTGATCCGGCCCCGGGCGCGCGCGTAGCTCAACGCCACGACCTCGCGCTCGGGCCAGCGGGGTCCGCGCGTGCGCAGGCGGTCCAGGGCGCTCAGGTGGTCGCGCGCGGAGCGGCTCAGGCACCACGAACGTGGTCCGGTCGCGGGGACGCCGTCGACGGCGACGAGCACGGGCGACCCGGCCATCGTCGCCACGGCGAGCTTCGCCAGGGCCCCCGCGACCTCGGCATCGCTGAGCTGGATGACCGGACCGATGGAGACGGCGTCGGCCCAGCCCTCGCGCACGAGGTGGCGCAGGATCAGCAGGGAGTTGACATCGTCGCGCTCGGACCGTGGTTGCAGCCGCGACAGCCACTCGATCCACGCCTCGTCCAGGGCATCACCGACCAGCGACGTCCGCACGTAGGGCCCGGGCACCTCCCGGATCTCGGGCAGTCCATGCCCGACCGCCACCATGTCGCGGACCATCCGGTCCACCCCGATGCCCTCGCGCTCGGCCACGCGCAGGGCTGCCAGGAGCTCGGTCAGGGCTCGGTTGCGCGACCGCGACGGGTGCGTCATGAGGTTCTGCTCGGTGACACCGGCGACGAAGCCGCCGGGACTGGTCACGCGAAGGGTCCGCCCCACATGCTCGATGACCGTGGGCTCGGCGACGGCCCACTCCCGGTGAGCCACCCCGTTGACCACAGCCTCCCGGGCGGCCAGAGGCGGCACCTCGTTCAGCTGGCCCACGCTCAGGCCGCTGCGCAGGTGCAGCGTCCGGTTGTTCACGTCGATCGCGAGGAACGCCTCGGCCAGCTCCTCCAGTAGTGAGCGACCCTCCCGGCGCACGCGGATCACGCTGTCACCCCCGGCCTGCTCGCGCCGGATGTAGTCCACGCAGGGCGCCCCGCGGCCCACGAAGGCCAGGACGCCGGCGTTGGTCAGCATCCCCGTCCCGGTGACGACGTTGAGGCGCCTGAGCAGCTCGGCATCGGCGGCCGCCGCGAGCTCCAGTGCGTGGACTTCGCCGGAGTCCTGCAGGAAGCCGCGTGCCTGGGCGATCGCGGCGGGTCGCGCGCTGGTGGCCGGGACGGCCGACTCCTCGGCGGACCAGTCGAAGCGCAGCTCGGCCATGCGCCGGGCGTGCCAGGTCGTGGGATCGACCGGGACGCACGATCCGCCGACGCGCCAGGTGATGCGGCCGTCGACCCGGATGGGCTCGATCGCCCGCGGGGCAGTCACGACGAGCAGTCGCGTCCCCCGCACCCAGGCCTCGGTGACGTCGACGGTCAGGCACGTGCCCGTGAGCTCGTAGATCCGGTGACGCAGCCACTCGGGATCCAGGCCGGTCCCGGTCAGCTCTGCGCTGACGGACGCGCCGAGGATGATCGCTCCCCCATGCGGTGGGGTGTTGGCCAGGCAGGCCGCGGTCGCAGCAAGCTCGGCGGCGGCAACCTCGTTTCGCGCCGTCCCTCGGACGAGGGCTCCGTGGATGTCGCGTCGGCCCGGTTCCTCGGTGAGATGGAGCAGAGCGGAGGCCGCCCACGTCGCCCTGTCGGCGGCAGGGTCCTCCCGGGCGGTTCCCGCCAGAGCTCGGGCGCCGTCCGTGGCGAGCTCTCCGGCGCCAGCAGAGTCCGGTCGGCTCCCGAGCGGCTGTACCACCTGCTCCGCCGGAGCGCCTCCACATTCGGCAAGCTGGGCCAGCGCCCGCGGCACCGCGAGCGCGACGGGGGATGGGCTGAATGTGTGAGTCACGGCGTCCCCAGACCTCGGCATAACTTTGGCGTGGCGAAAATTATGATCTGAGCGGGATTCAGACCCCGGCATACGAATGGTCCTCGGCGAGTCCCGGTCTGTGGCCTGCGTCGGTCCTCGCGCTCATTCCACGGCAGCCGCTGGGGCGGTTGCACCGTGGCGCCAGCCCGACGAGGCCGACTGCCTGCACGGCGTCGCCTGAGGCCCGAAACGCCGAAACCCCCCGTGCGCGCCGGTCGCCCGAGGCACGGGGGGTTTGCTCGACGAGCTCAGTGCCGCCAGGAGTGTCCGTGTCCGTGTCCGTGTCCGTGTCCGTGTCCGTGTCCG
>CAZWXF010000018.1:0-25294 GCA_964638055.1 uncultured Bifidobacteriaceae bacterium | reverse complement strand
GTGTCCGTGTCCGTGTCCGTGTCCGTGTCCGTGTCCGTGTCCGGAATGGTCCCCTCGGGCGCCGTGCGAGCACGAGCCGTCCACCCGGACGATCTCGTAGGGCGTCGTGGGCGTCGGGGGGGTCCCGAACTTGGCGTTGACCGCGTACAGGGCGCAGCCGTAGGAGGTGATCGTCGTGGGCACGACGAAGTCAGGATCGGTCAGGGTGCGCACCACGCGAGCCGAGCGAAGGTCCTCCGACAACCGCAGGACGACAACCTCGTTCTTCTGGTTGCGGACCACGTCCAGCTCACGGCCGCGCAGCAGCAGTCCGTCGCCGTTGGTCAGGTCGGCCGTGGTGACGACTGCCCGCGCGACACCGGTGCGGGCGTTGACCCGATAGACCTTGCCGACCGTGGAGTTGACCACGAGCAGGAACCGGCCATTCTCCGAGGCGACGATCCCGTTGGCGTTGAAGCCTGTCACCTGCGACCAGTCGCCGCTCAGCGCGAGCTGCGACGGCTCACCCACGGGCTTTCCCCGAACGAGGGCCACCTTGTACAGGACCGCCTTCTGGGAGTCGGTGAACCAGGCAGCGTTGCGCGTGACCGTCACATCGTTGACGAAGGTCGCCCCGGTCGTGCCCGGCTGCTTCGAGTAGACCTGCGCGCCGGTTCTGGCGTCGTAGACCGTGACGGTTCCGGTCGGCCCGCCGGCGACGAAGATCAGGCCCCGCGAGTACTTCAGGCCCACGGCCACCTTGCCCGTCGCCCCGGGGATGAGCACGGAGCCCTTGCCGGTGCGGAGGTCACCCCGCCAGATCGCGCCGTTCGCCAACGATCCGGCATAGACGGTGCTGCCGACCCCGGACGCCACGCCCTCGGGCTGCCAGCCGGCGGGGAGGTTGATGACCTCCGGTAGGGACCGGCTACCGCCGCCCCCGCTGTTGCCCCCGCCCTTGGGATGCGCCGCTGCGGGCGCGGACATCGCCACCACGGCCACCATCGCAGCGGCCAGCACTGTCTTGACTCGGAATCGTGAGTGGGTAGGCATGTTCGGCAGCCTAGGAGGACCCGCGTGCGGTGACAAGGTATCCGCAGGCTCCGCACTGGGGCAGACTGCGCAGCGTGCTGGTGACCGTGATCGGAAGCACCGGCGTCCTCGGGCGCCGGGTCGTGGAACTCCTTCTGGAGCGGGGGCACACCGTTCGGGCCCTCGCGCGCAGCCGCCCGGCCGCCGCGCGGCTGCCTGCCGGGTCCGCCGTCGTGGGCGATGTCTGGGACGAGGGATTCCTGCGCGTGAGCCTCACCGGGGCGGACGCCGTGCTGATGGTGGCGACGTCGATCCCCTCCGGCGCCCGCGCTCTCAAGCCCAGCGCGTGGCGGGCCAACGACCGCGTCAGGTCGGCGCTCGCCCCCACTGTCGCCAGGATCGCGGGCGAGGTCGGGGTCCGTCGGCTCGTGCAGGAGTCAGTGATCTTCGTGTACGCCGACGCCGGCAGTGCCTGGGTCAGCGAGTCCTCGCCGCTCGACCCGGCCCGGCAGGCTCGCTCCTGCCTGGACGCCGAGCGTGCCGCCAGGAACTTCGCCGACATGAGCGGGGGCGACGCGCAGTCCGTCGTCCTGCGGTTCGGGCTCTTCGTCTCGCCCGACTCGGGCATGTCCCGCCAGGTGTGGGAGCAGGCGATCCAGGGCCGGTCCCTCGTGCTGGGCGACCTGGCCGGCTACGAGACCTTCGTGCATGTCCACGACGCCGCGACCGCGGCCGTGCACGCCCTGGGAGTCCCGGGCGGGACGTACAACGTCGGGGCCACGCCGATCACCCGCCAGGCGTGGCTGACGATGATGTCGGGACTGGCCGGGAGGGCGGTCGCCGCGCCCCCGGCGATCGTGCGGGAGGGGCTGCCGAAGGCCATCCCGGCCGTGCGGGGACTGGCTCGATCGATCCGGATGGACTCCAGCGCGCTGCAGGCCACCGGCTGGGAGCCCCGGTACGCGACTGCCGACGCCGTGTGGAGCGCGGTCAGCTCGGGCGAGGGCTGATCCCGCGCCGCGATGAGCGTGACCGTCGTGTCGCACGCTGACCACGCGCGGTGGGCGAATCAGACCTGACGCGCGTCACGGGGAAGCCCGCCTAGGCTTCCCCCATGGCTGTCCAGTCCCTCATGGTCCCCGTCGGCACCGCGATGCCGTCCTTCCAGGCGCCCGACCTTGCCGGCGCGGTCGTGACCAGCGACTCCTTCGCCGGGGCCCCGCTCCTGGTCTTCTTCTCCTGCAACCACTGTCCTTACGTCAAGCACGTCGAGCAACGCCTGGGTCAGGTGATCCGGTCGCATCCGGACCTTGCCGTCGTCGCCGTCTGCACGAATGACGCCGCCACGCATCCTGACGACGACCCTGCCCATCTGGCCGCGCAGGCGGATCGGGCGGGATGGGCGTTCCCCTATCTCATCGACGGGACCCAGCAGATCGGCCGCGACTTCAAAGCGGCCTGCACGCCCGACTTCTTCCTCTACGGCGCCGACGGCCGGCTCGCCTACCGGGGCGCCATGGACTCGTCCACCCCGGGGAACGGCCTGCCCGTCACCGGCGAGCTCCTGGACGACGCCATCGGCCGCGTGCTCGCAGGGGAGCAGGTCCCGCAGCCGCATCGACCGAGCATGGGGTGCTCGATCAAGTGGCGGTCCTGACCCCGGCGGCCACCGTGGGTCGGTCAGCCGAGAAGGCCCGACACCCCCTGCACGAGCAGTACGGCACCGAGCAGGCCCAGGACCACGGCCATGATCTTCGCGGAGTGCTTCGCCATCCAGCTCTTGAACCGCGCCAGGACACTGGGTGCGCGCTGCCCCATGGAGAGGTACACGACGAGTGGGATGGCGACACCCATGGAGGCCAACAACGAGAACGCGAGGTATGCCCCGGCCTGCTGAGCACGCCGGATGCCCGAGTCCACGATGACGCCCGCGGCTGCGATGGCCAGCAGCAGGTTCTTGGGATTGACCGTCGTGAGCAGAAGCCCTAGGGCGTGTCTCCATCTCCCGATTGCCGGCTGCGCGACGCCCGGGCACTGCACCTCGCCGCGTTGCCGTCGCTCGCCGGGCCACCAGCCCGACTCACTGCGCCGCCTTGCGATGCACAGCACCGAACGCCGCTCGCAACGTCAGTGGATATGGAGACACACCCTAGTCCCGCAGCATCCCTGGGACCCATCTGGTCGAGCTTGCTCATCCACCCCGGGGTCGCCTTCTCGGCGCCGGCGAGGGCCTGCTTGGCGGACCTCGCCCCCAAGGCCAGGAGCACGCTGCCGAGAAGGACCTTCACCGCGCTGCGCCACGTCGGGGTCGTGTCGTCCGGAACCGCTTCGCCGATCAGCAGGACCACGACACCCCCTCAGAACGTGGATCTCGAACGCGGATCGTCAGGGCAGGCCGGCGAGGACCCTGAGAACGCGGATTTCGTGTGCGGAACGAAGGCATGGCCTGGGCGGATCGCGGGCAGACTCCGGGCAGGGCGTGCCCCCAAGGCGCCCAGGCGCCCCATGACGGAACGCCTCAGGAGGCCGGCGCCCACGAAGCAGGGCGCGCCCACGACGCGGGAACGACGTGTGGGCGGCCGGCGTGAACGAGCCGACGTGTTGTCCGGCGCCGTTCGTGGGGGAAGCGGCCGGCCGCGCAGAGGAGCGGGCGCGTTCCTCGACGCCCTAGCGAGACAGAGCCACGGGGCCGACCACCCCGGTGTACCAGGCGTCGTTGTCTGCCTTGACGCCGCTCTCGTACGGGTGTGACGTGATCCCATGGCTATCGAGCCCGGTCTGCAGCACCTGCGCGAAGCCGCGGAGCCGTTCTGGACGTACTTCGAGCGCTACGCCGACGAGACCCTCCCGGAGGGCGCGGCTGACCTGAGGTTCGGCAACCCGACCCAGCTGGCGCCCAGGCAGTACGTGGACGTCCTGCACACATGGACCGAGCCGCAGACCGCGGATTGGTTCGCGTACCCGGTCAGCCTTCCGCCCGCCCGCGAGCACGTCGCCGCCCTGTGCGCAGGGGAGTTGGGGGTCGCCGTCGACCCGCAGGACGTGCACCTGACGAATGGGACGTTCGGCGCGCTGGCAGTCATCCTGCGATGCCTGCTGGCTCCGGGTGACGAGGTGATCGTCCTGGACCCGCCCTGGTTCTTCTACGACCTGCAGGTCGCGGCCGCGGGAGGCCGGACCGTGCACGTCGCTTTGGATCCGCCGCACTTCAGCCCGGATCCAGCGAAGCTCCATGCGGCGATCACCGAGCGCACCCGCGCGGTGGTGGTCAACTCGCCGAACAATCCCACCGGACGCATCTACCGCGCCGAGGAGCTGGCGGGAGTCGCCGACGTGCTCCAGCGCGCCTCCCGCGGGCGGCCCCGACCCATCGTCCTTCTCTCCGACGACTCCTATCGCCGCATCGCGTTCGATCACCGGGCTGTGCCGAGCCCGGCCGTGCAGTATCCGGACACCGTCCTCATGCACACCTACGGCAAGACGACCCTGGCACCGGGCCAGCGGATCGGGTGGCTGGCGGTGCCGCGGACCTGCCGCGAGCGCGAGGATCTGCGCACGACCGCGCCGCTGGTCCAGGTGGCACTGGGATGGGCGTGGCCCGACGCGGTGCTGCAACGAGCAGTGGCGGACCTCGAGTCGGTGCGGATCGACATCGACGCGATGCAGCGCCGGCGCGACGTGCTCGTCGCCGAGTTGAGGGCGGCCGGGTACGAGGTCAGCCCACCCGAGGGCACCTTCTACGTCCTGGCCGAGTCCCCGGACCCCCACGACATGGCGTTCTGCGATGCCCTGGCTCGCGATCACAACACCTTCGTCCTGCCCGGCAGCGTCTTCCGAGCCCCCGGGTGGTTCCGCCTGTCGCTGACGGCCACCGACGAGATGGTCAGGATCGCCGCCGCCGCGCTCAGGGCGGTCGCTCGGGGGGGTTGAGCCGGTCGAAGGCGTCGATGTCAGGTACACGGTCCCGTGACCTCGGTCCCGCCGTGTGGGTCCAGGCCAGGAGGCGGTGAGGCTCGAGACGGAGCTGTTCGAGTCGGCGTCTGTCTTCAACCAGGACACGCCGCCATCGGCTCGAATGGGCACGTCAGGTACCAGTTCTTGGGGAACAGGACCCCTGTGATCATGCTCTGTCCGACTCCCTGTACTGTTCTGCCTCGAAGCCCCGCCGTTGCATCCCCCGTCTGCGGCGGGGCTTCCCTGTTGCCCGGGAAGTGCCGCCACTGGCCTCCACAGTTCCCGCGGCCCTCGGTGCCAACCAGCGGGGGTGCACAGCACGCCCGAGACCGACCACAAGGCCCGGCAGACGACCCTGGCACGCTGGGCGCGAGCCCCCCGGGCACGTCTGCGCTGGGCACGTCTGCGCTGGCCCTCCGCGCCTGGCCGCTGCGCTGGCCTCGGCGCTGGGGCAGGTCCGCCTTGGCGCGTCTGCTCGATCCTTCTGCGCCGGGCAGTCGCCTGGCTCGTCCGCGCTGGCTCCTCCGCCTGGCCCCCCCGCGCTGACCCGGGCACGGGCCTCCGGGCATGGCCGTCAGGGACGAGTCTCGGGTACCCCGTGACGTCCGGCCCCGGAAGCGAACCGCGCGGCTCCGGCGACCGCTGCAGGCAGTGCCCGGTGCCCGTGGTCCCATTCGATCGCGATGGCCGGCCCAAGCGCGTATCCCTGCTGGTGGTAGCAGGCCAACCGATCGGCGCGCAGGCCCTCCTGAGGGAACGAGGCGACCTGGGCTGCGAGAGCGATCGCCTCGTCGAGCGCATGCCCCGGCGCGCTCACGCGGTTCACCAGGCCCATCGCCATGGCCTCCTGCGCGCTGACAGGCCGCCCGGTGAGGATGAGGTCCAGGGCGCGGGAGTGGCCGATCAACCGCGGGAGCCGCACCGTCCCGCCGTCGATCAGGGGAACCCCCCAGCGCCGGCTGAACACGCCGAGGACCGCGCCCGGATCGGCGACGCGCAGGTCGCACCACAGCGCCAGCTCCAGGCCCCCCGCAACCGCGTGCCCCTCGAGCGCCGCGATGACCGGCTTGCCCAGCAACAGGCGCGTCGGGCCCATGGGCGCCGGCCCGGGCACGCTGGGCGCCTCGGCGAGCATCGTCCCGGCGCTCACGGCCGCAAGGTCGGCGCCCGAGCAGAACGTGCCTCCGGCGCCGGTCAGCACCGCGACGTGAGCACCCGGATCGGCGTCGAAGGCGAGGAACGCCTCATGGAGCGCGGCGGCATGCTCGGTGTCGACGGCGTTGCGGACGTTCGGACGATCGAGGGTCACCACGGTGACCGCACCCTGCTGGGAGACCACGACAGCCATGCAGTCAGGCCTACCACGTCACCGCCTCGGCGTGGGGGGAACGTCGCTGGCGCTGGCGCTGGAGCGGGCCGGGCGTGGACGTGTCGCGGCGTGACGTTCGCCGCTACCCCTGGCCATCCCCGGGGCGAGCCCGTCGACCCACTCCCTTCCCCGAGTCCCCCCGGGCGGGCCGGTCGAACTCCGCCTCCCGGCCGGTGAGCCGCCGGACGATCGGAGCCACGTCGCCCAGCTCGCAGCCCAGCCAGTGCCGATGCAGCCGCTCGGCGACGGCGAAGGTCGTCCCGCTGCCTCCGAACGGGTCCACCACAAGGTCCCCGGGGACGCTGCTGATCTCGAGCACGCGTTCCAGCAGTCGCTCGCTGAGCTGGTTGGCCCCGCGATGCTTCGTGCTGCGATGGCGGACCGGAGTGATGTCGGTCCAGACGTCCGAGAGGTTCAGGCCGTCGGGATGAAGCTTGGCGCGGTGGCCGCCGTAGTCCTTGATGTCACCGCCGCAGTGGCGGCAGGCCGGGATGGGCAGGCGCGGGCGGGTGAAGGTCCGAGGCCGCCCCTTCGTGTAGTAGAGCAGGCTGTAGTGGGCCGGGTAGAGCTTCCCGGCGATGGTCAGCGACATCTTGAGGTCGAGGGCGACCCAGTGCCGGAACGTCATCCCGGTACGGTTGAGGAAGTGCCCCAGCTCGATGTTCCAGCGCGGGAGGTTGTAGAGCCAGAACGCCCCGCCGGGCCGGATCGCGCGGACGCACTCCTTGATCCACGCCTCGCACCAGGCGAGGTAGTCCTCGTCCCGAAGTCGATCGCTGATCCCGGGTCCGTAGTCCTTGTCGAGGTTGAAGGGAGGGTCTGCGAACACGACGTCCACGGACTCGTCGGGGACCGAGGGCAGCCAGGCCAGGCAGTCGGCCTGCATCAGCGCGCCCAGGTCGGTGGCGAAGGCTGGTTCCACGACGGCTCCCTCCCAGGTGCCGGCAGCCTAGCGGCGCCCCTGCGGTCCACCGGTAAGCCGGATACCGCCCACCCGCCGGTCGAGCTCGTCGAGACCGCGCCCGCCCTGCCCGCCCTGCCCGCCGGTCGAGTTCGTCGAGACCGTGCCCGCCCATGCCCGACGTGCCCGCCGGTCGAGCTCGTCGAGACCGCGCCCGCCGATTCTGACCGACGCGTTTGCAGTCTCGGAAACCCCGGCTGCGACGGGTCTCGACGCGCTCGACCGGCGGGGCGGGGGCGGTCTCGCCAGGCTCGACCGGCGCAGGCTGGCGTGGTCCGACTGAGCTCGACCGACGTGGGCGGACTCGATCCATCTGTTGAATTGATCCAGACAGGGCGCTAGGGTCGGGCCATGCCTACCGACGCCGCCGCGCTGCTGCGGGAACGGGGCTACCGGGTCACCGCCCAGCGACTGGCCGTGCTGCGTGCGGTCACCCCGGGACGTCACCTCACGGCCGACGCGGTCGCCGAGGCCGTGCGCGCCGAGGTGGGCGCGATCTCCCTGCAGTCCGTCTACGACTCGCTGGGCGTGCTCGCCGACGTCGGACTCGTCCGGCGCCTGCAGCCTGCCGGATCCTCGGCGCTGTTCGAGGTGCGGGTCAGCGACAACCACCATCACGTCATCTGTCGCACGTGCGGCACCATGGCCGACGTCGACTGCGCGTTGGGCGATGCCCCGTGCCTGACACCCAGCGACGACCACGGCTTCCAGATCGAGGAGACCGAGGTCATCTACTGGGGGCTCTGCCCGGACTGCGCGGCACGCGCCGCCAGACCCACGCCCGTCCCGGCCAGGACCGCCCCCGTGACGACCTCCTCGGCCACGACCCCCCTTGCCACGACCCCCCTTGCCACGACCCCCCTTGCCACGACCCCTGCCCAGTCCCTTGAAACCCAGTCCCTTGAAACCCAACCTCTCGAGACCCAACCCCTCGAGACCCAGGCCATCACCCCCGAGGCCATCACCACCCAGGAGGACCCCACGCATGAGCGATGAGAGCACCCGCCCCCTGACCGGACACGGCGCCCCGAGGACGCGGTCGAACCGGGACTGGTGGCCCAACGCCCTGGACATCAGGCCGTTGCACCTGAACCCGCCGGCCGGCAACCCGATGGGTGAGGACTTCGACTACGCCGCGGCCTTCAGCAACCTCGACCTGCCCGCGGTCAAGGCCGACCTCGCCGCCGTGATGCGGGACTCCCAGGACTGGTGGCCCGCGGACTACGGCCACTACGGCCCCCTCTTCATCCGCATGGCCTGGCACAGTGCCGGCACGTACCGCATCCAGGACGGACGCGGTGGCGCCAGCTCCGGCGAGCAGCGCTTCGCCCCGCTCAACAGCTGGCCGGACAACGGCAACCTCGACAAGGCGCGCCGCCTGCTCTGGCCGGTCAAGCGCAAGTACGGCCGGGCCATCTCGTGGGCCGACCTCTTCGTGCTGGCCGGGAACGTCGCCCTCGAGGACATGGGGTTCCAGACGCTCGGCTTCGGTGGCGGCCGCGAGGACGTCTTCGAGCCCGAGGAGGTCAATTGGGGCACCGAGGAGGTGTGGCTCGACGACAAGCGGTACCAGGGGGAGCGGCAGCTGGACAACCCGCTGGCCGCGGTCCAGATGGGCCTGATCTACGTGAACCCCGAGGGCCCCAACGGGAACCCCGACCCGCTGCTGGCCGCGCGCGACATCCGCGAGACCTTCCGCCGGATGGCCATGAACGACGAGGAGACGGTGGCCCTGATCGCGGGTGGCCACACGTTCGGCAAGACCCATGGCGCTGGTCCCGCGGAGAACGTCGGTCCTGAGCCGGAGGCCGCTCCGATCCAGGAGATGGGCCTGGGCTGGCGCAGCAGCTATGGCACAGGCAAGGGCGGCGACGCCATCACGAGCGGACTCGAGGGTGCCTGGACACCCACCCCGATCGCCTGGGACAGCGCCTTCTTCGAGACGCTCTTCCGCTACGAGTGGAAGCTCTCCAAGAGCCCGGCAGGCGCGTTCCAATGGGTCCCGACCGACCAGTCCGCATACGACGCGGTGCCCGACGCGCACGACGCGACCAGGAGGCACCCACCGGTCATGCTCACCACCGACCTCTCCCTGCGGGTCGATCCGGTGTACGAGCAGATCTCCCGGCGCTTCGCCTCCGACCCCGAGGAGTTCCGCCTGGCCTTCGCGAAAGCGTGGTTCAAGCTGACGCACCGCGACATGGGCCCGATCGAGCGCTATCTCGGCCCGGAGGTCCCCAGCGAGCCCCAGATCTGGCAGGACCCCGTGCCGACGGTGACGCATGAGCTGATCGACCACGAGGACGCCGCAGCGCTCAAGGCCACGATCCTCGACTCGGGGCTGACGGTCGCCCAGCTCGTCGCCACGGCATGGGCCTCGGCCTCGACCTTCCGCGGCACCGACAGGCGCGGTGGGGCGAACGGCGCGCGCATCCGGCTGGAGCCCCAGAGCGGCTGGGAGGTCAACGACCCCGCCCTGCTGGCCGACGTGATCGCCACGCTCGAGCGGGTCCAGCAGGAGTTCAACGGCAACGGCGGCGACAAGCAGGTCTCCTTGGCGGACCTCATCGTGCTCGGCGGCGCCGCGGCGATCGAGAAGGCCGCGGCGGAGGCGGGGTTCGACGTGGCCGTCCCGTTCGCCCCCGGGCGTACGGACGCCACGCAGGAGCAGACGGATGTCGAGACGTTCGCGGTCCTCGAGCCCGTCGCCGACGGGTTCCGCAACTACCTCGGGAAGGGCGGGGCGCGGATGACCGAGCGACTGCTCATCGACCGGGCACAGCTGCTGTCCCTGACCGCGCCCCAGATGACCGTACTCGTGGCCGGCCTGCGCGTCCTGGGTGCCAACGCGGGTGGCTCGACGGCCGGCGTCCTCACGGATGCGCCGGGAACCCTGACGACCGACTTCCTGGTCAACATCCTCGACGACGGCATCTCGTGGGCGCCGACGGACGAGTCCGAGGAGTCCTTCGTCGGCACGGTCCGGGCGACGGGCTCGGCGAGGTGGTCGGCCACGCGAGCCGACCTGATCTTCGGCTCGAGCTCACAGCTGCGAGCGATCGCCGAGGTCTACGCCAGCGACGACGCCCACGAGACGTTCGTCGAGGACTTCGTCGCCGCGTGGGACAAGGTCATGAACCTGGACCGGTTCGACCTGCACCGGTGACCTGAGCCGACCGTCGTCCTTGGAGGGCGACGGTCGATCTCAGTCGCCGCCGGTCGAGCCCGTCGAGACCCCGCCCGGTTCGAGGGGCCGCCGTTCGAGCCGGTCGAGACCACCGGCAGGGCCGCCGGTCGAGCCCAGTCGAGACCCGGCCCGCATCCCCGCCGGTCAGGCCCAGTCGAGACCACCGGTCCGCGTTCTCGCCGGTCGAGCCCAGTCGAGACCCGGCCCGCATCCCCGCCGGTCGAGCCCAGTCGAGACCGGCCGTCGGGCCGTGGGACCGTCGCGGGCCCCCGGACAGGTTCGCCACGGGCAGGCGCGTGTCACCGAGCGTGCGCACGTAGGGTCGCCACCACTACCTGTCGCGCTTGGGGCTGGCGCTGGACGAGCGAGACGCGACGAACCAGGCGTGCTCGTCACTCGTGTGGTTGACGACGAGGTCCATCACCAGCGTCATCCCGGGCTCGTGCACACCGGCGGTGGGCGCCTCGACGTCCTTCATGCTGCCGAACAGCGGGTCGATGTCGTGACCTCCACCTGCCCGTCGGTCGCTCGACCACATCCGCCATCGCTGCACCTCCCTGTGGTCGCTGGCTCGACCGGTCGGCCGGCCGAGTCCGGTTCGCACGCTGAAAGCTCTCACGACGTCCGGCGAGGCGCTGCGTTCGCGACCCCCGGAGGAATCGACGCGGCGTCAGCGCAGGAGGTTCTTGAGGATCTTGCCGGTGGCCCCGTGCTCGAACTCGGCGCGGAACTCCACCCGCCTGGGGTACTTGTACGGGGCCACCCGTTCCTTGACGTAGTCGATGACCTCCTGCTCGGTGAGCTGCTGCCCCGGCCTGACCGTCACGAACGCCTTGACCTCCTCCCCGAGGCGAGGATCGGGCACGCCGATGACCGCAGCCTCGGAGATCGCCGGATGGGTGTAGAGCACCTCCTCGATCTCGCGCGGGTACACGTTGTAGCCGCCGCGGATGATGAGGTCCTTCTTGCGGTCGACGATGAAGACGAAGCCGTCCTCGTCCATGTAGCCCAGGTCGCCGGTCCGGAACCAGCCTCGTGTGAAGGCCGCAGCCGTGGCCTCCGGGTCCTCGAAGTAGCCCTTCATGATGTTCACGCCGCGCACGACGATCTCGCCGACGTTGTCCGCGCCACGGGGAAGTGCCCGGTCGCCGTCGTCGCGGATCTCCAGGTCGACGCCCCAGATGGGCTTGCCCACGCTGTAGACGCGCCTCTCCTCGGCGCTGATGTTGAACGTCGTCGTGGAGGCGGTCTCGGTCAGCCCGTAGCCCTCGAGGATCAGGATGCCGAACCGCTGCTCGAACGCGTCGATCACCTCGGCCGGGATGGCCGCCCCACCGGAGATGCCGACGCGCAGTGTGGCGACATCCTCGGGCGAGACGTCGGGCAGGTCGAGGAGGGCCAGGAACATCGTCGGGACGCCCGCGAAGATCGTGACGCCGTCGCGCTTGACCACCTCGAGGACCTTGGGCGCCTCGAAGCGGGGCAGCAGGCTCAGGGTGGCCCCGAACCGGATCCCGACGTTGAGCAGGCTCGACAGGCCGAAGACGTGGAACAGGGGGAGCACGACGAGGCTGACGTCGTCGGCTCGGATCCCGAAGACGCGACCCGGCGTGTCCGCGTTCATCAGCAGCTGGAAGTGGGTCAGCTCGGCGCCCTTGGGCGTCCCCGTCGTGCCGGACGTGTAGATGATCACCGCCGTGTCGCCGGGATCGCGGGACTCCAACGGCGCGGGCACGCTCGGATCGGCCGTCATGAGCGACTCGAAGGGCGCGCCGACGGTCGCGGTCGGGATGCCCGGGGTGTTCACCACGAAGAGCTTTGACACGTGCGCGGCGTCGGTCGCCTTCGCGGCCTCGGCGGCGGTGCCGCTCCAGGTGATGAGCGCCGAGCTGCGGGAGTTGCCCAGCTGGTAGGCGATCTCCGGCGCACGGAGCAGGACGTTCATGGGGACCGCGATGCAGCCAGCCTTGAGTATCCCGAAGTAGGCGATGACGAACTGGGGCAGGTTGGGCAGCTGCAGGCCGATGCGGTCGCCGGGGTCGAACCCGGCGTCGCGCAGACCACGCGCGAACTGGTCGCTCAGGCCGTCGAGCTGGCCGTAGGTGATCCGGCCTCCCTCGAAGACCAGCGCGGGCTTGTCGGGGTATGCCTTCGCCGACTCACGCAGGATGCAGGCAAGGTTCAGGCTCATGGGGCCTCACTCTCGGTCGGTGATGGGACGGTCCGGGGGTGCGTTCGGGACGGCGGGGGCTGCTGCGGGGGCGCGTGTGTGGCCGGACGGCGCTGCGGCGACACGGCCGGCGACGTGTCCGGACGCGGGTCCGCCGGCTCGGCAGGGCCGTCGGGGTAGCCCTGGGCCAGCAGGGCCCGCACGGTCCGGGCCATCACCGCGCGGGACTCCGCGGCGCTCAGGCCGAGGTCGTCACGCAGCGTGCTCCAGCTGCCCCACGTCGCCGCGGCGGCGAGCGCCGACGTCACCGCGGGGCATTCGTCGGCGGGCAGTCCGGCGAGCTCACCCCGGAACAGCAGCGAGATCTCGTCGATGACGCGCTGGACGTGGCGGCGGTGGTAGTCGCGAAGGGCGGGGGAGTAGGGCTCGCGAAGCACGGAGGCTCGCGCGAACGGTGCCACCTGCTCCAGCATCCGCCCCCGTTGGCCGCAGAACGCGTCGATGCGTGCGGACAGGGCCAGGCCCGGATCGACCGGTCGGAAAGCCCGGTCCTGCCGGTCGAGGACGGCGGCGGCGGTGGCCTCGAACAGGGCCTCGAGCTCCGGGAAGTGGCTCCAGATCGAGCGCACGGAGATGCCCGCACGAGCCGCGATGTGCTCTCCGGTCGGTCGCAGGTTGCCTGCTCGCAGGAGCTCGATGTGGGCGTCCACGATGGCCGCGCGCGTTCGCCCGGCGCGGGCGGAGCGACCGTCCACGGCTGTGCCCGCAGTCCCTGTGGTCGTCGGTCGGCCCTCCTCGTCCTGCCCCGCCCGGCGCTTCCAGCCGGCACTGCCGTCAGCGTCGCCGCGCTCCCGGCCCGCGCTCCCCGGCGCAGCCCCTGGTGCACGGGGCGCGCGCCGAACGCGGTGCCGACCGGCCCCACGCCTATCTGCAGTGGGAGTGTAATAACTTGGGGGCAGGGACCCAGACAAGGGAGTGCCATGCCGGTGACCGCCACCTCGCGCACGATCGACCTCGACGGCTACACGCACTATGTGGATCTCGCCGGACCCGACAGCGCGCCGCCCCTGGTCTGCGTGCACGGGCTGGGGGGTTCCCACGTCAACTGGATGGCCGTGGCTCCGGCGCTCGCCGATCGGCAGCGCGTCGTGGTCCCTGACCTGGCCGGGCACGGCCTGACCTTCCCCGATCATCGGCGCACGGATGTGGGCTCCAACCAGCGCCTGCTCGACCGGTTCCTGCGGGAGGTCGTGGGCAGGCCGGTGGTCCTGATGGGCAACTCGATGGGCGGGATGATCAGCATCCTGCAGGCGGCCCGGCACCCGGAGACGGTTGCCGCTCTCGCCCTGGTCGATCCGGCGATCCCCGGCCCGCTGCAACGACTGGACCCAACCGTGACGCGCAACTTCATCGGGTACGCGGTCCCCGGACTCGCCAACGCCCTGCTCGCCAGGCGCCGCGCTCGACTCTCCCCGGTCGAGCAGGTCCAGCAGGTCCTCGACATGTGCGCTGTGGACGTGGCTCGGATCCCCCGCGACCTCGTGGCGCATCAGGTCGCGGTCGCCGAGCGGCGTCACCGAGTGCCGGGCGTCGACTCCGCCTTCCTCGATGCCGCGCGCTCGGTCCTGCTGCATCTGGTGCGCCGCGACCAGCTCCTGGCCGCGATGCGCTCGATCGACGTGCCGGTCCTGCTGCTGCAGGGTGATCGTGACCGCCTGGTCCACGTCGGCGCCGCGCGGATGGCGGCCCGGGACAACCCGCACTGGGAGCTGCACATCGCCGAGGACGTGGGCCACGTGCCGCAGATGGAGGCCCCCGACTGGGTGCTGGCCCGCTACCACGAGTGGATCGACTCGACGGGTCTGCTCCCGGCTGGGTGAGTCCCCGCTGGTCGAGCCTGTCGAGACCTGTCAGGTCAGCACTGGGCAGCGACGTTCCTCCCCGCTGGTCGAGCCTGTCGAGACCTGTCAGGTCAGCACTGGGCAGCGACGTTCCTCCCCGCTGGTCGAGCCCGTCGAGACCAGCTCAGCGCACCGTTCGCGCAGCGCCCGGAAGCGGGGATCTCGACGGGCTCAGGTCTCGACGGGCTCGACCGGCGAGGTCTCGAGAGGCTCGACCGGCGGGGTCTGAGAAGCTCGACCGGCGGGGTCTGAGAAGCTCGACCCGGCAGGTCTCGACGGGCTCGACCGGCGGGGTCTCGACGGGCTCGACCGGCGCCGTGACCGACTGACCTGCGACCGTCAAGATCATTGTCATCCCCTCGCGAGCGAGCTGGACCATCACGTCGAGGACCTCGGTGATCATCTCCGGGTCGAGGGCTGAGGTCGGCTCGTCGAAGAGCATCACTTTCGGGTGCATGGCCAATGCGCGGGCGATCGCCACTCGCTGCTGCTGCCCGCCGGAGAGCTGGGCAGGCAGCTTGGCCGCCTGATCCGCCACGCCGACGCGTTCGAGCAGGGCAGCGGCCTCTGCACGGCCTGCGCCGGCTTGACGCGGCGGACCTTGATGGGACCCAGCGTGACGTTGTCCAGAACGGTCCGGTGGGCGAAGAGGTTGAACGACTGGAACACCATCTCAACATCCGAGCGCAGCTTGGCCAGGGCCTTGCCTCCTCGGGCACCGGGACACCATCGAGCAGGATCGTGCCGGAGTCGATCGCCTCGAGCCGGTTGATGGTGCGGCACAGCGTGGACTTGCCGGAACCCGACGGGCCGATGACGACGACCACCTCCCCGGCCGCGACGGTCAGGTCGATGTCACGCAGGACGTGCAGATCACCGAAGTGCTTGTTCGCCCCGCATCTCGACGAGGGGACGGCCTGGGGTGGGAGATGGCCCTGACCTTGGCGTGAGAGCTCCGCGCTGCGGGCCCTCGCCGGGCACTCCCACGCTCGCCCCCTTGCAGGTCGACGTGCGCGACCGCCTCGACTCCTCAAGGTGATATGCGCTGTAAACCTGACAGACCGGGCAAGAGGAGTCAAGAGTCACACTCGATTTCGGCGCGCCCCTGCCAGGGAGGCCCGAGCAGCCGCGACATCTCGGCCGGCACAGTTCGCGAGGCGCTCGGGGGGCTCCGGGCCTCCGCGTTCCGGGGGCCCATCCAAGCCCCCCGATCGCCGACGACCCGGGCTTGCCGACCCCGGACCCGGCGGCTCGGCCGCACGCCTGCGCAGGACCGTCAGCGCCAGCCCAGCCCGGGGGCCACGAGGTTCACCACACCGTCCAGGACATGGGCGTTGTAGTCGACGCCGAGCTGGTTGGGGACCGTGAGCAGGAGGGTGTCCGCGGCAGCGATCGCCTCGTCCTGCGCGAGCTCGGCGACCAGCTTGTCGGGCTCCCCGGCGTAGGTCCGTCCGAACCTGGCGAGCCCACCGTCGAGGTAGCCCACGGAGTCGGAGTCCCGGGTGTCGTTGCCGAAGTACGCCCGGTCGAGGTCGTTCACGAGCGGGAAGATGCTGCGGCTGACCGAGACCCGCGGCTCGCGTGGATGGCCCGCGGCCTTCCAGGCATCCCGGAATCGCTGGATCTGCTCGGCCTGCAGCTGGTGGAAGGGGACCCCGGTCTCCTCGGTGAGCAGGGTCGAGCTCATGAGGTTCATGCCCTGCTGCGCGGTCCATTCCGCGGTCGCCCGGGTTCCGGCGCCCCACCAGATCCGGTCGCGCAGGCCCGGCGAGTGCGGCTCGAGCCGCAGCAGCCCGGGCGGGTTGGCGAACATCGGCCGAGGGTTGGGCTCGGCGAACCCCTCGCCCTTGATGACCTCCAGGAACACCGCCGCATGCTCGCGCGCGAGCGCGGCGTGATCGCCGTCCTTGGGCTCGTAGCCGAAGTACCGGAAGCCGTCGATCACCTGCTCGGGCGATCCCCTGCTGATCCCCAGCTGGAGACGCCCGCCGGCGATGAGATCCGCAGCGCCAGCGTCCTCGGCCATGTACAAAGGGTTCTCGTATCGCATGTCGATCACCGCCGTACCGATCTCGATGCGGTTCGTCCGGGCCCCGATTGCCGCCAGCAGTGGGAACGGCGAGGCGAGCTGGCGTGCGTAGTGGTGAACCCGGAAGTACGCGCCGTCCGCGCCCACCTCCTCCGCCGCGACCGCGAGGTCGATCGACTGCAGCAGCGCGTCGGATGCCGAGCGCGTCTTGGACCCCGGCGAGCCCGACCAGTGACCGAAGGACAGGAATCCGATGCGCTTCATGGCTGCTGCAACACCGCGGGGGCGGCCAGACTTCCATGCCTCACGAGGAGGGGGCGGGATCCCGGGCGCGTCAACGGCAAGGGCGGAGCAGGATGAGCCCATGACGACCTTCGACGCGGGCGCTGCAGCGGACCTTCCCCCCGGCGCGGTGATCGGGGTGGGGCCCTGGGCCGTGGGCAACAGCCAGGGCGAGCGGTTCGCGGTGACGCGCAGATGTCGGCATCTGCGCGCGGACCTGGCCGAGGGGAGCATCGACGCCGACGGGTGCCTGGTCTGCCCGTGGCACCAGTCCGCCTACGACGTGCACACCGGCCGCATGGTACGCGGGCCGCAGGGCGTGTTCGCCAAGATCCCCGGACTCGGGCTGTTCTTCACCTCCCTGACCAAGGTGCTGCCGCTGGGTCGGGCAACGTCAAGGAGACAGACGGCCACCTGACCGTGGAGTAGCTCCTGGCTCCTGACGGCGAGCGCGCCGCGTGGGATGCCCGGAGGCAGATCCGGGGGGTAGGCGGGTGTGCCCCTGAGCTCTCCACTGGTCCCTCGCTGACGAACCGGCCCAGCTTCACGTCGGCCCTCGTTCGGCTGTGTCGGTCAGGATGTCTGGCGGCAGGACCCTGCTCGCGCCCAGGATCTCGATCCCCGCGATCACGTCGTCCTCCATGAAGTCGAGAGTGATCGCCGCCCGATCCAGCTGGACGTCCGCCACGCTGCTGCGCACGATCGAACGGTCAGGGCCAGGTGGGACCACGTAGATGTAGGCAGCGTCGGCCTCACGGTCGTAGTGAATGGCCAGAGTGTGCGTCACCATCCCGACCACCCGCAGCTCCGGGTCGGCGCCCCGGGTATCAACCGCGACCCCTCAGGTGCGGGCGCAGTGCCTCGACCAGCTCGACCAGAGGGGCAGTGCTCGGGTCGGTGACCCGCACGCCTACGGCTGGCGGGGGGCCGTGACCTGGAACTCGGTCCAGAGCGGGAAGTGATCCGAGATCCGCCACGAGACGTCCGAGCGGCTCAGGCCCGGGTAGACGTGGGGGATGAAGTCGAATCCCCCTGCGTGGCCGGAATACGTGAGGCCGACGAGGCGCGAGTCCCCCTTGGGTGTGGCGAACCAGGCGATCTGGTCGTAGAAGTGATGCTCCTTGTCGTTGTCGAAGACCGTGCGTGGCACGTCGTTCAGGGCGGCGGGCGGCCACAGGCCCGTGCTCAGGAATGCCTCGAACAGGGGGTTTCCGACGCGGTCGAGGTTGAAGTCGCCCAGGACGAGGACGTTGTCGTTCCATTCCTTCGGCCGGTCGGCCCACGCGCGCATCCAGTGCGCGAACGCGCCGACCTCGGCAACGCGTTCGGTGGACGAGTTGCCCCAGATGACGTGGACGGTGACGAGGATGAACTCCACCCCGCCACGCTTGAACCCCGCGAGGTAGGGGGTCCGCGCGAACTGTTCGGTGTTGGTCCTCGGGGGCAGCACGATCTCCCCGACGAGGCCGGATGGGGCCACACGCTCGGCGTCGTACAGGAACGCCAGACGCTCCCCGTTGCCCGCGGAGCCCTCGGTCACGTCCGAGCTGATCACCCGCCATTCGGACCCAAGCCGGTCGAGCAGGGCACGCAGTGCCGCAGTGTTCCGCCGGGTCTCCTGGATCGCGACCACGTCGAAATGGCTCACGATCGAGGCGATGCAGGCGATCGCGTGCCAGTCGCGCTTGGGCGAGTCCTTGGGGCCCGCGTTCCAGGAGGGCGTCACGCCCGCGAAGCCTCGCAGGTTCCAGGTGCCGATCAGGAGGTTGTCCTCGGATCGGGCGGGAACGATCGCATCCACGGCGGAGCTGAGGTGCTCTACCTCGGCGACGACCTCTGCGGGCGGGGGCGAGACAGCCACGGCGGACTCCCTTCGTCGCCATGATCGCGCTGTTCCGCGCGGGACGCATGTCATCTGGACACCGACCAGGAGCCCGAGATGGGCCTCGATGTTGCGGCCATCCCGATCCGCCTGTACCGGGTGGCCAGTCTCCGGGCGAGGCTACCCGGGCCCCCGGCTTCGGCTGCGAGATCCGCTCGACGATCAGTCCGCGAACGAGGGCGCGCAGTCCCCGATCGAACATCCGGTCCCACCCGAGGACCTCAGCCTCGGCGATGGCGCGGATGAGGTTGCGATTGGTCGGGCCGATCGGACCGAACAGTGGCTCGAGCTGATCGGCGAAGGCGATGGCCCACGGGTGGGCCGCGAACCGGCTGATCAGGCCGCAGCCTCGCGGTTCCAGTCCTGCCAGGACAGGAAGCAGGCGGCCGAGCGCTCCCCGCGGTCCCAGCCATCCGCCAGCGGGATGTTGGCGTGCGCGTCGAAGCCATCGCCGTCGTCGAAGGCGCTCACGAGCGACCAGCACCATGTCCGGGCCGTGTCACCCACCGCCTTCTCGCCCGGCCAGGCAGCCTTCGCCTTGCCAAGGCTCTTCTGGCCGATGGTGACGTAGACGTCGTCCTCGTCCGAGCAAGTGCCGTAGGCGCGGTCGCCGGACGCCTGGGTCCAGACGCGGCACGCGGCCCAGTTGCCGGGTTCGGCCTTCGTGACGTACCCCTTGACGGACGACGTGGGCAGGTCCCTGAGGCGTCGGGTCCAGTCACCGGACCCGCTGACCCTGCCCGCCTCCCGGACCGCGTCGCATCGCAGGGCGCGATCCCCCTCGGACCACGATCGCTGGCTGGGCCCGAAGTAGGCCACGCTGAAGGCGGTCGGGATCATCGACTTCCTCCACCCCAGGGTCTTGTCCAGCGTGGCCCGGCAGGCGGCGGCGTCGGCCACGGCCCCCTTGCCCGCGACCTTCGGGGCCTTCGACCCGGCCGCCCAGTAGGCGCCCAGCTCCGCGAGGGCGCTGTCGGGCAGTGTCGTCACCGAGATCGTCTGCGCGGTGTGGTCCTTCTTGCAGCTGACGGCCTTCGAGTCCTGGGAGAAGGCCAGCATCTGCCTGTAGCTGTAGTCGCGGCACTGCCCGACCTTCGCCGCGACGAACGACGGGGAGGGCGCACGCGAGGGAGACGGCGTCGGGGCGGCGGGGGTGGACGCGCGGGCATCAGGGGTGGACGCACTCGCCGTAGGGGTGCCGGGCTCGCTCGGGACTTCGGGGCCACCGGAGCAGGCGGCCAGCAATAGGAACAGGCACACCGATGCGGCCGCCACGGCGGCGCCTTTGACGTTCATCCTGGAATCCCCTGAGCCCCACCCGCATCGCCGGAGGCGATGACGGGGACCACGGTAACAAGGCCCCGGGGTGGCGGCGAAACGGATGGCGTCGGCGCGAATCCGCCCCCGCCTGGGGCGGGAGAGTCCGCCGGGGTTGCGGCGCGCTGCGCGCGGGAAGCGGCCCGTCGGGGATCAGTCTTGGGAGGCGTCCAACTCGCGGACTACGGCCCGAGCGTGCGCCAGGCGTGCGGCGAGGCGAGCCCGCGTCCTGCCCACCCGCCCGACAGCGGCCCGGGCGCCGACACTCAACACCGCTGCGGCCGAGCCGACGCTGGCCACGGACCCCACCGAGCCCACACTGGCCACCGAGCCGGCCGAACCCGTCCCGGCGACCGAGCCGGTCGACCCCACACTCAGGACGGAGCCCACGCTGGCCACGGAACCGAACGAGCCGATGCCGAGCACGGAACCTGCCGAGCCGATGGACAGGATCGACCCCACGGATCCGATCGAGAGGATCGAGCCCGCGGACCCGATCGACAGGATCGAGCCGACCGAGCCGATGGACCGGATCGACCCCCGCGACCCGCGCCCGCCGTGCCTGAGGCGACGCGGCGTTACCGAGAGCTGTGGCGGGTCCGGTGGTTGAGGTGGCTCAGTGGCGTGAGGTGGTGGCGACGCGGCCTGCGGGGGCTGCGGAGGGGACGCTGGCTCCTGAGTCGTGGCCGTGGATACAGCGGCTGCGCCCGGGCCGGCCTGCCCGCTCTCGATGGGGTCGTCGATCCTGCCCGTTTCCGATGGCACGCCCCGATGGTGTCACCACAGCGGCGACGAGTCCCGTCCTCGCGCAGTCGCCCCCCGGGTCGCACCCGTCCGGACGGGACACAGGGCGGGCCCGCGGAGAGGATCGACCCGTGCCAGCCTTCCGGGCCGCCATCCGCGTCCAGCCGGGTGCGCGCCGCGACTCGGTGGGCGGCGCCGCAGCCGGCGGCAGACCAGCATCGGGCGCGCGCGCCGCCGAGCCTCCCGTCCTGCTCGTGCGGGTCCGCGCGCGTCCGGTCGAAGGCGCGGCCACCGCGGCGGCAGAGAGAGTCGTGGCCGATGCCCTCGGACTGCGCCCGCGCCTGGTGAGGGTCGTCCGCGGTGCGACCTCCCGGGACAAGCTCGTCGAGGTGAGCGACCCTCCGCAGGACATCGCCGAACGGTGGGCTGCCCTCCTGGGGGCCGATCAGCTGGGTGCCGATCTGTAGAGCCCGACCGGCGGTGTCAGTGCCCCGCGCTAGCCTGCGGAGCCTCTAGGAGGAGGCCGGGATGAGCGAGGCAGGCAACACGCAGTCGGGCAAGGTCGCCGTGGTGCTCTCGGGGGCGGCTGCCCGGGGAGCATTTCAGGCGGGCGCACTGGCGGAGCTGATCCCCGCGCTCGAGGCCCGCGGTGAGAGCCCGACCATCTGGCTGGGCACCAGCGCGGGCAGCATCAACACCGCCCTCTGGGGGGCGAACCTGCATCGTGGGGCCTCAGCCGCGGCGGCCGATGTCATCGGGGTGTGGTCGCAGATGAGCGACGACGACGTGTTCCGTCCCCTGCTGCCGTTCTCGGCAGCCCGCACGGGGATGCAGTTCGCCGCCGGTGCAGTGCTGGAGCGCGGCCCTGGGATGACCAGCCTGCTCGACACCACGCCGTTGCAGAGGACCGCAGCGAACGTGCTCCCCACCACCCAGCTGGCCGCCAACGTGGCCGCCGGTGTCCTGGACGCGGTGGGGGTGGTCGCGACCCGCGTGCCCGCGGACTCCGACGCGGTGGTGGCCGGTTCGGCCAGCGGGCGCAGCGTCCTGTTCCTCGACGAGGGCCTGCCTACCGGCTACGACGGCGACCCGCAGCGGGCGCTCGACGTGGTCCGGGGGCCGGTGACCGACCAGCACGTCCTGGCCTCCTCGGCCATCCCCGTCGCATTCCCTCCGGTGCTGATCGATGCACCGGAACCGGCGGCCGCCTGGTACGTGGACGGTGGGGTGCGGCTCAACACGCCGCTGCATCCGGCCATCGGGCTGGGTGCGAGCAGGATCGTGGTCATCTCGGCGATGGCCACCGTGTACTCGCCACCGCCGCTGCCCTCCGTCCCGGGGCGCACGCCGGACGTCGCGGATGCCGCGGCGCAGATGATGCACGCCGTCCTGGCCGACCGGACCACCGAGGACCTCATCCTGCTGCACCGGACCAACCGGCTCGTGGCGCAGGCCGCGGCGGCTGGGAGCCCAGGTGCGCTCACGCGCAGCGACGGTGAGCCCTATCGCCAGGTCGAGGTCATGGTCGTCTCCCCGCCGCCGGGTGAGATGGGCCGGATCGCGGCCGAGGTCCACGCGCGTCGCACCGATCGCCTGGGGTGGCTGCGCGAGACGGACAACTGGCTCCTGGGCCGGGCCATCCGCGGGGCAGGTGACTCGGTAGGGCATCGCGAGCTTCTCAGCTACCTGTTCTTCGACGAGGAGTACTTCAGCGCCGGGATCGAGCTGGGCCGCCGGGTTGCGGCCCAGACGCTGGCGGGAGGCTGGACGACCTGAGGGCTGGTCTCGACTGGCTCGACCAGCGTGGTCTCGGCTGGCTTCCCCGAGGGGTGGTCTCGACTGGCTCGACCAGCGTGGTCTCGGCTGGCTCGACCGACGCGGGGTCGACTGGCTGATCGGCGCTTGGTCTCGACGGGCTCGACAGGCGCGCGGGTGGTCTCGACGGGCTCGACCAGCGCGGGTGGTCTCGACGGGCTCGACCAGCGGCACGCTCGACCGGCGGGTGGGCCGTCACATTGGCATGAGGTGACCGCCGGACGAGCCCAGCGCCAGGGCGCTGAGCACGCATGCCATCCCGAGCACGGCGACGGCGAGGGCGAACTGCGTCGGGTCCAGATCGGGGCGGCGCCGTTCGGCCACGGCGATCCCGGTGGTGCCGGCCAGGGCCAGGAGCCTGTGGTCGACCATGGCGGCGGCCATGAGCGGGACACAGGTCAGCAGGCAGCGCCGTGCCGAGGCCACGCCATAGGTGAGGCAGTCGCGGTCGGCGCCCCAGCCGCGGATGCGCAGGGGACCGGTCAACGCGCAGTGGCGGACGAGCGTGCGGCGCCGCGGGCTCAGGCAGGCCAGGCAGGCGAGCCCGAACGCGACGGCGATCACGGGGAGCCAGCCGAGCCGTGAGACCAGGGCCGCCCCTCCCGCCATGATGAGCGCGCTCGCGACGGTCCAGACGCCGAGGAATCCGATGAGGAATGCGGTGGCCGCCCGGTACCGACGCGGCCACAGGCTGGAGCGGCAGACGTGTCGCACCTGGGGCAGGGCAAGGGGCGCCATCATCGCCATGGCCATCGCCGTGGCGTGGGCGAGGAGCACCCACGAGGGGGCACCCGGGGATCCGCCGGGAGCGTGATCCGGGCCCACGGCAGCC
Source organism: uncultured Bifidobacteriaceae bacterium (assembly GCA_964638055.1). GTDB lineage: Bacteria > Actinomycetota > Actinomycetes > S36-B12 > CAIYMF01 > Prado023. The sequence continues at coordinate 1,840 of CAZWXF010000018.1, read as the reverse complement.
CAGCCGACGAGCGCGACCCACCCCACGGCGGACACTGCAAGGGCGCACCACTCCGGGTGGTACCAGTGCGCCCGTTGGATCAGCGCGACGCTCATGCGCTCAGGCGTAGAAGAGGCTGACGCGGCCGACGGTCACATCGCCGCTGGGGATCTCTCCTGTCGCGTCGGGGATGGGGGTGAAGGTGACCCGCATGGTGTTGGGGTCCCACGAGCCGTCCGCGGCCAGCGCCCGCACGATCGAGGTGATGTCGAAGATCACGTTCTTGCCGCCGCCACTGTGGCTCTCACTGCGATGGGAGGCCTCCAGCACGCCGAACATCGGCACGATCCCCGCCCTGCGGCCTGGGAAGTCCGCGGGATCGCCGGTCGGCGGCACGTTCACGTGCACCTCGACCGCCGCGGCGCCGAGCAGGGTCGCCCGGATGTGCTCCAGGCGCAGCATGACCCGGGCTCCCGGGGGTGGCGCTCCCGTGGGAACCTCGCGGGCCCCGGCGCCCGCCGCGGCGATGGCCGGGCCAGCCGCGGGGCTGAGCTCGACCCGTGCCGTCGAGACCGCCGACCCGATCGGCACCGCGCCGGCCGACGCCCCGACGAGCTCGGGCGGGGGCTCGGGCCGCGTCGAGGCCGCGATCGCGGGTCCCTCCTCGAAGCGCTCGGCGAGCACCTCACGAGACTCCTGCGCGGGCATGTCCGAGTACCGGTAGCGCAGCGGAGAGCTGCGCGGATCGAGGATGTCTGCGGTCGTGAGGCCCGTGGTGACGGCGCCCGAGCCGAAGCCCCACTGGGCGCTCAACCAGGAGGCCGCCGTCGGGTTCCGCCGCCCCGGCAGGCGCAGCCAGGCCTGCCAGAGCCGGTCGATGTTGGCGTGGTGCAGCCAGAAGATCGGGTCCAGTCCCGCGGTCTCGAAGGCGGACATGAATCCGGGGGGATTGGTGCCGCCGACGCCGACGTGGACGCTGCCGTGGGGCGTCAGCTCCAGCGCCCCGTCGTCGCCCCCGGCGTGGGTGCCGGGTCGAGCCGGCGCTCCGCCGAACCCGGGCGCGAACCGGCCGCTGAACTGGGTCTCGGCCAGCGCGTCGCGGGTGCTCACCAGGGCGGCTGGGAGCTTCGCCCCCTGGTTCATCGCCGCGGCCCGCTCGAGGATGAAGAGCGGGTTGGCCTGGCCGTCGGGCATGGTCTCGCGCCGGAAGGCGGGCGGCAGCCGGCGGACGTCAGTCCGGCTGGAGTCGCTGTAGTCCCAGTACGGCAGCGACCAGCCCTCGGGGCCGCCGAGGGCGACCACCTGCTCGGCCACGATCCGCTCGAAGTGGTACAGGTAGACGCGGTGCCAGGTCAGGAAGTTCCAGCTCCCGTGCTCGCAGGAGTCCCACAGCGCGCCCGCCGGCCACCGGTTGCGTGCGATGGACGCCCCGTGCGTCTCCGCGAGGTGCCGCCAGCAGCGGGGATCGGCGAAGTCCCGGCCGTTGAGCGCCTGCAGGGCGGCGACCGCGCGCGCGTACCAGAGGATCGTCGGATGCCATTCGTCCAGAGCGCTGAGGGTCCACACGTCCTCGCGGACACGTACCGCGGGCTCCGGCAGCGCAGGCGGGGGCTCGGGGGTCGGTGCCGGCTCGATGTCGGCGGTCGTCACGGGATCGCTGTCGTCCGTGCTCGCCGGTGCGGGATCCGCGGTCGGGACCGCCGGGTTCGTGCCCTGATCGGCCATGGTTCCTCGCTCTCGCGTCGGCGGCGCCAGGCGCGGCGAGCCTATGCGCGTCCGTTCCCGGTTCGCCAGACCTGACCGCGACCGCGTGTGATCAATCCAGGTGGAAGCCCTGAATGATCAGGCCAGGGTGGTGTGG
>CAZWXF010000017.1:0-33102 GCA_964638055.1 uncultured Bifidobacteriaceae bacterium | reverse complement strand
CGTTCGTGTGCGGCAGCACCGACGGGCCCTGAGGGACCCCCAGTGATCGTCGCGGGGAGTGCAGCGGACCTGGCCCACCACCCCACGGACTGCTGGGGGAGGCTTGCGTCGCCAAGGGGCAACGCGTCGTAGTGCTGGGCTCAGGCCGCGTCCAGGTGGCGGCGGATCCTCCCGACGTACCAGGGCATCGCCTGACCCCGCTCGTGGAACCCCACGTGCCCGCCCCTGGCGGTGAGGGCTCGCCGCACCGGCGTCCGGGTCGCCAGCCGCACCCAGTCGACGGCCCGATACGAGCTGGCGGGGATCATCGGGTCGTCGATCGCGTGGACCACCAGCGTCGGCTCGACGATCCGCGGCAGGAACTGGGCGCTCGAGTTCACCTCGTAGTACTCGGCGGCATCGCGCCAGCCGTTGCGCTTGGCCGTGAAGAGGTCGTCGAACTCGGTGACCGTCCGGATCGCCCGGAGCTGCGCCTCCTCGCCAGCGGTCAGGCGCAGGCCGGATGCGGCCGTCTGCTCCCGGAGCTGGTGGACCAGGAACCGGCCGTAGAGGCCGAGGCTCATCCGCTGCAGGTGCTCGGCGGCTGATGCCAGTTCCAGAGGGGCGCTCACGCTGGCGGCCGCGCGCAGGTCCAGTCCGGGATGCGGCTCGCCCATGAGCTTGAGGGTCACGTTGCCGCCCAGCGAGAACCCGACGACGGCCTGCCCCTCATGGGCCCACGGACCATCGAGCGAGGCGAGCCCCGCCAGCACGACGCGCAGGTCCTCGGACCTGCCCCCGTGGTAGAGCGAGCGGCTGATCCGGGCGGACTCGCCGACTCCGCGCAGGTCGATCCGCGCCACCGGATAGCCGGCGCCGAGCAGCCCGTGGGCCGTGGCCTGGATGTAGGGCGAGTCGATCGAGCCGCCCAGGCCGTGGACGAGCAGGACGAACGGCCTCCTCGCGTCGCCATCCCTCGGGCGGTGGATGCGCACGGCGATGCTGTCGCCCGACCCGTCGTCCATGGGCACGATGAGGCGATCCTCGGTCCCGACCGAGCCCAGGTCCCACGCGGGCTTGCGTACCTGGTTGGCGATGGTCTGCAGGTGCCCGGTGAGCCAGGGGGCGGCCGGGCGGAACGACTCGTTCACTGGGTCCACCTGCCCGATCCAACCACCCACCGGGGCCGGCGCCCGGCTGGCGGAGGGCTGCCCGACCCGAACGACGTCGTCGGCCGGGATCGGGCGTTCAGGGCAGGCGCAGCACCGATCGGATGGTGCGGACCACGCCGTTCTCCGTGTTCAGCGGCGCCCCGAATCGGGCACGCGCGACGAGGGCGGGATGGGCGTTGGCCATGGCGAACGAGTAGGTCGCCTCGTCCATCATCTCCAGGTCGTTGAGGAAGTCCCCGAAGACCATCGTCTGGTCGCGGGTGACTCCCAGGGACTGCTGGATACGGCGCAGGCCTGTGCCCTTGTTCGCGGTGGCTGACATGACGTCGAGCCAGTGCAGTCCTGAGATGACCACCTGATGGGTGTCCGTGTAGGCGGCGAAGGCGGGAGCCGAGACCTGTTCGGAGGAGACGAAGTCGTAGATGGCGACCTTGAGGATGTCGTCGCTGACAGTCGTGAGGTCTGCCACGACGGCCAGACGGTGGTAGTACTTCTCGACCTCTGTGACGAAGGCCTCGTCGGTGCGCTCGATGTACGCCGAGGCCTTGCCGCACAGGACGGTGCCCACGTTCCCGCCGCGGGCGTTGATGTCGCGCGCGACCCCGACGAGCTCCCGGGCGACGTGGGCATCGAGGCACTCGGAGCTGAGCTCGATCCCGTTGCGAACGACGAAGGTGCCGTTCTCGGCGATGAAGATCACCTCGTCGGCGATGGCGTCGAAGCGCTCGAGGAGGTTGTAGTACTGGCGCCCGGAGGCTGGGCAGAAGACGATGCCGCGGGCGTGGAGCTGGTCGATGAGGGGCCAGAACTCATCGTGGACCGTGTCCTCGTCGTCCAGGAGCGTTCCGTCCATGTCGCAGGCGATGAGCCGGATGTCGGGGACGTGGTCGAGAGGGGAAACGTCGTCAGCGATCGTCTCGGGGGCATCGTTGCCTGCCGGATGGGCATCGACGGGGGGGCTGGCGTCAGGGGGCTGGACATCATCCACCCCGGCATCGTGGCACCGGGTCTGCATCCGGTGCGCGACGAAGCCGGGATGGATCATCGGGTGGGGGGTGCCGCTGGCGCGGCGGGGGTCAGGCCGGCGCGGTGATCCGGGGGCCGTCGTGCGATGCGTCGGTGGACCTGGCCAGGCCACGAAGCTTGAACGAGGCGAAGACCTGGAGCAGGCCGAGCACGACCAGCCAGAATCCGGAGACCCAGATCAGGGCGGTCAGGGTGATGGCCGGCCACACCAGGACGGCTAGGCCGAACAGCAGGCCCACGACTCCGCCGGCGATGACGAAGCCGCGTCCGGGGGTGCCCTTCGCCGACGAGATGCCGTTGACGAGATCGACGATGCCGCGCATGAGCCAGCCCAGGCCGACCAGCAGCGCGAGGATCACCGCTGCGTGCGCGACGCTGCGGAAGGCGACCAGGCCCAGGGCGATGCTCAGGACGCCCGAGATCGTCATGAGGACGCGTGACGCGGTGCTCTGGTCCGGAGCTGTGAAGCCGCCGACGATCGAGAACACGCCGCTGACCAGCAGCGCGATGCCCATGAGGGCCGCGACGACGACGATCGTCTGCTGGGGCCAGACCATGACGGCCACCCCCAGACCGCCGAGCAGGATCCCGAGGCTGAGCAGGACGCCCCAGTGGCGGCTGGCCTGCCGGATCACCTCCTGTGCCTGATCCTCGGACATGGTTGCCGGCGTGCTCGCGGGAAGGACGGAAGTGGGGAGGACGGGCTCGTGGGAGACGGTGGACTCGTGGGAGGTGGTCATCTTCTCTTCCTTGAACGGGGGTGCTCCCGTGTGGGATCACCTTGATCTTGTCATTCCCCGGGATGCGCCGGACCAAACCTCCGGACCAAACCTCCGGACCGAACCTCCGGACCGAACCTCCGGACCGAACCTCCGGACCGAACCTCCGGACCAACTGGCCGTGACTCGGAACCTTCCCCGCAAGGCGATTGGCTGATAGATTGACTCGGCGTCCAGCAGCGCGGCGCGACATCGACCGACGGCTCAGGCTGGCGGTTCGAGTCCCAGGTCGGTCCTTCGAGGACCGTTCCAGCCCTGTCCTCCAGCCCTGGCCGATCCGGCAATCCGTCGACGTGTGCTTCAGAGCCCAGGCCGCGTCGCTCGACCGCATGCAATCGCTCCAAGCATGCCATGCAGTGCACCGAGGTTCCCATGCTGGTTCACGTGATCGCCCGGCCGCAGAGCGGCTCTCGGCACTTGCCGCGCCGTGCTGTCACAGACATCGCCGCCGCGATCCGCACCGCGGGGGGTGGGGCGGTCCTGGACGTTGCCCTCGGAGACGTGGGCGGCCCATCCCTGCCCACACCGGTGAGTCAGCCTGGTCCGGGCGAGCCTGGCCAGGCCCTGGTCATCCACGCGTTCGGCAGTGTCGCCGTCGAGCTCGCATTGCGTGAGCGCACCGGTCACGTGCCGATCGTGGCCACCTTCGACGAGTTCCCCGCCGACGACGAGGCCGAGCAGGCCCTGGCTCATCAGGTGGATGCGGTCCTGCCGCTGTCCAGTCGGGAGGCCGAGGACTGGGCCCGGCGCGGCGTAAGAACGCTGTCCTCGGGCGCGATCAGCCTTCCCATCGACGTTCGCGGCGAGCTGCCCACCCTCCGGCTGTCCGATCGCGTCGTCACGCTGTCCACCGGATCGGTCCTCCGGTGGATCGTGTCCTCGATGCCCGCGTGGGACCCCGGCCGCCTGGTGATCATGAGCCGACTGTCCGCGGCGGAGCTGGCGCAGGTGCAGCGAATGGCCGTTCAGCTCGGAGTTCGCGACCGCATCGACTACCGCCCGGCGCTCAGCGGCGCGGCACGGCGCTCGCTGTGGCGCGATGCCGCCCTCCTGGTCGCCGGCAGCGACGGCGCCCGCCACGGTGGGCACGTCCTGGAGGCGGCCGCGCATGGGATCCCCTCCATCGCGGTGGCCTCCCTGGCCCACCTCGACCAGATCGTTCCCGGAGCCACCGGGATGCTCCTGGACCCCGACGCTCGCCCCCATGACCTCGGCCTGGCGGTCTGCACGATGCTCAACGACCCCATCCAGCTGCGCGGCATGGGCACGTCGGCCCTGGTCCGGGTACGAGCGCTGCACAACACGCGCATCGCGGGGGAGCGGCTGCTGGCCCTCTTCGGTCAGGTCTGCCAGGAGGGCGACCCCCTGGAGTCCCTGCCCTCCGCCCTGACGCCGCGGCAGTCCCAGCTCGCCCTGGAGCACTTGGCCCTCGCCAAGCAGCTGGCCCACTGGTATGCCGGGCGGGGCCAGCCGATGGACGACCTGGTGCAGGTCGCCTCCTTGGGGCTCGTGCGAGCCGCCGAGCGGTTCGACCCCACCCATGGCAAGGAGTTCCACTCCTTCGCCATCCCGACGATCCTGGGCGAGCTGCGCCGTCACTTCCGCGACCACGCTTGGGCGGTGAGGCTGCCCCGAGGTCTGCAGGAGGCCACGCTGCACGTGCACCGCGCCTCCGACGAGCTGCGCCAGTCGCTCGGGCACGATCCGTCCGCGGCGGATGTGGCCGGTCACCTCGGGCTGATCGAGGAGGACGTGGTCGCCGCGCAGCAGGCCGAGGACGAGGCGCGCACGCCTCGATCCCTCGACCATCCGATCGGGCCCGGTGGCAGCGGCGCGCTGGCCGACGTGGTCGGCAGTCCCGATCCGTCCCTCGAGCTGATCGAGGAGGTCCTCGACGTGCGCGCTGCGATCCGCAAGCTGCCGCGGCGGGAGCAGGAGATCCTGCTCATGCGCTTCTACGGCGAGCGGACCCAGTCGGAGATCGCCGCCCATCTGGGCATCTCCCAGGTGCACGTCTCCCGGGTGCTCAGCCGAACGCTGGCCGCCATCCGCGATCACGTCCTCTACGACATTCCGCTGCCCAATGCTCACGAGCCGCTGAGCCCGATCGTGGGCACCAGGTCGGGTCGACGTGCGGCCTCCTGACCTGAGCTCCCGGCCCCCGTACCTGGGGCGGCAACGCGGAATGACGCGAGCCGGGGCGCGTGCCTCACGGCCAAGGCTCGGTGAAGGATCTGGCGTCGTTCGGCGCCCGCACGCAGGCTCCGCCGCCGCGGGCGAACGCGCCGCCGGCAACACGCGATGATCTCTTGATGCGATGATTCCCTGAGGAGGTGACCGGTGCGCATCGCCATGGTGTCCGAGCACGCCAGCCCGCTGGCTGCCCTGGGCGGCGTGGACGCGGGAGGTCAGAACGTCCACGTCGACGCCCTTTCTCGTGGCCTTGCGGCGCGAGGGCACGAGGTCGTGGTCCACACCCGGCGTGATCACCCGGCGCAGCCGACCCAGGTGCGCCTGGCCGCTGGCCTCGTGGTCCATCACGTGGATGCCGGCCCAGCCCGACCTGTGCCCAAGGACGAGCTCGTGGAGTACCTGCCACAGTTCACCAGCGAGCTGGCTGGATGGTGGCTCACCCGGCCGCCGGAGATCATCCACGCCCACTTCTGGATGAGTGGGGTGATCTCCGCCCCGGCGGCCTCGGCGCTGGGACTGCCCCTCGCGGTCACGTTCCACGCCCTGGGCTCGGAGAAGCGTCGGCACCAGGCAGATGCGGACACCAGCCCGCCATGCCGGGTCGACGCCGAGCGGACGCTGGCCAGGCATGCCGACCGCGTGATCGCGACGGCGCGCCGGGAGATCGACGAGCTGGCCGGGATGGGAGTGGAGCACGCCGCCATCAGCGTCGTGCCGTGCGGGGTCGACATCACCCAGTTCGACGTCGACGGCCCGGTGGCGGCTCGGGGCCGTCCCTTCCGGCTGGTCAGCGTGGGCCGGCTCGTCCCCCGCAAGGGCAACGACGACGCCATCCGCATGCTTGCCGAGGTGCCCGCGTGCGAGCTGATCGTGGCGGGCGGCCCACCGGCAGCCCTTCTCTCACAGGACCATGAGGTGGCCCGTCTGCGGGCGCTGGCCATGCAGTTCGGTGTGGCTGACCGTGTCCGTTTCACCGGCGCAGTGGCCCGCCCGGATGTGCCTGCGCTCTTCCGCTCGGCCGACGCCGTGCTCAGCCTGCCCTGGTACGAGCCGTTCGGCCTGGTCGCGATCGAGGCCATGGCATGCGGCCGGCCGGTGATCGGCTCGGCGGTGGGCGGCATGCTCGACACCATCGAGGACGGGCGCACCGGCCTGCTCGTCCCGGCACGCAATCCGCAGGCGGCGGCGATCGCGGTGCGTCAGCTCATGGGCGACGCCGAGCGGCGCCAGGCGATGGGCCGCGAGGCCCGTCGGCGCGTGGTGGAGCACTACGACGTCAGGCGGGTGGCCGAGGCGACCGAGGCCGTGTACCACTCGATGCTGGCCCACCCACCGGCCCGACCGATCGACTGGGGTCGCGCAGCCGACCGGGTCTAGTCTGACGTGGTCGATCGACCGCGCGGGCGGTGCAGCTGCCCTCTCCCGCCCGCGTCCCGTGGGACCCGGGCGGCTGGCAGCGGGGAGGGCAGGGCGTGGTGAGGCAGACCCCCGACCCGAGTGGCACGCCGCACCCGGCGCCCCGCAACCAGGCGGAGAGCCTGGCCCTGACCGTCGGAGCCCTGCGTGAGGAGATTCGGGGACTGCGCGCCTCGGCCCAGCTGCGGGCCGTCATCGAGCAGGCCAAGGGCGTGCTGGTGGAGCGGCACGGATACTCCCTGGAGGATGCGTTCGCCCACCTGCGCGCACTGTCCCAGGAGCACAACGTCCGACTGGTCGAGGTGGCTGCCACCATCGTCGGGGTCGCACTGCCCAACGGCGAGGTGGCCGACAGTGAGGCCGACCTGGCGCTGTCCAAGCTGGGGCCCTCCAGCGCCGTCTCACCGGCCTGGCAGACGATCAGCAGCGAGCCGGACGTGCGCGCCGGAGTGGCGGCCGCACTGGTCGACTCGTTGGCCTCGGCCGCAGACGAGGGGGGGCAGGGTGCCCAGCTCCTGGCCGACCTCCTGGCATCCGAGGGGGTCAGCGCCGTGACGCTCTACCGCCCCGCGGCCGACGGGTCGCTGCGCCTGGTCGGCCAGGCCGGCATGCCCGGGGACCTCATCAGCTCGTGGCAGAGCATCCCGCCCACGCCGGAGATCCCCTACGTCCGGGCGCTCAACGACGGCCGCCCCCGGTTCTGGTCCGATCATCGTGCGATGGTGGACGACTTCCCCGCGCTCTCGGCCACGCCCAGCAGCTCCGAGGCCACCGCACTCATCCCCATCAGTGACACGTCGGCCCCGATCGGCGTCGTGGGCCTCCTGTGGGCTGGGCGGGAGGACTTCGACGACGAGCGGCGGGCCAGCATCATCGCCACCGTCAGCCGCGTCGCGCCAGCCCTGCTGCGCCACGTCGCCCCGGCCGATCCCGAGCTCGAATGGCTGAACACCGTGCTCCGGCTCCAGCTGGACCCCTGGCTGCTCCTGGATGCGGTGCGGGGCTCCGATGCCGTGGTGCGCGATTTCGTTGTCCAGGAGGCCGCCGCGGGGGTGCCGGAGGCGGAGCCCTGGCTGGGCCGGCGCCTGCTGGAGGTCTGGCCCTTCCTGGCCGAGGACGGCACGTTCGTCGCCATGGCCGGCCTCATGCGCAGCGGAGGGTCGTGGACGACGTTGATGGACTTCTCCTCGGACGCCCCGTGGGGGCACCGCGGGACACAGGTGCGGGCCGTGCGGCTGGGGGAGCGGCTCGTGCTCGTGTGGCGGTCCGCGGGCACCGGCCGCTGAGGGGGCGGCGGGGGGCACCGTCCGACCGCCGGGGCAGGTCGCGACGGGGTCCGCGCTCGAGGCAGCAGCGCTCGACCGAGTCCCCACTCTCCGCGGCGACCCCGCCCGGGCCGACGGCGCTCAGACAGGGCTGGCGATCTCGGGCTGGGCGGATGGCGCCGCGGATCCGGGCGCCAGGCGGGCGACCAGCAGGGTGGTCCGGGGCGCCCGGTCGGTGCCCAAGGCGTGGACCAGTCGTGCTGCCCACCCGTTCGTGGGGTGGTTGCGCAGGGCCACGGCGGCCGCGCGCATGGCCGACATCCCGGCCAGGGGGTCGGCGTGATCCAGGGTCCCACCACTGTAGAGGACCAGGGAGTCCCCGACCTCCAGCGTCCCGGTGACCAGGTTCGCCGAGCCAGGCTGCCGGGATCCGAGGCCCTGCCCCATGCTCTGCACCCATTCGGCTGTCCCCGCCCGATGGACGAGCAGGGCCGGTGGGTGACCCCCGCTGACGACGGTCAGCAGGCCGGTGTCGGGATCGAGCACCGCGGCGAGCAGGGAGGCGACGGGAGCGTCCGGCTCCCCGGCCAGGGTGCTGGCGGTGCGCAGCACCAGGTCGGCCATCGGCACCCCGGACAACAGGTGGACCCTGGCCACGTAGAGCACCCGCCGGGCGTCGCGGGCTGCAGGCAGAGGTTCGCCCTGGGCGCCCACGACGAGCATCAGCACCGCGCCGTCGGGCATCTCGCGCACGTCGACGAGGTCCCCGTTGGGCTGGTGGTCGGCCCCGATCCAGACGTCGAACTCGAGGCCGGGTGCGGTGGGACGGCCCTGCTCGGGTGTCATGGCGCGCAGCATCGCGCCGCGCTCCTCCAGTCGCGCGGCCTCCTGGATGAGGGCCCGCCGGTCGGCGTCGGCGGTGACCCGGTCGGAGATGTCCCGGATGGTCAGCACGAGCGTGCCCTTGTCGATCTCGCCGATCGAGAACTCTATGGGGATGCGCCGCCCGGCTGGTGCGATGCAGCCGGCGTCGGGCCCGTGTCCAGCGGGGTCCGTGGGCAGTCGGCCGTCGAGGGCGCATCCTCCCGGGCACGCCCGGTCGTCTGCGAGCCGGTGGCCCAGCAGGGGATGCAGGGCGGCGCCGGGTATCGCACCGGGCACGAGGCGCGCGAGGGCGGGGTTCGCCCGCTCGATCCGCCCGGCGCTGTCCAGGACGACGACGGCGTCGGCGACGCTGGCCAGGATGGAGGCCTCCCGGGCCCGTAGCGCCTCGATGTGCTGGACGCGCCGGCTCAGGACCCACGAGAGCAGCACGGCCACGGCCCCGCCGGCCAGCACGACGATCACCCGGAGGATCCCGTCCTCCGTCGGGTGGAACGGCACCGCCAGCAGCGCGAGGACCGTGGCCAGCGCGGCCAGGACCGCAGTGCGGGGGGGGTCCAGGATGATCCCGGCCAGGACGACGAGGATGAGCATCGCGGGGACCAGCACGGGGTTCACCAACGCGCCACCGACCGCCAGCAGCACGAGCCCGAGCGCGATGCCCGCTGCCATGTGGCTGGACGTCAAGCGATTGATCACCGAGCCTCCTGTCGGCCGAGGCTACTGGGCTGGCGGTGCGGCTTCATCCCTCGGGGACGTGGCTGGCCGGTGCCTGAGCGGATGCGTCTGGTCGGGCACGTGTCGCGGGAGCACGAACCAGAGGACGACCACGAGGAGCACCAGCGCCACCGCGATCACGGTGGCGGCGCTGCGGCTCCAGAGCTGGGCCACGACCAGCCAGATCGCCAGGGTCATCGCCACGGCCAGCTGCGCGGTCCCGGCCAGCGACATCCACTGGCCCACCCAGACGACCTCCTCCTTGCGGCCCTGGCGGAAGTGCGTGCGGTGGTACACGACCGGCGCCATGAAGCAGACGGCGGCGCCGAACGACAGCAGGACCGCGATGGTGAGCACGACGACGCTGGCGTGGTTCTCCAGTGGGAAGGTGGCCGTGAATCCGACCGCGAGGAGGAACCCGAAGAGGATCTGCACCCCGGTCTGGGCCACCCGGAGCTCCTGCACCAGCTCGACGAAGTTGCGGTCAGCGCGCTGCGACGGCGTCTCGTGGCGTTCCGACTCGCTCGTCGGCTGGGACGATGGCATCCGCCCTCCTCGATGCTCAGGTGCAGTCTGGCACCGCCCCACCCCGCGGGTCCGGAGTTGACCTGGGTCGTCGCGTCGAGGACCTGCGTGCGTGTCGTGAGGGTCTGGGAATGTCTGGTTCGTCACATCCTCGGGACGTATGGCGCCCTGGCCTCGGGGTAGACGCGGATATGGCTTCCCGACAGCAGGTGAGTTCCGTGCGCCCGCGCCGCGGCCCCTTGAAGTTGGCGTTCCTGTCCACGTACCCCCCGACCGAATGCGGCCTGGCCACGTTCACGCAGTCCCAGGTGGAGCACCTCCTGCGCCGCCCCGACGTGAGGGTCGGTGTGGCCAGCGTCGTCGACCAGTTCCTGCCCACGCCGCCGGAGGTGGTGATGCACCAGGTCGTGCGCGGTGTGGCCGGCCAGGCGCAGGCGACCGCCGCGGCTCTCAACCAGGCCGACGTCGTCGTCGTCCAGCATGAGTACGGCATCTTCGGCGGCCGAGACGGTCGCGACGTCCTGGATGTCGTCGATCGCATCCGCGTGCCCGTCCTCACCGTCCTGCACACCGTCCTGACCGACCCCACACCCCACCAGCATCAGGTCGTGGCCCAGCTCATCCGGGGGTCCGCGGCGCTGGTGACCATGACAGCGACCGCCCGCGATCGCCTCCTGACCGGGTGGCAGGCCCCCGAGCGCATGGTCCACGTGATCCCGCACGGAGCTCACCGCAACGACGGGCCCGTCGGGCAGGACGTCGCGGCGGACCGACCGAAGGTGATCCTGACGTGGGGTCTCATCGGGCCGGGCAAAGGGATCGAGTGGGCGATCAGGGCCATGGCCGACGTCCGGCGAGCGGGCATCCCAGCCACCTACCGGATCGTCGGCAAGACCCATCCGCGGGTGCTCGAACGCGAGGGGGAGGCCTATCGCGAGGGGCTGGTGCGCGTGGCCGAGGAGGTGGGGGTGAGCGACATCGTGGAGTTCGACTCCAGCTATCACCCGGGCTCCGCGCTGCGGCGGATCGTCAGCTCGGCCGACCTGGTGCTGCTGCCCTACGACTCGCGCGAGCAGGTCACGTCCGGAGTGCTGAGCGAGGCGGTCGTGGCTGGCAAGCCCGTGGTGTCCACAGCGTTCCCGCACGCCCGAGAGCTCCTGGCAGACGGCGCGGGCCAGCTCGTGCCCCAGGGCGACGCCCCCGCGATCGGGCAGGCACTCGTCCGGGCGTTGTCCGACGAACGGTTGCTGGCCTCGATGGGCCAGCGGTCCAGAGAGCTCGCCGGTGCCCAGCAGTGGGACGCCGTGATGGAGAAGTACCTGGAACTGGCCCGCAACGTGCTGTCGGTCCGCACGGCCTCGGTCGCGTGAGAGCGATCCCGGTGGTCGAGCCCACCTACGACCATCTCGTGGGGATGGCGACGGCGCTGGGGGTCTTCGAGCACTCCCGCGGCAGCCGTGCGGACCACCGCCACGGCTACTGCCTGGACGATGTGGGACGGGCCTTGGGCGTCGTGGCCCGCGAGCCCGAACCCGAGGACGCCCTGCTCGCTCTGGCCCACACCTGTCTGGGCTACACGGAGCGGGCCGTGCGACGCGACGGCGCGGCCCACAACCGGCTGTCGGCGTCGGGGCGCTGGACGGACCGCCCGTTCGTGGGCGATCACTGGGGGCGGGCGGTGTGGGGGCTGGGCCAGCTCGTGGCCTCCCCCTGGACGCCCGGGGAGGTGGCCGACAGGGCCGCCGCCGTGCTGAACCGCGCCCTGCTGGGGCGCTGTCGGTGGCCACGGGCGATGGCGTACGCAGCGGTCGGCGCAGCTGACGCGCTGGCCGCGCGCCCGCAGGACAGGCGAGCGATCGGCCTGCTCCTGGCAACCCGACCCCTGCTGGAGGCGATGCCGCTGCCAGCCCACCCAGGTACCGTCGGCTGGACGTCCGGGGCGATCCGGGCCGAAGCGGGAGCCCTGGGGGGCTGGGCTGGTAGGAGCAGCCTCGCGGCAGGGGCCGGGCGCGCGATGCTGCCCGTGGGCCAGGCATGGCCGCAGCCGCGCCTGACCTATGCCAACGCGCTGATCCCCGAGGCGCTCATCGCGATCGGGGTCGGACTGGGCGATGCCACCTCCTTGGATCGTGGCCTGGCCCTGCTGAGGTGGCTCGTGGCTCTCCAGACCAGCCCTGAGGGGCACCTCTCCCCGGTCCCGGCGCACGGCTGGGCCCCGGGTGAGGCACTGCCGGCCTTCGACCAGCAGCCCATAGAGGTCGTCGCCCTGGCCGAGAGCTGCTGGCGAGCCCTGCGAGCCACGGACGACCCCGCCTGGCTGGAGCCGCTCATGAGGTGCCGTGACTGGTTCCTCGGGGCCAACGACGCTGGCCTGCGCCTCTATGATTCCCGGACCGGGGCGGGCCACGACGGGCTGGCCGCCGACCACGTCAACGCCAACCAGGGCGCGGAGTCCACCATGGCGGCGCTGTCCACGCTCCAGCTCGCCCGGATCGCCGAGCAGGGGAGGGGCCTGCCCCGCGTCCCGGAGGCCGCGCGCGGGGCCACGGACCGCGCAGGAGGGCCGGCGCCAGCCGGGTGAGGCCATGCCGACGACGAAGGGCCCTGGCGGGCGGGCGCGGGTCCCGCGCACCTCGGCCGGGGACACCCCGCCGCTGGTGCGCCGACTCGACGTCCACCTCAGGCCGGACCCGGGCCGGGTCATCCCGATCCTGTTCATGCCGGGCCGCGAGCTGCACGTGATCGGCGACTCCCGAGCCGGTCCGGTGATCCGCCGGCTCCTGGAGATGCCCGAGGACGAGGTGGCCGCCGGCCTGCTGTCGGTCCGCAAGCACTTCTCCGGGCGCTATCGCGACCTGGACGGGCTCCTGCTGCGCCGGTTCGCCGAGATCGAGGCGATGTTCGACTCCCCGGGCTCCCTGCCCCTGGATCGCAAGCTCCTGGCCGGCGCCTGCTTCACCCAGGAGTACGCGATCGAGGCAGCTGCGCTGTTCAACCCCTCGATGGTGCCGCACTTCGACCAGGCAGATCTCCCCGAGGGCGCCCGTCGCTTCATCCTCACGATGCGGGGTGTGGGGGAGGGGCACATCTCGAGCATCGAGTTCCGCACCGGGATCGTGACCGCCGACCTCGAGGTGCTCGTCGATGACCCCGGGCGGGTCACGGCCCTGCCCGAGCTGGTGCCGACCTCGTACTCGAAGAAGGTCTTCCAACAGCACTACGGCAGCCGTCGCCTCGACGGGGAGAGCGCCGACTTCGTCTTCGAGCGGCTTCCCGAGACGTTCGACCGCCACGAGCTGGACGTCGTGCTGTCCGCGCTGCGTCGCCAGCACCGCACGCGCGGGTCGGTCGCGTCGGCGATCGAGAGGTTCGAGTGGATGGCAGCGAGCACCTACTCGATCCGGTTCGCAGCGGACACCGAGGTGGGGCACCGGGTCGTGCATCCCATCGGCCCCGCGGAGGCGCACGGCCTGGAGGACGTCCGGATGGTCGCCTACACCGGGGCGGACGGCAGCGCCGAGTACCGCGGCACGTACACGGCCTTCACCGGCGAACGGGTCGCACCCCAGCTCATCACGACGACCGACTTCCAGTCGTTCCACATGAGCCAGCTCGGCGGGCACGCGGCGCGCAACAAGGGACTCGCCCTGTTCCCCCGCCTGGTGGACGGTCGCGAGCTGGCGCTCGCCCGGTGGGACCGTGAGTCAAGCCAGCTCGCGGAGTCCCACGATCACCTGATCTGGGAACCGCTGACCAGGGTCGACCACCCGCGCCACGGGTGGAACATGATCCAGGTGGGCAACTGCGGCTCGCCCCTGGAGACCTCGGCTGGGTGGCTGGTCCTGACCCACGGCGTCGGCCCGCTTCGCACGTACTCCATCGGGGCACTCCTGCTCGACCGTGCCGATCCGCGCCGCGTCATCGGGCGACTGGACCATCCGCTGCTGGAGGCGCAGGGCGCCGAGCGCGTGGGATACGTGCCCAATGTCGTCTACAGCTGCGGAGCGATGCTGCACGGCAACGCGCTCGTGCTTCCGTACGGGTGCAGCGACTCCACGATCCGTTTCGCGATCGTGGACCTGCCACGGCTGCTCGCCCAGCTCCAGGACACCCCGGCGGCGGCCGGTACGCTCAAGAGCCGGGAGCCTGCGGGCGGCGCCACATGACCACCGTCTGGTCACGCAGGTGCAGCGACCTCACCTCGGTGCCCAGCCCGCCCCACGGGGCGTCCACAGCGCGTGACACGGTCGTCGTGCAGGTCGCATTGGGGCCCCGACTGGTGTCCAGGAGCACGCGTGCACAGGGATCCCCGGCAAGGCCGGGCCAGAGCTCGAGCAGGCGGTGACCGACCCACTCCCGCCCGCGGGGCAGGTCCGGGGACGCGGCCGTCACGGCCAGCGTGTGCAACGAGCCGTGCTGCCCGCCTTCCAGGCGCAGGAGTATCCAGGGATCGAACTGCACCTGGAGCAGGCACGTCAGCCATCCGCGCCGGGGCTCCGGGCCGGTGATGGTGCGCAGAAGCCTGGGGCCCAGGGCGTCGGCCACCCGAGCGAACGCCCGTCGTCGCTCGGCGGGGAACGACTGGGGTGAGGTCCAGAGCAAGGAGATCATCCCGATGACCTCGCCGGACTCGTGGATGGGAAGGATCGCGACGCCCTCGTAGGCGGAGGGCCGGGGCGTCACCTGCGGGAAGTCGGCCAGTCGCGCCTTCCGGTCGACCCAGAAGAAGCACCGATCCTCGTGCACGGCCACGATCGGCGGGGCGGCCAGCATGGGCGGGATCGTGCGCCAGGAATGGCTGACGTCCGGGGGCAGGCCCGATTGCCCGATCATCGCCAGCCCACCATCGGGGAGTCGGCGGTAGATCGTCACCGCAGCCAGGGGCTCCCCGGTCCACATGTGCCGGACGAGCTCTGCGGCGGCGTCGCCGGTGGTCGCCGCCCCCACCAGGGAGTCCACGAGCACGCCCTGCACGCCTGCCCGGATCTGCGGCTCCTCACGCAGCGTCCGCCACGCGCTGGACATGGCGCTGGTGCTGGGCAGCCGCTCATCGCGCAGGCTCGAGAGCATCGCCAGGTCCGGCTCGGTGGAGCCCAGGGCGACCCCCACGACGGTGGCCGCGACCTCCGCCAGCCGGACGTTGTGCTGCTGCGACATCGCGCGCAGCCGCACGAACGCCTCCTCCGGCCCGATCCGGTCGCGCTCGGCGATGACGCCCTTGGCCTGCTCGATGACGGCGCGCAGTGGCTGGGCGGCGCGGACGCCGCGAAGCTCCTCTCGCAGGCGGACCACCTCGGCCTGCAGCGATTCCTCGACGCTGAGGGCCTGCCCCGATGGCGACACCAGATGATCGGCCGCGACCGGCTGACGGCGGGCCGGGCCCTCCGCACGGACCGGGGCTCCGGCTCGTGCCCTGGGGTCCGCTGGCCCCGAGTGCTCGAAGCGCCGGGTGGCGTCCACGCCAACCTCGTCGTCCGGTGGCACAGGCCGGACTGATCCCCCACGGTCCCTGGCAGTCACACGTCCCCGTCCGCCCACTCCCCTCACCTGCCGAGTCCTGCGGAAGGTGAGGCCCTTCGTCCTCGGGAAGGAGTACCTCGGGAACACTGTGCCACGCCGCAGCCCGTGACGCGGAATCGGGTTGCTCGTCCTGCTCGGGCGGGGCTGTCGGCGCATGTCGCCATGGCCGTGCGCGCGCTGGGGACCCGTGGACCTGGTGACGTGCAGGGGTATGCCCAGGCCCATCCCGGGGTGTAGGCAGAGGTATGGCCAGTGACATCGTCCTGCTGCTCAAGTCCGAGCACCGTCGCCTGCTGACCCTGGCTGACCAGTGCCGTAGGCGGCCCAGGGGGCTCGCGGACCCAGCCGGCGAGCTGCGTCGCCTGCTCCACGCCCACGCCTGTGGGGTGGCCGGCGATGTGCTGGATGACGGGGCGGTCGCCCCGGCGGTTGTGGGCTTCGATCCGATCACGCCCGGTGAGGTCGCCGCCATCCCCGAGCCGGAGCTCCCGCGGGCCGCCCGCGAGCTCGTCGAGGCCGAGGCCGCTCAGGTTCTGCCGGCCCTGGCCGAGCGGGTGTCCCTGCCCGAGCGCCGACGGGTGGGCAAGGTGTACCGGACCCGTCGGGACGCCCGCCTGCGGGGGGCGATGCGCCCCCGCAGGCGCGAGCTGTCGCAGACCGAGCTGTACGAGCTGGCCCGTCGGGCCGGGGTCCAGCATCGCTCCACGATGACCCAGGCTGAGCTCCTCGCGGCCGTCGAGGCAGCGATCGACCCCACGATCGATGATCGAGGCCCGGGCTGACCGGCCGGCGACGAGGGTCCTGCGCGTCGGCCAGGTGAACGTGCTGCTGCTCCCGGGAGGCGTGCGCGGGCGGAACGGGCCCACAAGGCGGACCCCGTCCGGAGTGCCCGGGCGGGGTCCGCCAGCAGGTGGACTCAGTGCCGTCGTACGGGGTGCCTGCGTCCGGGGGACGGCCGGCGCCCCCGCAGCTCAGCTCTCGGGTGCGTAGTGCTCGTCGTCCTTGTCGTGCTCCGGCTCGGGGGACTCGTCGCTCTCGTCGTCGACGTCGCGCTCCCCGCTCTCGGGTGCGTAGTGCTCGTCATCCGGGTCGTGCTCGTCAGCCATAGGGAGGCTCCTTCCCGCCGCGATTGCGGCTGCGAACAGTCTGACGAGCCGATGGCCCTGATGCTCGCCCTTGGCCGCCCAACGGCCTTCAGCCTTGCCAGGCCGCGCCGGGAGTCCGCGGCCTTCGCTCAGGCAGGCGTCATCCCGGCCGACCGGTGCAGGGCGATGGCCCGTCGCATCGCCTGGCGGGCGCGGCGTCGATCACGGCAGTCGTCATAGGCGATGGAGAGCAGGAACCACTGGCGCCAGTCCTCGGATGTGGCGCTCATCTGGGCCCTCGCCCGCTCGAAGCGTTCCTCGGCGGCCGCGGGCTCGGCCCTGCCCGAAGGCCGACGAGGCACGTCCACGGGCAGCAGCCCCGCATCCGCCATCTCCTGTCCGAGCCCCTGCACGGCGCGTCCGAACCGCCACTCGGCGACGATCACCCAGACCCCGATGATGGGCATGGCGAGCACCGCCATGCCCATCAGGGCCGCGAGCACGCCGCCAGAGGTCAGGAACACCATCCCCCGGTCCGCGGTGAGCAGCAGGTAGCTGCCGAGCAGGACCGACATGACGGCCGCGGCGAGCTTGGCGCCGATCCCTCGGCGCGACCGGGTCCGGCGCCCAGGCACCAGCGTGCCGCGATCCAGTGGCTCGTCGGTCATGTCAGAGGCCGAGAAGGTCATCGATGCCGTAGGTGAGACCGGGCCGGGTGACGACGCTGCGAATCGCGAGCAGCACTCCTGGCATGAAGCTCTGGCGGTCGAACGAGTCGTGGCGGATCGTCAGGGTCTCTCCGGGTGCGCCGAAGAGGACCTCCTGATGGGCCAGCAGGCCCTGCAGGCGCACGGCGTGGACACGCACGCCCCCCACGTCCGCGCCGCGGGCCCCCGGCAGGGCGTCGGTGGTCGCGTCGGGCATCGAGGGGCTCCCGGCCTCCCGGCGGGCCGCGGAGATGAGCTGGGCGGTCCTCGTGGCGGTGCCCGAGGGCGCGTCGAGCTTGCGGGGATGATGCAGCTCGACGATCTCGGCGGAGTCGAAGTGCCGGGCCGCTACCTCGGCGAAGCGCATCATGAGGACCGCAGCGATGCCGAAGTTCGGTGCGACCACGGCGCCCGTGCCCGCAGCGGCGGCGAGCCAGCCGCGCACCTGGTCCAGGCGAGCCCCGTCGAATCCGGTGGTCCCGACGACGGCGTGGATGCCGTGGCCCAGGACGAACTCGAGGTTGGCCATGACCGTGGCCGGGGTGGTGAAGTCGACGACGACGTCGCAGCGGGCGTCCACCAGTCCGGCGAGGTCGTCGCCCAGGTCGAGGGCTGCGCCCAGCTTCAGGTCGGCAGCCCCCGTGACGGCTCGTACGACCTCGGATCCCATGCGTCCTCGTGCGCCGAGCACGCCCACGCTGATCGTCATGGCCCCATGATCCCACCTGGGGGCCGAGGGCAGGCCCAGACGCGAGCGCCGCGGGGGCGCCGGTCAGGAGAGCTGGAACGAGCGCCCCTCGTCGAACGGCCCGATCACGGTGAGGCATCGTGGGCTGGCCAGCAGCGTCGCGGCCTCGTGCTGCACGTCCTCCAACGAGATGGCGTCGATCCGGGCCAGGGCCTCGTCGATGCTGGGCAGCTCGCCGACGAGGAGGTCGGCCGCGCCGATCCGGCTCATCCGTGATCCGGTGTCCTCCATCCCCAGCACGCCGGCTCCCTTGGCCTGACCCTTGCCCCGGATGAGCTCCTCCGGCGTGAGCCCGTCGCGCGCCAGCTCGTCCAGGCCGCGGTGCAGCAGCGCGAGCACCTCGTCGGTCTTGGCCGGCAGGCAACCCGCGTAGGCGCCGAACGTCCCGGTGTCGGCGAAGCTGGACGTGAACGCGTAGACCGAGTAGGCCAGCCCACGGCGCTCGCGGATCTCCTGGAACAGCCGCGACGACATCCCGCCGCCAAGGGCAGTGCTCAGCACGTTGATCGTGTAGCGACGGTCATCCCAGCGCGAGACCGAGGGCACCCCCAGGACCAGCTGGGCCTGCTCGGTGGCTCGGGGGAGCAGGCGAAGCCCCGAGTGTGGGACCACGATCCCGCCTCCGCGGCGGGCGGGCAGGGGGCGCGCCCCGGCATCGGACAGCCACCCAGCCTCCTGGAAGGCCCGCGCGACCGCGGTGACGACGTCGTCGTGCTCGAGCGCCCCCGCGGCGGCCACGACCATCGCCTCGGGTCGGTACGCCTCGCGGTAGAACGAGGCGATCGCCGCCGCGGGGATCGCCTCGATCGTCTCGCGCGTGCCCAGGATCGAGCGGCCGAGGTCCGTCGAGCCGAACAGCGCCTCCATGTACTCGTCGTGCACGAGGTCCGAGGGGTCGTCGTCGCGCATGGCGATCTCCTCGAGGATCACCCCTCGCTCGGCCTCCACGTCGGAGGGGCGCAGCAGCGGACCCGTGACGATGTCGCAGATCACGTCGATGGCCAGTGCCAGGTCATGGTCGAGCACGCGCGCGTAGAAGCAGGTGTGCTCCTTGGACGTGAAGGCGTTCATCTCCCCGCCGACGGCGTCCATCAGCCCGGAGATCTCGATGGCCTCACGCTTGGCGGTGCCCTTGAACAGCAGGTGCTCCAAGTAGTGCGCCGAGCCCATCTGCTCGTGTCGCTCGTCCCGTGAGCCGACCCCCACCCAGATCCCGAAGGCCGCCGAGCGCACGCCCGGGACCTTCTCGGTGATCACGCGCAGGCCACCGGGCAGGACGGTCCGGCGGACCAGTCCGCCCTGCTCGGCGGTCAGCAGCGTCCGAGTCGTGCCCGGCGCCTGGTCGGAGTCGATCGAGGGATCGCGGCCGACCTGCTCGCCCATCGTCGGCTCAGGCGCCGGCGGACTCAGCGACAGGTGCCCCACCCCGGGTCCGGGTGCGCCCACCGCGGCGCTCGCCGTTGCCGCGGTCGTGGCGCGAGCCATTGCTGGGCTCGTCGTCGTTGCCGGCGTCGTCGGACTCCTCGACGGCCTCGGCCGGGGCATCCGCGGACTGCTCGACGACGGGCATCAGCGAGAGCTTTCCGCGCGGGTCGATCTCCTTGATCTCGACGAGGATCTTCTGGCCGACCTGGGCCACGTCCTCGACGTTGTCGATCCGCTTGCGCCCCGGAGCGAGCTTCTTCAGCTCGCTGATGTGCAGCAGGCCGTCCTTGCCCGGCAGCAGCGAGACGAACGCGCCGAACGTCGTCGTCTTCACCACCGTGCCGAGGTACCGCTCGCCCACCTCGGGCATCTGCGGGTTCGCGATGGAGTTGATGGCCGTGCGTGCGGCCTCGGCGGACTCGCCGTTGGTGGCCCCGATGTAGATCGTCCCGTCGTCCTGGATCGTGATGTCGGCCCCCGTGTCGTCCTGGATCTGGTTGATCATCTTGCCCTTCGGCCCGATGACCTCGCCGATCTTGTCCACGGGGATCGTGATCGTGATGATCCGCGGAGCCAGAGTGCTCATCTCGTCAGGCCGGTCGATGGCCTCGGCCATGACCTCGAGGATGGCCAGCCGGGCATCCCGGGCCTGGGTGAGCGCGGCAGCCAGCACGGATGCCGGGATTCCGTCGAGCTTGGTGTCCAGCTGGAGCGCGGTCACGAAGTCCTTCGTGCCGGCGACCTTGAAGTCCATGTCGCCGAAGGCGTCCTCCGCGCCGAGGATGTCGGTCAGCGCCACATATGTGATCTGGCCGTCGACGGAGTCGGAGACCAGCCCCATCGCGATGCCCGCGACCGGTGACTTCAGCGGCACGCCCGCGTTGAGCAGCGAGAGCGTGGAGGCGCACACCGAGCCCATGGACGTCGAGCCGTTCGAGCTCAGCGCCTCGGAGACCTGCCGGATCGCGTAGGGGAACTCCTCCTTGGTGGGCAGCACGGGCAGCAGCGCCCGCTCGGCCAGCGCCCCGTGCCCGATCTCCCGGCGCTTCGGGGAGCCCACACGACCGGTCTCGCCGGTGCTGTAGGGCGGGAAGTTGTAGTTGTGCATGTAGCGCTTGCGCGTCTCGGGGGACAGCGTGTCCAGCTGCTGCTCCATCTTGAGCATGTTCAGCGTCGTGACGCCCATGATCTGGGTCTCGCCGCGCTCGAACAGCGCTGATCCGTGGGCCCGGGGGACGACCTCCACCTCGGCGGACAGCGGCCGGATGTCGGTCAGGCCGCGGCCGTCCATGCGGACCCGGTCACGCAGGATGCGCTGGCGCACGGACGACTTGGTCACCGCCCGCAGCGCCGCCCCGATCTCCTTGTCGCGCCCGGCGAAACGATCGGCCAGGGCCTCGGAGATGTCGCGGCGGATGGCGTCGAGGGCCGCCTCACGCTCCTGCTTGTCGGCGATGGCCAGGGCCGTCGCCACCTGCTGCCCGGCGGCCTCGGAGACCGCGGCCAGGGCGTCGGGCTGGTAGTCCGGGAAGAGCGGGAACTCTGCGGTCGGCTTGGCCGCGGTCGCCGCGAGCCGCGCCTGGGCCTCGCACAGCACGCGAATGAAGGACTTGGCGGCCTCGAGGCCCTCGGCCACGACCTGCTCGGTGGGGGCGGTCGCCCCGCCGGTCACGAGCTCGACGGTCCCGGTGGTCGCCTCGGCCTCGACCATCATGATCGCCACGTCGTCGCCGACGATCCGGCCGGCCACGACCATGTCGAAGACGGCCTCGGTGAGCTGCTCGTGGGTCGGGAAGGCGACCCACCGGCCGCGAACGAGTGCGACCCGCGTCGCCCCGATCGGGCCGGAGAAGGGCAGGCCGGAGATCTGGGTGGACATCGAGGCGGCATTGATCGCCAGGACGTCGTAGAGATGCTCGGGATTGAGGCTCAGCACGGTGACCACGACCTGGACCTCGTTGCGCAGGCCCTTGACGAAGCTGGGCCGCAGCGGCCGATCGATGAGGCGCGCGGTGAGGATCGCCTCCTCGCTGGGCCGGCCCTCACGGCGGAAGAAGGAGCCGGGGATGCGGCCCACGGCGTACATCCGCTCCTCGATGTCCACGGTGAGCGGGAAGAAGTCGAACTGGTCCTTGGGGTGCTTGCCGACCGTCGTGGCCGACAGGACCATGGTGTCGCCGTCCAGATAGGCGGCCGCGGCGCCGGCGGCCTGGCGTGCCAGCCGACCTGTCTCGAAGCGGATGGTGCGTGTGCCGAAGGAGCCGTTGTCGATGACGGCTTCGGTGGAGCTGATCTCGGGACCCTCCATGGGGTGCCCTCCTCACCTGGGTCAGGTGGGTCCGGCCGGGACGGGCTGATCCTGGATAGAAGCCCTCGGTGCCGCAGCTGCGCGGCTCCGAGGGCCACCACCCCAAGACCAGGCGTCTGGGTGGACCCTCGATGTGATGTTCGGCTGTCAGGCCGAAGTCCGGAGGGCGGCCTGGCGGCCGGCCCCCCGGCAAAGCGTCAGCGGCGGATGCCGAGGCGCTCGATGAGCGCGCGGTAGCGGTTGATGTCCGTGCTCTGCAGGTACTTGAGGAGCCGGCGCCGCTTGCCCACGAGGAGCAGGAGGCCACGACGGCTGTGGTGATCGTGCTTGTGGATCTTCAGGTGCTCGGTGAGCTCGGAGATGCGGTGCGTCAGGAGCGCGACCTGGACCTCGGGGCTACCGGTGTCGCCCTCGCTGGTGGCGTACTCGGCGACGATGGCCTGCTTGGCCTGGGTGTCCAACGACATGCTGGGAGAATCCTCTCGGGCGCGATGGGACCGGGCTCTGCCGACAGAGAGGTCGGCCGCCGAAGATGGCGGCCCGGTGGTGCGACTCGCGTCCCAGGGCGCCCGCCCCGGGACCGTCGGAGGCCATGGTAGCAGGACCCGAGCCCGCGTCCGGTTGCCCAGCAGTGCAGCGCCGCGTCGAGTGTGTACGCACGGTGAGCGCAGCCAACCACGCCCCGTGATCGAGTACGAACACTCCCTGTGGTGATGGCAGTGCACCTTCGCTAGCGGTCCGGCCGCCACGGACAACCGGAAATATCATGATTCGACTTTCCAGGTCTCCCATGGGTTGTCCCCAGTTCCTGCATGAACAGTGATCAATCGGTCACTGTTCGATGCGCCTCGTAACACACAGTTGGCTACGTTGACGCCCACTGGATGCAGACGGTGGGCAATTGTGCCGAGACGAGACCCATGAGGAGGATCGATGTTCACTTCTGGTAGGCGCCGAGGGGGCTCCGACAGCGGCCGGGTGTCCACGCGATGGCTCGTCGGTGTCACCACCCTCGGGCTGATCGTCGGGTCGATCACCCTTCCGCAGGTGGCTGCCGAGGAGTCGCCGGTACCGTCGGCGACCGCGTCATCCTCAGCCGCGACCACGGCGCCGGGCACACAGCCGCAGACGTCCGAGTCGAAGCCCGCCACCCAGGCCCCCTCCGCCGGCACGACTCCCCCCACCGCGGCGAGCCCGGCGCCCACGGCCGCACCCTCGGCATCCGACTCGGCCACGGCCAGCCCCGCCCCGAGCCCCGCGCCCACCGGACCCGCGACCGCCGCGCCCCCCTCCTCGGCCGCGGCCTCGCCCAGCGCGGCCCCATCCTCGCCCACCCTGCCCTCGGTCGGGACGCGCGACGGACCGGCCTCCGCAGACAAGGCCCCCCCTGTGGTCGAGGAGCGGGTGAACGGCCTGAAGGCTGTTCCCGGCGACGGCCAGATCACCGTGTACTGGCCCGACTTCGGGTTCGAGCAGAACTACGTCGTCCAGGTGCAGAAGGGTGACGGCAGCTGGTCGACGACCGACGCGAAGGTCAAGGAGCCCAAGACCGTCTACGTGGACGGGGACGTGGCCTTCAAGCCGCCGGCCTCGGCGGATCAGGCGGCCGTCGTGGACGACCTGAAGGACGGGAAGAGGTACACCCTGCGCGTGGTCTCGGGCAAGACCCTGACCGATGCGAAGAAGGCCACGCAGGACGCCGTGGCCGCACCTGGCACCGGTGGGAAGGGTGCCTCCGTCGCGGTCCGCCTCGTGTCCGGCACCGTGCAGAGCCCGGCGGTCGCCTCCAACGAGGTCACCGCGACCACGATCGACCAGCCCGGCACGGCCCCGAACCCCCAGCTCGTGGACAGGTGCGGACTGAACATCGCGATCGTCGTCGACCGCTCCGGCTCGATCGGCTGGGCCGGAGCAGAGGCGATGAACCAGCTGAAGTCGGCCCTCACCGGGCTCATGGACTCGTTCGTCGGCACCGGGACGGTCGTCAGCCTCATCAGCTACGCGACGACTGCGTCCACGCACGTGGACAACAGGAGGATCGTCACCCAGGCCGATGCGAACTCCCTGGATCCGGCCATCGCCGGATTGAAGGCCGAGGGCAGCACCAACTGGCAGGCGGCCATCAAGAAGGTCCAGGGCCTGTCGACCAGGCCCGACCTGGTCCTGTTCATGACGGATGGGCGACCCAACACGATCAACAGCGGCAGCGGGATACTGGTCCCCGCCGACTACCTGGGAAAGCCGCAGGACTTCTCGCAGACCGCCCTGAACGCCTCGATCCTGGAATCGAACGTCGTCAAGAGGACCGGCGCTCGCATGCTGGGCGTGGCCATCGCCAGCGCGAACACCGCGGGCGACTTCGGCGAGCGCGCGATCAGGGCGGTATCCGGCAACAACCGTTGGCAGCCCGGTGACTCGATCCGCAACCGTGACTTCATCGCGGTGAGCAAGTTCGCAGACCTCCAGAGCCAGCTGCTGTCCCTGGCCAGCGACCTGTGCACGTCGCTGACCAAGTCCAACTCGCCCACGGGAGCCGTCGCACCCGGGACGGAGATCACCTACACCGTCACGATGAAGAACATCGGTGACAAGGTCGTCACCAAGCCGCTGGTCGACGACCTGCCCGGCGCGGTCACCTTCAAGACCGGCTCGGCCACCGAGTCCGGCCCGGCAACCGTGGCGCAGCCGACGGTCAGCACCGATCCGGACGGCTCCCAGCGCCTGACCTGGCCGGCGTTCGCCCTGGCCAAGGACCAGACCCAGACGTACACGTACAAGGTGGTGGTGAAGAGCGGGCTGGCCGACCAGAAGGCCTTCAAGAACCACGCGATGTGGAACCGTCTCGAGGCGTTCACCACCAACTCGGTGAGGAACCCGGGTGAGCCGGAGCTGGCGAAGACGGCCGACAGGTCCGTCGTCGAGGACGGCGGCGTCGTCACCTACACGGTGAAGCTGACGAACACCGGTGGCTCGGCGATCACCAGCAACCTGGTGGACACGCTGCCCGTCGGGGTCAGCTACAAGGCTGTCGACTCGGGCACGTCCGCACCGAGCAGCACGACGTGGCCGAAGGTGGTCTGGAACGACGTCACCGTCGCAGCGGGGGAGTCCCGGACCTTCTCCTACCAGGTGGACGTCGCCAAGGACCTGGCTGACGGCACCGAGCTGACCAACCTCGCCACCTGGTCGGGCCGCGACGACGAGGTGACCGTCACGGTCACCAATCCCGGCGAACCCGGCCTGGAGAAGACGGCCGACAGGGCGGTCGTCGACGACGGCGGCACGGTCGTCTACACGGTGACCCTGACGAACACGGGGGGCGCGCCCGTCACGAGCGACCTCACCGACACCCTGCCCGAGGGCATCACCTTCAAGCATCCGACGGGCACCACCCCGGCCCCGACATCGGTCGTGGGGCAGCTGGTGACCTGGAAGGCGGTGACTGTGGGCCCCCTGGGCTCGCGGACCTTCGCCTACGAGGTCGACGTGGCCGCGGGCCTTGCCGACGGGACCGAGCTGACCAACGCGGCGAGCTGGGCCGGACGCGACGATCGGGTCACTGTGACAGTCAGGAACCCCGGGAAACCCGGTCTGGAGAAGGTGTCCGATCCGGCCAGCGGCTCGCGCGTCGCGATCGGTGAGACCATCACCTACACAGTCACGCTCACCAACACCGGTGGGGCGACCCTCGCCTCCGACCTGGTCGACACCATCCCCGACGGGCTGAGCTTCCAGGCCGTGACCGGCAGCACGCCGGCCCCGTCCTCCGTGGTGGGCCAGGTCGTCACCTGGACGAACGTGTCGGTCGCCGCCGGGGTCACCAAGGCCTTCACGTACCGGGTCACCGTGGACGGCGATGTGCCGGTCGGGACGTGGTTGCAGAACGATGCGACCTGGTCGGGTCTCGAGGACTCCACCCGGCACTTCGCGATCGCTCCCCTGCCGGTGCCGTTCAACGTGGAGCCGCTGCAGGAGACCTGCGACCCGGCATCGCCGGAGACCATCCCGGCTCGATGGACTGTGCCCTCGCCCGACCTCGTGGACCTGTTCCTCGTCAACGGCGACGCACTTGCCCTGCTGATCCCCGGCCAGGTCCAGAGCTTCGCGGCGGGCCCGCACACCATCCGGGCGATCATCCGCGACCAGCACCAGGGCTACTTCTTCGACCTGGACGCCCAGGGCGGCCTGATCCGCACCTACGAGGTGGACTTCACCGTCGCGCCCTCGGTGGCCTGCCCGGGCCTGACCAAGACCTCCGACCCCGCCAGTGGGTCGGACGTCGAACCCGGGGCGACCATCGAGTACACCGTCACGCTGACCAACACCGGCGGCACGGTCGCGGTCTCCGACCTGACCGACACCCTGCCCGTCGGCGTGGCCTTCGAGCAGGTGACCGGCTCGACGCCGGCCATCGACTCCCAGGCGGGTCAGGTCATCACGTGGCAGGACGTGAGCGTCGAGCCCGGCCAGACCGTCGTGCTCACCTACTCGGTGAGCGTCGACCAGGACGCCGAGGTGGGCAGCTCACTGGTGAACGACGCGGTGTGGTCCGACCTGCACGGCCGCACCACGCACCGCGTGGTCCAGGGCCTCACGCCGGTCCCCTTCGCCGGCCCGGCGCTGCAGGAGACGTGCGACACGGCCACCGGCCAGGTGGTACCGGCGGCGTACACGGTCAGGACCGCGGACTTCATGAGCGGGGCTCTGGCCCACCTGATCGACATCTACCTGATCGAGGGCCCTGCGAGCTCGGGAGCTGTCGGGCTCATGGCGACGGCGACTCCTCGGCTGCTGACCCCGGGGCAGGTGCTGCAGCTGGGCCAGGGCAGCCACACCTTCCAGCTGCGGATCAAGGCGGCCTTCGGCGGCTACTTCTTCAGCCTGGACGAGCAGGGCAGCCCAGTGCGCGTCGCGACGCAGGCTGTCGAGGTGGCGCCGTCGGAGGCCTGCCCGGCGCTGGAGAAGACGGCGAGTCCCGCCTCGGGCAGCGCTGTCACCCGTGAGGCGAGGATCAGCTACGCGGTCACGGTCCGCAACAACGGCGGCACGCAGATCAGCGCCCCGATCCGCGATTCGCTCCCGGAGGGATTCCGGATCAATGCCGCGTCCATCACAGGCGGAGGCGTGCTCAGCGCCGACGGTCGGACGATCACCTGGGAGGTGACCCTGCCGCCGGGTGCCAGCCAGACGTTCACCTGCGACGGGACCGTCGACGTGACCGTGCCTGCCGGGGCCATCCTGACCAACAGGGCCCAGTTCCAGGACCTGGAGGCCAGCACGACCCACACCGTGGTCGTCCCGACGGTGACCCCGGCGAGCAACCCGACCCCGGCGCCCACGCCGACCCCGACCGAGGAGCTGCCGCCGACGGGTGCCGGAAGCACAGCCGGTCTGGCCGGGCTTGCCGTGATCGCGATGCTGCTCGGTGGCGCGATGGTGGGCCTCGGTCGCTGGCGACGCCGCAGGGGCTAGAGGTGTCGGTGTGGGGCCATCCGTCGGCGGGGTGCGCTTGGCCCGAATGGCGCCGTTCGTGCGCGCCAGCAGTGAGGGGCTACCCGCCGGTGGGTGCGGGCGCCGAGGCCAGGACCTCCCGAGCCGCCTCGACGTCCAGGTCCATCTGTGCGACGAGCTCGTCGACCGAATCGAAGCGCGCCATCTCGCGCAGCCTGTCGACGAGGTCGAGGTCGACCACCTGCCCGTAGATGTCGTAGTCCGGCCCGACGTCCAGCGCGTACGCCTCGACGTGGCGGGCGACCCCGCCGAAGGTCGGGTTCGTGCCGATCGAGACGGCCGACTGCAGCCACTGCCCGGGATCGCCGGAGGCGCGCATCCACGCGGCATAGACGCCGTCGGCCGGGATCAGCAGCTCGTCGGGCACTGCCAGGTTCGCAGTCGGGAACCCCAGCCCCCGGCCGCGCGCCTCGCCGCGCACCACCACGCCGGTGAGTCGGTGTCGACGTCCCAGCAGGCGGGCCGCCCAGGCCACCTCACCCTGATCGAGGAGAGCCCGGATCCGCGTCGAGGATACGGCTGGCGCCGCGCCGGCGCCGGCTGCGTGGGGCCCGGTCCCGCGGGCCGCGTCCGTGCTGCCCCGGGCCGCGCTGCCCCGGTCCGCGCTGCCCTTGCGGCTGGCGCCTGCTCCGGGACCGGCGTCGGCCAGGTCCAGCACGGTCACCCGGAACCCGGCGCTGCTTCCGAGCTCGGCGAGCAGGGCGACGTCACCTTCGGCGCGGTGGCCGAAGCGGAAGTTGCGCCCCACCAGGATGTGCCGGGCACGCAGTCGGCCGACCAGCACGTCGGCGACGAAGTCTGCGGCACCCTGCGCAGCACGCTCCGGCGTGAACGGCAGCACGACGACCCCCGCCATCCCGGCCTGGCCGAGCAGCTCGAGCCTGCGCTCGCACGTGCAGAGCAGCGGCGGCGCGGCCCCGGCACGCACCACGCTCATGGGGTGCGGATCGAAGGTGACGACGACGGGGACCAGTCCCTCCTCTTCCGCTGCCGCGGCCACCGCCCCCAGGAGCACCTGGTGCCCGACATGCACGCCGTCGAACACCCCGATGGTGACCGCGGTCGGTCCCAATCCCGCTGGCACGTCCTCGGGTCGCCGCCAGATCACGGCGTCGCCCCCGGGGCTCGGGGCAGCCGATCCTGCCGACGCCGCCGCTCCCGGCAATTGGTTCGGGTGATCCGGTGAGGCCATGGGCACAGGGTGCCATCCGTGGCCGGGCCGTGAGGGAGTCGACCTGCCCTGAAGGGGGCGGCCGATCCCGTCGAGGCCCCGGGCCGCCACTTCTGCGTGATCCGACCGGCCTGGTGTCATGGGTAGGCGGTACAACAGGTCCGTGCCTTCACCATTCCTCCGCGGTCCCAGCGACGTGACGGTGGCGTCGGTGCGTTGCGCCAGCTGCTGATGGCGGCGATCCGCTCCGGCGGTCTGCCCGAGGTGCACCCCGACGGACCCGACCAGGACCGGATCCGGTGGCTGGTCGGCACGTTCGCCGAACCCCCCGAGGCCGGCCTCCCCGTCACCACGCTGGTGCTCGACCGCGAGCGGCTGACCGGGTTGAGGTCCGACCCATGCTGAGCTTGCTGGGCGAGCTGCTCTGGCATCCGGTTGCGTGGATGCTCGGCGGGCCGGTCACAGTCGTCGAGGTGATCGGGTTCGTGTCCGGGGCGATCTGCGTGTGGCTGGTCGGCAAGCAGAACCCGTGGAGCTGGCCGGTCGGGCTGATCCAGGTGGTGGCCTACCTGTTCCTGTTCTGGCAGGCCGGCCTGTACGCCGATGCGGGCCTTCAGGCCGTCTACATCGCCCTGGGCCTCTGGGGATGGTGGAACTGGCTGCGCGGGCGCCCCGAGGGCCCCCTGCGGGTCCGCCGGACCCGGCGCGTCGAGTGGCTGGCACTGGCCGGGATCGGGATGGTCGGCACGGTGCTGATCGCGCAGGTGCTGATGAGCTTCACGAGCAGCACGGTGCCGTGGCCGGACGCGACCACCACGGTGCTCAGCCTGTTGGCGACCTACGGGCAGGGACGCAAGCTCGTCGAGTCGTGGTGGCTCTGGATCGCCGCGGACCTGATCTACATCCCGCTGTACGCCTACAAGGGCCTGTGGCTGACCGCCCTGCTCTACCTGGGCTTCCTGGCCCTGTGCGTGATCGGCCTGCGTCGCTGGAGCGCCGACCTGACCGCCGACGAGCCCCGCCTGGTGCCGGTGGCCACATGAGCGCGGCCCTGGTCATCGGCAAGTTCTACCCCCCGCACGCGGGGCACCTGCACCTGCTGCGCAGCGCCCTGACGCGGCGGTCCCTTGTCGTGGTCCTCTGCCTGGGATCCGCGAGCGACTCCTTCAGCCCCGCCCGGCGACTCGACGCGCTGCTGCAGGACGCCGCCGCCGCTGAGCTCGACACCCACCGTCTCATGGGGCGCGCCGGGTACGACGAGGCCCCGTTCGACCTGGCAGACCCGCTCGTGTGGGCGGCTCACGTCGAGGCGTTCCGTGCCCACCTGTCCGACTGTCCGACCGTCGACCTCCTGGTGACCTCCGAGAGCTATGGCCCGGAGCTCGCCGAACGGCTGGGCGTCGAGCACTCCGTGTGCGATCCCGGCCGCACAGAGGTGCCTGGGTCCGCGACGGCCCTGCGGGCGGATCCGCTCGCCAGCTGGGAGACCCTGGGTCCGGGCACCCGGCGGATGCTGGCCACGCGCGTCGTCCTGCTCGGTGCCGAGTCCACCGGCACCACCACGGTCGCAGGGCAGCTGGCCGCACGACTTCGCGCCCGCGGAGGCCCCTGGACGAACGTGGCGCTCGTCGAGGAGTACGGCCGCGACCTCACGCTGCGCAAGCAGCGCGCCGACTCCACCGCCACAGGCACCATTCCCCTCTCTGTCGAGTGGACCCGGGCTGACTTCGTCGACATCGTCGCTCAGCAGACGACGGTCGAGGAGACCGCCGCGGCTGCCGGAGGGCCGGTCCTCGTCTGTGACACCGACGCCTTCGCCACCCCGATCTGGGAACGGCGCTACCTCGGGGCAGCGCACGCGCGGCTGGACGCCACAGACCTGGGGCGCGGCGACGTCTACCTGCTCACCCACCACGACGGCGTCCCCTTCACCCAGGACGGCACCCGCGACGGCGCGCACCTGCGCACGGAGATGACCAGGCAGTTCGCCCGGGCGCTGATCGCCCACGGCAAGCCGTTCGCCGTCCTGACCGGCACGCTCGACCAGCGGGTCACGCTCGCCGAACGCATCACGGAGCAGACGATGCGCAGGAAGCTCAGCTTCGAGGAACCCATCTGAGGACGCCATGCGGATCAGGCCTGGCAGCGACGCCGTGCGGGACGGACAGCCGACATGTGGACTGTCACTCGGCGCTGTCCTCAGGCCCGGGCCGGCCCCGAGTCTGAAGGGCGGCAGCTCCCCTCGAGGCCTAGAGTGCCGACATGTCCGATGTCTCTGAGCTGGTCCCGAGCGAGGCACCGGAGGCGACCCTGACTCCGCAGGCCGTGCGCAGGCGAGCCCCGATGCACCCGGGGCTGGTCGAGTGGCTCGGCCGCGACTGGGAGCCCGCCCCGGCGATGCCCCATCCCGCGGCCCGCGCGGGCACGCCGCCGACCGCGGCCCGACGGGCAGCCCTGTCCGCCAGCCTGCCGGGACTCGCCCTCGTGGTGCCGGCGGGCCAGCTGCGGACGCGGGCCAACGACACGCACTACCCGTTCCGGGCAACCGCGGCGTTCGTCTGGCTGACCGGCGAGACCGTCGAAGGGGCGGTCCTGCTGATGACCCCGCGACAGGACGGCGGGCACGACTCGACCCTGTTCGTCCGCGAGTACCACGCGCCCGGCAGCGAGGGCTACTTCACCGACCACCAGTTCGGCGCGCTGTGGGTGGGCAACGTCCCCACGCCGGCCCAGACCGAGGAGGTCCTGGGGCTGGCCACGCGGCCCCTGGCCGAGCTGCCCGGCGAGCTG
This sequence comes from uncultured Bifidobacteriaceae bacterium, assembly GCA_964638055.1. Taxonomy (GTDB): domain Bacteria; phylum Actinomycetota; class Actinomycetes; order S36-B12; family CAIYMF01; genus Prado023. The sequence goes on along the minus strand of CAZWXF010000017.1, from coordinate 1,883 downwards.
GCGCGGCTCGCGGAACCCGCCACCCTGCTGCTGCGCGGCCACGACGAGCTCGTCGACGCCCTCCTGCCCCGAGCGGCCGACGAGCGCCTCGGGCCGGTCATCGACGAGCTGCGTCTGAGCAAGGACGACTGGGAGATCGCCCGCCTCCGCGAGGCCTGCGCGGCGACGGCCCGCGGCTTCGCCGATGTCGTGCGAGAGATCCCGGGGGTGCTCGACCGGCCCGTGCGTGGCGAGCGGTGGCTCGAGGGGACCTTCTGGCGACGGGCTCGGCTGGAGGGCAACGAGGTCGGATACGGCTCGATCCTGGCCTCCGGCTCCCACGCCACGACGCTGCACTGGTGGCGCAACCACGGCCGCCTGCGCAGCGGTGATCTGCTGCTGGCCGACATGGGCATCGAGACCGACGCGATCTACACGGCCGACGTCACGCGGACCATGCCCCTGGACGGGACGTGGCGCCCGGAGCAGCGGCGAGTCTACGAGGCGGTCCTCGAGGCCCAGCAGGCCGGGATCTCCGAGGTGATCGTGGGCCACGACTTCCTTTCCGCCCACCGGGCCGCGACGTGGGTCCTCGCCGAGCACCTGCACAGCTGGGGGATCCTCGACGTGCCTGCCGCGGTGTCCTGCGGCGACGATCCCGAGCGGCCGGGGGCGGGCCGGCACCGGCGGTACACGCTGCACGGCGTCTCCCACAGCCTCGGCCTGGACGTCCACGACTGCGCGCAGGCCCGGGAGGCGGCCTACACGCACGGCTTGCTCGGCGTGAACCACGTCCTGACGGTGGAGCCCGGCATCTACTTCCAGCCCAACGACCTGTCGGTCCCCGAGGAGCTGCGGGGGATCGGGGTGCGGATCGAGGACGACATCCAGGCGACCGCCCGTGGCCCGGTGAACCTGTCGGCCGAGCTCCCGCGACATCCCGACGAGCTCACGGCCTGGATGGCCCAGGTGCAGGCCTCGGCACCCCAGCTGGACTGAGTCCCGGCATGGCCCCGGCCTGGGGCCTGCGTCCCCGCGCGACGGGAGCGATGGCCAACCCGCGAGTAGGGTCTGATCCGTGACCGCCACGTCGAGCATCTCAGTCGGGGGCCGCACCTACGAGCGCATCCCTGTCCGGACCCATCTGGTGGGCATCGGCGAGGACCTCGCGGGCGTGATCGAGCAGCACGCCGGTGACCGGATCAAGGGCACGAGCGTGCTGTGCCTGTCGGAGAAGTTCGTGTCCATCTGCCAGGGCGATGTGCGCCACATCAGCGACGTGCAGGACTCGTGGCTGGCCCGGCTCATCGTCAAGTACGTCACCAAGAACGACAACGGCGACATCGGCTACAGCCACCCGAAGAAGATGCAGGTCGCCATCGAGGAGGCCGGCTATCCGCGGATGATCGCCGCCGTCGTGGGCGGCGGGTTCACCAAGTTCGTCCTCAAGCGGCGCGGCGACTTCTACCGCATCGCCGGCAACCGGATCAGCGAGATCGACGGGTTCAACCCCGACGCGATGCCGCCCTTCGACGAGTACGCGATGCTCCCGCCCAAGGACCCCGACGCGCTGTGCAACGCCCTGGCCGACCGCTTCGGGTGCGCGGCGTACATGATCGACGGCAACAACATCAACGTCGAGGTGATCGGCATGAGCGCCAACGTGCCGTTCGCGGCGGCGGACGCGCGCCTGATCATGCTGGACAACCCGATGGGCCAGAAGGACGAGCTGACCCCGGTCTTCATCATCGAGCCCGCCAGCTGACGCCGGGCGGGACGTCGTCCCCGCCGGTCGAGCCCGTGGAGACCATCGGTGGGGCTTCGCCGGTCGAGCCCGTCGAGACCGTCCGTGGGGCTTCGCCGGTCGAGCCCGTCGAGACCGTCCGTGGGGCTTCGCCGGTCGA
>CAZWXF010000016.1:32680-35652 GCA_964638055.1 uncultured Bifidobacteriaceae bacterium | reverse complement strand
CCGCGGATCCGCACGGACGCAGCCAGCGCCCGCCGGGCCTCGTCCTCCTGCCCGGCTCCTGCCAACCAGATGGCCAGCGTGAGGGCAGCATCGGCGATGATCGGCTGGTCACCGCTGTGCAGGGCCGTCGGCATCGCCGCTCGGAGCGTCGTGCGAGCCTCCTCCGGTCGCTCGCACAGCATCAGTGCCCTGGCGCGCAGCATCGCACGCCACGCGATGATCTGGTCCACCATCGGACCGCTCTGGACCTTCGTCGCATTGAGGTGCCGCAGGGCCGTCTCGCCGTCGCCGGCGGCGATCGCCAGCGCCGCCGCAGCGAGCTCCGCCTGGAGCAGCGCGCGCTCTGAGCCGTCGGCCCGCGCGATTGCCGTTATCTCGTCGAGCCGTCGTCGAGCGTCGTCGAGCCGGTCAAGCCGGATGAGCACGCTGAGGGCCATTGAGCGCTGCTGGATGAGGTCCGACGCCGAGGTGAGTCCGCGCAGTCCGTCCGACGACCGGTCGGCCAGCTCCAGTGCCTCCTCGAGGCGGCCCTCGACCATCAGCCACTCCGCGCGCATCTGGGCTGCAACGGCGGTGCCCCACACGTCCTGCAGCTCTGAGAACCGCTCCAGCGCGCGCTCGCTCTCGAGTCCCAGCGCGGTCAGGTCCCCGCCGTTCTGTGCCATGACCGCCGCCATGAGGCAGAGGAATGCCTGCGTCCACGCAGGGAGCTCGGCCAGGTCCTCGACCTCGATCCGCATGCTCCACCGCCACGAGGTGCTGGCGTGGGGCGGCTGCTGAAGGTCCTTGGCCACTGCGGTGAGCATCGGCGGGATGGCGGCGGAGAGCTCGGACGGGAAGCGCGCCGCTGCCTCTGCCAGCGCATCCACATGCGCTGCCAGTCGTGCGGGCTCGGTGTCGGCGGGCGCCTCCGGGTCCATGCCGCGAGCCGCGTTCGATGCCAGGAACGCCCTGACCAGAAGCCCCAAGCCGTTGACGACGACCGCCGCCTCGGAGTCCATCGGCTCGTTCGGATCGGCGAACGTCCGCAGACCCGCCTGCAGGTCCTCGAACCGCTCGCGCATCAGCCAGGCCCACATCGCAGCCCGGACCAGGCTCACCCCGACCGGCCGCAGCTCGGGGGAACCTGCTGCTGTGCGCACCGCCAGGCTGATGTTCTCCTCGTTGGCGTCGAACCAGGCCAGCCCCTCGTGGACCCGTGGACCACGAAGCAGCGGGTCGCGGGTGGCGGCGAGCCGGGCGACGGCACGGGCCTGGAGCGTCCGGAAGTCGGCCTCCCGGCCGCCAGCCCTCAGTCGGTCGACGCCGTACTCCCGGACTGTCTCGAGCATCCGCAGCCGCCCATGCGCCCTGTGCACCAGCGAGCGGTCGATGAGCTGATCGAACGCGCCGGCCTGCGTGCCGAAGTGCTCCCCGACGACGACAGTGTCGGCGACGTCGAGACCATCCGGGAAGACCGACGCCGCCAGCAGAGCCGTGCGCTCCGGGTCGGTCAGGGTCTCCCAGCTCCAGTCGATGAGGGCCCGCAGCGTCTGGTGCCGGGGGTCGGCGGTCCTCGGCCCGCTGGCGAGCAGGGCGAACCGGTCGTCCAGTCCGGCGTCGATCTCGGCGACCGACAGGGTCCGGGTCCTCGCGGCAGCCAGCTCGAGTGCCAGGGGGAGCCCGTCGAGGCGCCGCACGATGCGGGTCACTGCGTCGGCCTCGGCGGGCGTGGGCGGGTGACCCCGGGCTGCCCGTACTCGCCGCAGGAAGAGCTCGGTCGCGTCGGCCTCCGGCAGCGGGCCCAGGTCGACGAACGCCTCGCCGGGCAGCCCCAGCGGCTCGCGGCTCGTGGCCAGCAGCTGGGCGCCCGGGACGCTTCGCAGCAGGTCCAGCGCCACCGCGGCGGCTTCGGCAGAGACGTGCTCGCAGTTGTCCAGGACGATGAGAACGCGCCGCCCGGTCAGCGCGTCGAGGGCGCGCTCCCGGGCCGTGGTGGGCAGGGCCGGGGTGTCGGCGAGCCGGATGGTGCGTCCCACGACCCCCGCGAGGGCCGCCCAGACCTCGCCTGGACCGGCGGGCGCGAGCTCCACGACCACGGATCCCGGCCGCCGACGAGCCGTGTCCAGCGCCAGTGTGGTCTTGCCCGCGCCCCCCGGGCCGATGATCGTGACCAGCCGTTCGGTCGCCAGCTGCACGGCGATCAGGTCGAGCTCGACTCGGCGCCCGACGAGGGGCGTCAGTGCGGCGGGGACGTTCTCGGAGATGCCCGGGAGCGTCGTGGCAGGCGCCGCCGTCGTGGCGCTGTCGGTGCGCAGCAGCCGCTCGGCGTGTCCCCGGTCCTCGAACAGGTCTCGGATGACCCAGTCGAACGAGTCACCGGGGACCCACGGGTCACCCGTCCACAGGTCCAGGGCCGAGCGAGCCAACGCCGCCGCCTCCGACGGGTCGGTCGATCGGCGCGCCGCCGCGACGAGGTCCTGGAAGTGCGTGAGGTCCACGGCCACCCGATCCAGGAGGAGTCGGTAACCACCGGGCGCCGCCTCCAGCAGTCCGGGCGGGAGCGCCCGTCGCAGGCGGGATGCCAGTGACTGGAGGGCGGCGCGCGGATCCTCGGGAGGGTCGTCGGGCCACACATCCTCGATCAGGGCACGCAGCCGGACGGTCGAACCCGGGTCCAGGGCGAGTCGGAAGAGCAGCGCCTCCTGCCCCCGGCCGCGCACGGCCGCGCGTCGCGTCGAGCCTGTCGAGACGGTCCCACCGGGTGCCTCGGGGGCGTCGATCGCGAGCCCTCCGAAGAACCTCAGTCGCACGGGCGCGAGCCTAGGAGATGGCGCAAGGGGGGTCTCGACGGGCTCGACCGATGGTCTCGACGGGCTCGACCGGCGGGCTCGACCGATCGACGGGCTCGACCGACGGGCTCGGGCGATGGTCTCGACGGGCTCGACCGGCGGGGTCGATGGAGGGGCGAGACTGTCCCTGTGGCCGATCAC
>CAZWXF010000016.1:18928-32580 GCA_964638055.1 uncultured Bifidobacteriaceae bacterium | reverse complement strand
CGGGCTCGACCGGCGGGGTCGATGGAGGGGCGAGACTGTCCCTGTGGCCGATCACGACGAGTCCGGCTCCGACTTGGTGTCCGCGGTGATCGCCTGGTTCGAGATCCATCGGCGCGACCTGCCCTGGCGTGAGCCCGACCGGACTCCCTGGGGCGTGCTCGTCTCCGAGGTGATGCTCCAGCAGACGCCGGTCTCCCGCGTGGTCCCCGCGTGGCGGGACTGGATGGCGCGCTGGCCCGAGCCTGCAGACCTGGCCGCCGCGCCCCCGGGTGAGGCCATCCGACAGTGGGGTCGCCTGGGCTATCCGCGCCGGGCGCTGCGGCTGCACGCGGCCGCACGGCGCATCTGCGAGGAGCACGGCGGGCAGGTGCCCCGCGACGAGGCGGCGCTGCGCGAGCTGCCGGGCGTGGGCGAGTACACGGCTGGCGCCGTGCGCGCCTTCGCGTTCGGTCAGCGGGCCCTCGTCCTGGACACCAACGTGCGCCGGGTCCTTGCCCGCGTGGTGGGCGGCCGGGAGCACGCGCCGCGGTCGATCTCGGCTGCGGAGCGCAGTTCGGCCGATGCGCTACTGCCGAGGGATCCAGCGACCGCGGCCCGCTGGTCGATCGCTGCCATGGAGCTGGGAGCGCTCGTCTGCACGGCAGGCAGTCCCGGATGCCAGCGCTGCCCGGTGACTCGCGGATGTGGTTGGTCGGTGGCCGGGAGGCCTGCCGGCATGGGTCCACCGCGGCCCGCGCAGCGATTCGCGGGGACCGACCGGCAGGTGCGCGGCCTGCTGCTGGCAGTCCTGCGCGAGGCAGGCGGGCCCGTCGGGCGGGAGCGGCTCGACCAGGCCTGGGTCGCCGATCCCGTGCAGCGGGAGCGGGCACTCCTCGGGCTCGTGGCCGACGGACTTGCCGAGCCTTTCGGGGAGAACCACTTCGCCCTGCCAGGCCTGGATGTTGGCGCGGCCGGTGCAGCGAGCGGCACGTGACCCCCCGGTGCCGCCCTCGCCCAAGTGTCCGGTAGGTCCGCATCCACCGGGATACTGTCGTGCCGTGCGTCTCCTTACGCGAGCCAGGTTTGCGCTTTGACCCCACCGGGCAGGACCATGGGGTGCCGGCGTCTCGCCGCGCCGCTTCATGCCAGTCGGTGGTCAGGGCCGACCCGTTCCTTCGGAGGCTCCATGTCCCACCGCGATGCGTCGCGCGCGTCCCGATCCGCCCCTCGATCCGGCCCCTCCGGGCCCCGACCCGGACGCAACCAGAGCTCCGGACCCCCACGTCCCGGCTCCCGGGGCAAGGGCCCCGTGGTTGACCGTCCCAGCCGTGCCGTCGCGGGCAGCCGCCCGGCCACTACGCCGGGGTCCTCCGGCAGCAGCTCGCGCCCGTCGCGCGAGGACTTCGGGCTGGACTGGTACCCCGACCGTCCTGTTCGCCGCCGCGACGGCGCGGGCCGCCCGCCGGGCACTAGGCCGGGCCGCAACGGTCGATCACGCGACGACAACCGTCCGGTGCAGGCACCGCAGCGCTCCGATCGACCTCGGCATGACGACCGAGCTCAGGGTGCTGACCGTCCCCGGCGTGACGACCGCCCCCGGCGTGACGACCGCGACGTGCGCCCGGGCCAGCCCGCGGCCGCCGGCCGCCCCGCCTTCGCGGATCGCCCCGAGCGACCCCGCCGCCGAGGCCCGGGGGACGAGCGCCCCGCCAACCGCGCCCGTGTCGCCGGCGTGGCCCCGATCCGCCAGCCGGCTGCGCCCGCCCTGGTCGGCCCCAACGCTTTCGTGGACCTGGGCGTGCCCACAACGATCGCCGCGATCCTGGCCGTTTCGGCCATCACCGACCCGACGCCCATCCAGAGCCTCGCGATCCCGCCGGCGCTGGCAGGCCGCGACGTCCTCGGCCGCGCCCAGACCGGCTCTGGCAAGACGCTGGCCTTCGCGCTGCCGATGCTCACGCGCCTGCGTTCGGTCGCCCGGCGCCCGCGCCAGCCCCTCGGCCTGGTCCTCGCGCCCACCCGTGAGCTGGCCATGCAGGTCGGTGACGTCATCAAGCCGCTGGGCCGCCCGCAGGGCCTCCCCGTCCAGCTCGTGATCGGCGGCTCCTCGTACGACCGCCAGATCCGGGGGCTGGAGCGGGCCGCGATCGTGGTCGCCACTCCGGGACGCCTCGTGGACCTGGCCCAACGCGGAGCGGTCGACCTGTCAGCCGTCGAGGTCTTCGTCATCGACGAGGCCGATCACATGGCCGACCTGGGATTCATGGCCGAGATCGAGGAGATCCTCGGGCAGCTGCCGCCCACGGCCCAGGGCCTGCTCTTCTCGGCGACGCTGGACTCCGATGTCGACCGCCTCGTCCGCGGCCACCTGAAGGACCCCGCCCACGTCGGCGCCGAGGCCGATCCGTCCGCTGCTGATTCCATGACCCACCACGTCGTCCTGGTCCACCCCAAGGACAAGGACGCTGTGACCGAGCAGCTGACCGCCCAGCGCACGCGCACGGTCGCCTTCGTCCGCACGCAGATGGGCGCCGACCGCCTGGCCGCCCAGCTCGCCGACGTGGGAGTCCGCTGCGCCGCGCTGCACGGCGGGATGAAGCAGGGCCAACGGACCCGTACCCTGGCTGACTTCCGCGCCGGCGTCATCGACGTCCTCGTGGCCACCGACGTCGCCGCGCGCGGCATCCACGTCGACGATGTGGAGCTTGTGCTTCATGTCGATCCGCCGCACGGCCCCAAGGAGTACCTGCACCGCTCCGGGCGCACCGCGCGGGCGGGCGCAAGCGGTCAGGTGATCTCGATCGCGACAACGCGCCAGCAGCGGCAGGTCGCGGCCATCACCGGCAAGGCCGGGGTCGCCCCCGAGACCCTGCGGGCCCGCCCCGGTGACGAGGCCCTGCGCGCGCTCATCGGCTGATCGCCTCGGTCACCGCGGCCGGGTCAGGGAAACTCCCGGTCCCGGCTGGCAGTATCCGGGCATGGCGGACTCGAGCTTCATCTGGAATTCCGTACTCGTGGGCGGCAACTGGATCCGCTACCGGGTGTCGGGGCCTGCGGATGCCCCGGCCATGGTCCACGTGCACGGCTTCGCCATCTCCGGGACGTACCTGCTGCCGACGGCAGAGCTGCTCACCAGCACCTTCCGGGTCTACGTCCCCGACCTGCCCGGGTTCGGACGCAGCCCCAAGCCGGCCACCCCGCTGGACCTGACCGAGCTGGCCGAGAGCCTCGCGGGATTCATGGAGGCGCTGGACATCGACTCGGCCGTCCTGGTCGGCAACTCCCTGGGCTGTGCCATCACCGCCGAGCTGATCCGGCTGCACCCCCGGCGCGTCTCCATGGCCGTCATGGTCGGTCTGGCCGGAGGCAAGCAGAACCAGCCCTTCCTCCGGGCCGTCGGCCAGATGATCCGAGACGGCCTCGGCGAGCCGCCAGGCATGATCAGGGTGGCCGCGCCGGACTACCTGCGCTTCGGGGTCGGCCGGGCCATGCGCCTGTTCGCCCAGATGACCCGCTTCCCCGCGTACGAGCGCTTCATGTCCATCCCGATCCCGGTCATGGTGGTGATCGGCAGCGAGGACCCGCTACGACCATCCTGGAAGCGCATCCGGGCCGCCCTGGCCCAGATGCCCCCGCAGATCACCGTGGTGCTGTTCCAGGGCGCCGCGCACGCGATCAACTACTCGCACCCACGCGAACTGGCGCACGCCATCAGGCAGTTCGTGGCCGGCGAGCCGATCCGGATGAGCGCGGCCCACGACCAGGGTGTCCCGGTCCTGCAGCTCCTGCGACCGGTCTGACCCCCTGAGACCTCCCAAATGTGTCCCAAGCCTCCCCGCGACCCCGGCAGTGGCTCCGCGGAGACGTTCGTCGGGGTTGAATGAGCCCGTGGCTAAGACGGTGATGGTCGTCGAGGACGATGAGGAGATCCGGCTCGTCCTGCGTTACGCGCTGGAGGACGAGGGGTACCGCGTGCTGGAGGCGCCCAACGGCGAGCAGGCGCTGATCCTCGGACAGGACGAGGATCCCGACGTCCTGCTGGTCGACCTGCGTCTGCCCGGCATCCACGGCCTCGACGTCGTCCGCAGCGTTCGAGCCACCAGCCGCGTGCCGATCATCGTCGTCACGGCCCAGGCAGACAGCCACGACGTGGTCTCAGGGCTGGAAGCGGGCGCGGACGACTACGTGACCAAGCCCTTCGTCACCAAGGAGCTGATGGCCCGCATCCGCGCGCAGATCCGCCGGGCCACTGACGTCTCCGACGAGGGCCTGCTGGAGTGCGGCGAGGTGCGCCTGCGCCCGGACACTGCCGAGGTGGAGGTGGGGGAGCGGATCGTCCCGCTCTCGCCCACGGAGTTCAAGCTCCTGGCCGAGCTGATCGGGGCCCGCGAGCGCGTCGTCAGCCGCGACGACCTGCTGCGCAACGTGTGGGGCTACCGGAACCCGGGCGACGGTCGAGTGGTCGACAATCTGGTGTACCGCCTGCGAGCGAAGATGGAGGCGGACCCGGCCGATCCCGTTCACCTGCTCACTGTCCGTGGCTTCGGCTATCGGTTGAAGGCTTGAAGGCCCGATCGTGTTCCAGCTGGGGCTGCGGTCCCGCGTCGCCGTGGTGTTCGGCGCGCTGTCGATGGTGGTGGCACTGCTGATATCCAGCGCCATCTACCTGGTCAGCCGCACCTACCTGACCAACCAGCGCGAGTCCGCAGGACTGACCCGCGCTCTGCTCGATGCCAAGTCGGTGGACGCCGCGATCGCGGGAGGGGTCGAACCGCTGGACGCCCTGGGGCAGCTGCCCGTGGCCGGGACATCGCAGGCGCTGATCAGGGTGGACGGCGAGTGGCTCTCGCGGGGAAGCCAGGTGGAGCCGTCCAGCATCCCGAGATCGCTGATCGACCTGGCAGTGGCCGAGGGTGGAGCCCAGCAGCGGTTCGCCCTGGACAAGCGCGCCTACTACGGCGTGGGCGTGGACACGCCCTCCGGGCTGTACGTCGAGCTGTTCCCGCTGACCGACCTGCTCAACACCCTTGCTCAGGCTCGCACCCTCCTGCTGATCCTCACGGTCGCGGCCTTCGTGATCGGCGGAGGAGTAGGTCGGTACATGGGCGGCAGGCTCATGCGTCCCCTTCAGCGCCTGGGCGCGGGCGCCCGCCAGCTCGCGGCGGGGGATCTCACCGTGCGCCTGCCGGAGACCGGCGACCCGGACCTCGACCCGATATCGGACTCGTTCAACGAGATGGCCGTGGCTGTGGCCTCGCGCATCGATCGCGAGCGACGATTCGTGGCCAACGTCAGCCATGAGCTGCGATCGCCGATGACCACGGTCGTGGCCACCGCGGAGCTGCTGGAGGCGCATCGCGAGAGCTTCGGGCCTCGGGAGGCGCGGCTCGTCACGACGCTGGCGGGCCAGGCCCGCAGGCTCACGCGCATCCTGCTGGACCTGCTCGAGATAGCCAGCGTCACCGCTGCCGCCCCGGTCCAGAAGGACGCGACCGATGTCGTGGCGACCATCGACGCCGTCCTCGCCTCTCGTGACCTGCCGATGAACCTTGTCCGGGGGGACCGTCCCACCGTGGTGACCGACGCCCGGCGGATCGAGCGGGTGGTGACCAACCTCGTCGACAACGCGAACCGCCATGGTGGGGGGGTTCGCCAGATCCTGGTGATGGCTGAGGATGGCCACGTGTACATCCACATCGACGACGCCGGGCCCGGAGTGTCCCCGGAGCAGGTCGAGCGCCTCTTCGAGCCGTTCGCCCGGGGCGAGCGCGCGGCTCAGGAGCGCATCGAGGGGGCCGGGCTCGGGCTGGCGATCTCGCGGGAGCAGGCCGAGGCGATCGGTGGGCGTCTGCTGGTCTCGACGTCCCCGATGGGAGGGGCACGGTTCACCCTCGACCTCCCCGTGGGGGTGCCGCTGTGAGGCTCGCCCGGCGAGTGCTGATCGTCGCGATGGGTCTGCTGGGGCTGGCCCTGCTGGGGGGGTGCGGGGTCTCGCTGCAGGACGAGGCGCAGTCGCTCCCGGAGGGTGCCATCCCCACGTTGTCCGAATCGGCCCAGGCAACCCCGACGTCGCCGGAGTCCCCACTGTTCTTCGTGGTCGGCCGTGAGCTGGAGCCGGTGGAGCGTCCGATCGCCGACCTCACGGCCGTCGCGGTCATGTCTGGCCTGGCTGCGGGTCCGCCGGCGAGCCGATCCGACGAGCTGCGCACGCTGCTGGTCGATCCCCTCACCGGCCCGATGCTCGTGGTGACCAGCATCGGGCCCGACAACCAGGTGAACCTGGCAACCACCCCGGCGTTCTTCCAGGTGCCGCCCAACGACCAGATCCTGATGCTGGGACAGGCTGTGCTGAGCCTGGACGAGATCGGCCTGGCGCAGGCACTGATCACGGATCCGACAGGTGACACCATGGGGGTCCCGCTGCCGAACGGCACCGTGCGGGTCGGCCCGGTGATGGCGAAGGACTTCATGGAGCTCATCCGTGAATGAGGCCGCGATGGTCACCGGGTCGCTACGTTCCCGGTGGCTCCTCGGCAAGGAGCCCCAGCTTTGCGACGTCCAGCTCGGCCAGCTCGGCCGCGGGCAGGACCGGGTAGTGCGGATCGATCTCGACGAGCGTGTGCGCCAGGATCGCTGCGGCGCTCAGGCGGGCGAACCACTTCCGATCGGCGGGGACGACGTACCACGGGGCCCACTTGGTGGAGGTCGCCGAGATCATCTGGGCGAAGGCCTTCTGGTAGTCGTCCCAGTGGGCGCGCTCCGCGACATCGGCCGATGAGAACTTCCAGTTCTTGACGGGGTCCTCGATGCGCGCGAGGAATCGCTGCCGCTGCTCCTCCCGGCCCACGTTCAGGAACACCTTGGCGATGCGTATCCCGTTGTCGACCAGGTGCCGCTCGAAGTCGTTGATCTCGCGATAGCGCCGCTCCCAGATGTCTCCGGTGCGGGCTTCCGGGGGCAGCTTCGACCCGGCCAGGAGCTCCGGGTGCACCCGCACCACGAGGACGTCCTCGTAGTGCGACCGGTTGAAGATCCCGATCATCCCGCGCGCCGGGGCGGCCACCTGGGCCCGCCAGAGGTAGGTGTGATCGCGCTCGAGCTCGGACGGGGCCTTGAACGGGGTCACGTGGACGCCCTGGGGGTTCAGGCCCGTCATGACGTGCTTGACGATCCCGTCCTTGCCGGCAGCGTCCATGGCCTGGAGGATGAGGAGCACCCCGAAGGTGTCCTGCGAGTAGAGCCGGTCCTGCAGCCCGGCCAGATGCGCGAGGCCTGCAGCCAGCAGCTCGTCGGCATCCTCCCTGCTCAGGTCCTTGGGCGTCCACGCCGTGTCGAAGTCGTCCGGCAGGCGGACCTTGCGGCCCGGAGCCACGCGCATCGGCTTGATCATGTCCTGGATGCGCTCGGCCCGGAACTCCGCCATAGAGGGACCCTCAGCGACCCATCGTCACATAGTCGACAAGCGCCGAGCGCTCCAGCTCGAGGTGGGAGATGCGCGCCTTGACGATGTCGCCGATGCTCACGATCCCCACGAGCGCCTCCTCCAGGACGACGGGGACGTGGCGGATGCGGCTCTCGGTCATGACCGCCATCACCTCGTCGATCGACGTGCCGGGCGAGCAGGTGGTGACATCGGAGGTCATGATCTGGCGGACGAGGACCGAGTCCAGCTCGATGACGTGCGCGGGCCCGCGCAGCGCACGGACGATGTCGCGCTCGGAGACGATGCCCTCGATGTGGGTGCCGTCCGAGGAGACGACCATGGCACCGATGCGGTGCTCGGCCAGGGTCTCGACGAGTTCGGTGAGCGTTGCGTCGGGCAGGATGGTCGCGACGAATGCGCCCTTGCCCTGGATCACGTGCTTGACGGTCATCGAGGCCTCCTGGTGCGTGGGGATGGGGCCAAACGTAGTGGACACGGCCTTCACTGGACATACTGCGCCACGTCGCTGCGTGACGCCCCCTGCAGCGGGCGGGGCACCGGCTGCCCCGGGGACCGGCCCCCGCAGATCGTCGGAAAGGCCGATGGGAGGGCGGTTCCGGGCTCTGGGGACCGGCCGCCGCTGACCACCTGTGGGCCGGCCGACCGCCTCGGGCGGGCATGTCACACCGGCCCGCCCGGGCGATGGCCGAGGGCGGGCACGGCCCCCGGGGGTGCCCGAGCTGGGTCGGGGGGGTGCGCCCGGCCTCGCACGGTGCCACACTGCCGCTGTGGCCCACGTGAACTTCGACGGGCTGAACCTGCGCGTGACTCTGGACGCGCCGGAGCGTCGCGCGGTGCATCGTGAGGAGTTCGTGGTTCCCCGCGGCAACATCTCGTCGGTGGACCACGCGCGCAACATCTGGGATCTGGTGCAGCACAACATCTCGGTGATGGGACTGGGGTACCCCGGCATCATCCTGTGGGGCACCGCGTGGACGAAGCATGGGCGGGACTTCTGCATCCTGCAGAAGCCCGGTCCCGGGCTGGCGATCGGCCTGCGCGACCATGCCTACAACCGGGTGCTGGTCTCACTGCCGGACGCGCTGGCCTGGCCCCTGTACGCGCGCCTGCGGGAGATCACGCGTGAGGATCACGGCGGGTCAGCCGCGATCTGATCCCGTGTGCAGCATCGGATGTGCAGGATCGGAACGGGGCAGGATCGGAAGGGGGCAGGATCGGAAGGGGGCAGGATCGGAAGGGCAGGTCGGGGGGCAGCTCAGCGCAGCAGGTCCAGTGCCTGATCGTGGAGGCGCCCGTTCGTGGTCAGGCCGCTGCCGGCGCCCAGAGCGGGGGAGCCGTCGTATCCGGTGACCCGGCCCCCTGCCTCCTCCACGATGGGGATCAGCGCCGCGATGTCCCATACGCCGAGCTCGGGCTCTGCTGCGATGTCGACCGCTCCCTCGGCCACCAGCAGGTGCGACCAGAAGTCGCCGTAGGCGCGCGATCGCCAGGTGGAGGAGGTGAGGGAGGCCAGCGAGCCCGTTCCCCATCCCACGTGGTCGCTGAACGAGAAGCTGGCATCGGCGAGGCTCGACACCGCCGACACGGCCAGCCGCCTCTGGCCCTCCGGCCCGCGGGTGTGGCTGCCCAGCCCCCTGCCGGCCCACCATCGCCGACCAAGGGCGGGCGCGCTGGCCACACCGACGACGACATGGGCGTCCACCACGAGGGCCACCAGCGTCGCCCAGACCGGGACACCCCGCACGTAGTTCTTCGTCGCGTCGATGGGGTCGATGACCCAGGTGCGCCCGCCGGCCAGGGTCCCGCCCAGCTCCTCGCCCAGGACGTCATCGTCGGGGCGCAGCTGCCGGATGAGGTCGCGCAGCAGGACCTCGATCGCCCGGTCGGCCTCGGTGACCGGGGTGAGATCCGGCTTGGTCTCGACCACGAGGTCGTCTGCCCGGTAGCGCGACATGGACACGGCGTCCGCCTCGTCGGCGAGGTCCAGGGCCAGGCGCAGGTCCTCGGCCCACTCGGGGCTCGCGGTGGGGGTGGTCGGATCGGCCATGCGCCGCAGGCTACGGCCTTCGGCCCCGCGCGGCCCGGTGGCCTCAGGGCTCGACGGTGACCTTGATGGCCTCGCCGTTCTTGACGATCTGGAACGCGTCCAGGACGTTCGCCAGCGGGATGCGCGCGGTGATGAGGTCCTTGACCGGGACCTGGCCGGTGGAGATGTACTCCAGGGCCCTCTTGTTGTGCGTGGGCGACGAGCCGTTGGCGCCGTGGATGTGCAGCTGCCGGTAGTGGACGAGGTTCGAGTCGCACCGGATGAAGGGGTCGTTCTTCGGCAGCCCCCCGAAGAAGGAGATCCTGCCCTGGCGAGCGGCCATCGAGATGGCCTGCTCCTGCGTGATGTTCGCGGCGGTGGCGGTGATGATCACGTCCGCCCCGCGGCCCCCGGTGAGCTCCATGACGCGCTCGACCACGTCGACCTGGGAGCCGTCGATCGTCTCCTCGGGGTGCACCGCATCGGCGGAGAGCTTCAGCCGCGCGGCGTTGACGTCGACCAGGTAGACAGGCCCGCACCGATGGACACCGCGGGCGATCCGGATGTGCATGCAGCCGATCGGGCCGGCGCCGAACACGACGACGGTGTCGCCCTCCTCGATGCCCAGCAGTGCCTGGGCGTTGATGGCGCAGGCCATGGGCTCGGCCGCGGAGGCCTCGTCGAACCCGACGTTGTCGGGGATCCGGTTGAGCCCGTCGACCTTGAGCACCTCGCGCGGGACGATCATGTACTCGGCGAAGCCGCCCTCGTACTGGTAGCCGACCGAGGTCTGGTTCTGGCAGACCTCCATCCAGCCCTTGCGGCACTCGTGGCACTCTCCGCACGGCACCGCAGCGATCACCTGCGCGCGGTCGCCCACCTGCCAGCTCGACCCGTAGGTCGCATTCACGTCCGCGCCCACCTCCACGACCTCCCCGGCGATCTCGTGACCGGTGATCCGCGGGGGAGTCAGGTTCTGGTGGCCGTTGTAGAAGATCTTCACGTCCGTGCCACACGTCGAGCAGTTGCGGACCCTCAGCTTGACCTCGTCCGGCCCGCACGCGGGCTCCGGGACATCCTCCAATCGCACGTCCTCGGGTGCGTAGAAGCGAAGAGCCTTCATGGCGAACCTTCCTTGGCAGGGGAGACGGGTGCAACCGTCATGGCAGCAGGCTGACGACAGTTGATTCCCGCTGGGACGGCATGCATACATGCCATTTCGCGGGGTACTGCAAGCGTGCCGATTCCCAGAGCGGAAGGACTCACCATGGCCAGTGAGACGGTATCTCCCGCAGCCGGGACGTCATTGCGGGTGCGCGTGCAGAAGTTCGGCACCTTCCTGTCGAACATGATCATGCCCAACATCGCCGCGATCATCGCGTGGGGCATCGTGACGGCGTTCTTCATCCCCGTCGGGTGGACGCCCAACGAGAAGATCGCCACGGTCGTCGGGCCCTCGATCTACTACGTGCTGCCCATCCTGATCGCCTACACCGGCGGGAAGATGGTCTACGGCGTTCGCGGTGGCGTCGTCGGGGGCTTCTCCGTGATCGGCGTGATCATGGCGACCAGCAGCCCGCTCTTCATCGGTGATCGAGCGGGCTCGCCCATGTTCCTGGGCGCCATGATCATGGGACCGCTGACCGCTTGGGTGATGAAGCGCGTCGACGGCATCTGGGCGGGCAGGATCAAGCCGGGCTTCGAGATGCTCGTCGACAACTTCTCCGCCGGCATCCTCGGGGCGGTCATGGCGGTCCTCGGGATGTTCGTCCTGGCCCCCCCGCTGCTCTGGGCGATCGACCGGCTCGGCGATGCCGTCAACTTCCTGGTCGAGAACTCGCTGCTCCCGCTCACGTCGCTGTTCATCGAGCCGGCGAAGGTGCTGTTCCTCAACAACGCCATCAACCACGGGGTCCTGACTCCGCTCGGCATCCAGGAGGCTGCCGAGACGGGCAAGTCCGTGCTCTTCCTGCTCGAGGCCAACCCCGCCGGCGGCCTGGGACTGCTGCTGGCGTACACGTTCTTCGGCAAGGGCGCCGCGAGGGCGACCGCGCCGGGTGCCGCGATCATCCACTTCTTCGGCGGCATCCACGAGGTGTACTTCCCCTACGTGCTCATGAGGCCCCGCCTGGTCCTGGCGATGATCGCCGGCGGTATGACGCAGATCTTCATCAACGTGCTGTTCAACTCCGGCCTGCGCGCTCCAGCCGCACCCGGATCGATCTTCGCGGTCTATGCCCAGACGGCCCCGGACAGCTTCCTCGGAGTGACGCTGTCGGTGGTGGGTGGGGCGACGGTCAGCTTCCTGGTCGCATCGGTCCTGCTGCGGCTGGACAAGGGCGATTGGGGGGAGGCCGACCTCGAGGCCGCGACGCGCAGCATGGTCGCGATGAAGGGCAAGGAGTCCATCGCCTCCACGCTGGCCAGCTCGGGCGCTGACCACCACACCGGACCGATCAGGTCGATCGTGTTCGCCTGCGACGCCGGGATGGGCTCCTCCGCGATGGGTGCCTCGGTGCTGCGCAAGAAGATCCAGGACGCCGGCTTCCGCGACGTCACCGTGGTCAACAAGTCCATCGCCAACCTGGAGGACACCTACGACCTGGTGGTCACCCACCAGGACCTCACCGATCGGGCGCGCCAGCGCACGGGCTCGGCGATCCACGTGTCAGTCGACAACTTCATGGCGAGCCCCCGCTACGACGACGTCGTGACGATGCTCAACGAGACGAACCGGGCTCCCGCAGCGTCGCCAGCCGGTGCAGCCGCCGCTGGTACCGCAGCCGCCGCGCCGGCAGCCCAGGCCCAGGCAGTCCAGGCTCCGGCGACCGAGGCTCAGGCTGGGGGCCTTCGCTCGCTGCTGCCCGACGAAGCGATCGTGCTGGAGGGGACCGCCCGCACCCGCGACGATGCCATCGACGAGGCAGGTCGCCTGCTGGTGGCCACCGGCGCGGTCCAGCCGGCCTACATCACCTCGATGCACGAGCGCGAGAAGTCGGTGTCGACCTATGTCGGCAACAGCTTGGCGATCCCGCACGGCACGAACGAGGCCAAGGCATCCATCCGGGCGACCGGGCTGTCGTTCATCCGGTACCCCGATGGCATCGACTGGAACGGCGACGGGGAGCTCGCGCACTACGTCGTCGGGATCGCCGGGGCTGGCGACGACCATCTCACCCTGCTCGGCAGCATCGCCCACGTGTTCCTCGACGACGAGAAGGTGGCCGCGCTGGCCGCCGCGAGGTCGAAGGGTGACATCGCGGCCGTGCTCGACAGCGTGCGACTCGCCTGAGCCGTGCGGCTGGTCTGAGGCGTGCCACCGGTCTGAGGCGTGCGACCGGTCTGAGGCGTGCGACCGGTCTGAGGCGTGCGACCGGTCGATGTCGGACTCGCGCGCGGAGCCAAGGACCGCTCGGCACCGCTCAGGGCGGGCCGAGGGCGGCCGTCACCTGCTCGCCACGAGGCGAGAGGCGGTAGCCGACGGGCAGGCTCTCGGTCAGGCCGAGCTCCTTGAGCCGGCGCACGTTGGCCTTCCAGGGCGCTGTGTGCCACCCCGCGAGCTCCGCCAGCTCCGGCGCGCGCCGCCCCGGCCAGTCCCGGATCAGGCGCAGGGCGCTCACCGCCCAGGCTCGCCCAGCGCGGGCGTCGATGCCCCGCAGGTCCTCGAGCATCCCGTTCAGCTCCTCCGGGCCAAGGAGTGCCTCGCGCCGGGCGACCCGCGGGTCGGGCCCCCGGTAGCCGACACGCACCCGGTAGACCGGGCTGTCCGGCTCGGGATGGGCCGTCCGGGCCCGGCCTCCTGCCCGCTCCCGGAACAGGTCCGCCAGGAGGGCGGCAGCGTCGGGGTAGCCGGCGCGGTGAGCCTGTGCGTCGTCGATGTCGGCGGGCTCCACGACGTCCACGGCCAGGATGTCGAGCTCGCCGACCTGGGTGAGCTGCCGCCCACCCGGGCGTACGCTGGGCCGACGCCACCGCCGGAAGACGAGGTCGATCTCCCCGGACTGAACGCGCCTGGCGACGACAAGGCTCAGCAGCATGCCCACATCGTGACGTGACGGGCCGCGGCGGTGCATCCCTCGCCACCGGGGTGGCACGTCGCACCATGACAGCGACGCAGCAGCGCGCAGCGGGCCTCTGACGTCGGGGTCGTCTCGACGGGCTCGACGCGGCATTCGAGGGGCTTGGTCTCGACGGGCTCGACCG